>CABUNB010000007.1 GCA_902492755.1 uncultured Collinsella sp. | reverse complement strand
CGTTGTTTGCCGTGAATGTCAGCTTTGGGCGTATCATCGTGGGCATCTCGCAAAACCTCGTTGCAAGGGAGACGCACCCCATGGCTACAGAAAAGTCCTCCTCGCGCTCATGGATGTCCGATGCCGCGATCTATCAGATTTACCCGCGCTCGTTTAAGGATTCGACTGGTTCGGGTCTGGGCGATATCGCGGGCATTACCCAACAGATGGACTATCTTGAGCGGCTGGGCGTCGAGGCCATCTGGCTGAGTCCGTTTTACCCATCGCCTCTCGTCGATGGCGGCTATGATGTGGCGGACTACTGCGACGTCGACCCACGTCTCGGCTCGCTTGGCGACTTCGATGACATGATCGCTGCGGCTCACGCGCGCGGCATCAAGGTCATCGTCGACATCGTGCCCAACCATTCATCTAACCAGCACCCCTGGTTCAAAGCCGCTCTTGCCGCCGGCCCCGGATCGCCCGAGCGCGCCCGTTATATCTTCCGCGATGGTCGCGGCGAGCACGGCGAGCTGCCTCCCACCAATTGGAATGCCAACTTTGGCGGCCCCGCCTGGACGCGCGTCGCGGACGGTCAGTGGTATCTGCACATGTTTACGCCCGAGCAGCCGGACTTTGACTGGTCGTGCCCCGAGGTTCATGCGTTCTTTTGCGACGTCCTGGCGTTTTGGAGCGATCGAGGCGTCGATGGCTTTCGCATTGATGTGGCGCACGGTCTCGCCAAGGATCTCGACCGCGATGACCTCGACCGGTGGCATCTCGCCGAGGGCGATGACATGGTTGAGGACGGCACCCATCCGCTGTGGGACCGCAACGAGGTCCACGAGATCTATCGCGAGTGGCGCCGCGTGTTCGACCGCTATGATCCGCCACGCAGCGCCGTTGCCGAGGCGTGGGTGCTGCCCGAACGCCAGTATCTCTACGCGCGTCCCAGCGAGCTTGGCCAGACATTCAACTTTGAGTTTGCCAAGGCCACTTGGACCTATGATGACATGCACGCTGCAATCGAGGAGGGCTTGAAGGCAGCTATAGAATCCGATTCCGCCTCGACCTGGGTGCTCTCCAACCACGACGTGCCGCGCGTGGCGACGCGCTATGCCCTGCCGCAGATCAAGGCGACGCGCTACCACCAGATTGCGCTCGACTGGCTCTTACGCGACGGGTCGTCTTATGACGAGGACCGTGAACTCGGCGAGCGCCGCGCGCGGGCGGCCCTTTTGCTCGAGCTGGCGCTTCCGGGCTCGGCATACGTGTATCAGGGTGAGGAGCTCGGCCTTTTTGAGGTGGCTGACATTCCGTGGACTGCACTCGAAGATCCTACTGCGACCAATACGCACGGACCGAAGCGCGAGAAGGGGCGCGACGGCTGCCGTGTGCCCCTGCCGTGGGTGGCGGCGGACGATCCCGCGCAGGGCGGATCGTTTGGGTTTTCACCGGCGGACGCCGATGCGGCGCCCCATCTGCCGCAGCCTGCATGGTTTTCCGATTGCGCTGCCGATAGGGAAGAAGCGGACCCGACATCGATGCTTGCGCTCTATCGTGACGCCCTCTGGCTGCGGCGCAAGCTGCGCGGGTGCGCCAACGATCTCGCGTGGCTCGATCTTGACGGGCGCACCGGCCTTGCGGATGGTGCCGAGGGCGCTGAGGGCGGCGTCATCGCCTATCGCCGCGACAACGGTTGGGCGTGTGTGACGAACTTCGGTGCAGCACCTGTGGAGCTGCCGGCGGGCAGGGTCCTGCTCACCTCATCACCGCTTGCAGACGGCAGGCTCGCGCAGGACAGTTCTGCCTGGATCATGCTCGCTGAGTTGTAGGGGCCTCTTGCGGCGAGTTTGCGTTTGCCTGCGCTTTCCGTGGTGGCTGATGTCTTTGCGAGGTTCGCGAGGGCGTCGCAAAACTTTTCAAAAAAAGTTCTTGCATGGGATGCGGGTATCACGTAAGATTAATCCTCGTAAGCGGACATGGCTCAGTTGGTAGAGCACAACCTTGCCAAGGTTGGGGTCGCGGGTTCGAGCCCCGTTGTCCGCTCCATTTGGGCGTTTAGCTCAGGGGGAGAGCGCTTCCCTGACACGGAAGAGGTCAGAAGTTCAAATCTTCTAACGCCCACCAAATGTTCGCAGCTCAGAGGCTATGTCCTCTGGGCTGTTTTGTTTTGCTACCAAGCACGCCGTCAAATTTGCCACCAAATATTGATCCAAGGTCCCCGTAGAGGTGCCGGCAGATTGCATACGTCCTGGCCGACCGTGACCGCAACATGTTGGTCAAGCATAATCTTTTGGATTCTTTTGGCGTGAGCGGCTTGGTTTTGGTAGGATTTGTCAGCGGCTTGACTAAGGGGGTTTTATAACTGCCATGCAGGTAGCCGTGTTGGTAACGTTTTACCGACTCGCCAAGAACCCCTCATTTATAATGCGTCTGCAAAATGACCAATTGCTTTGACCTGCTGAAACACTATATGTTGTGTTTGACCTAAAAAAAGAATACAGGATATAGATGCGTCTTTGTCGTATGATAGATGGCGGACAGAGAACGAGGACCTTATTCACCCCATTTGGACACGCCTTTGAGCCGCTTGATCGGCCGCGAGGAATGTCCGCATGAGGACCTATGGTTTATCGAGAACACAGATTGCGCGACGGCGCCGCAAGGCAGGGGCAAGCCCGGCCGGGCATCGTTTGGCTCTGAAGCGCAATGAGATTACGACGCGAAAGAGGCAAGAGGATGAAGATCATCAAGCGCAGCGGCACCGAGGTTGTCTTTGACATCGATAAGATCGTCAATGCCATCCGTGCTGCAAACTTGGAGGTTGAGGAGGGCTCTCGCCTTACCGACCGCCAGGTGATCTACGCGGCTCAAAACGTCGCCGAGGCATGCGAGAATGCCGGCCATACCGTTTCGGTCGAGGAGATCCAGGATCTGGTCGAGGACGAGATCATGCGTCTCGACTGTTACGAGGTCGCTCGCCACTACATCATCTATCGCTATGTTCAGAGCCTGAAGCGCCAGAAGAACACGACCGATGACAAGATTCTGTCGCTCATCGAGTGCAACAACGAAGAGGTCAAGCAGGAGAACTCCAACAAGAACCCGACCGTCAACTCCGTTCAGCGCGACTACATGGCCGGCGAGATCTCCAAGGACCTGACCCAGCGCGTGCTGCTGCCCCAGGAGATTGTGGACGCACACAATGAGGGCCTGATTCACTTCCACGATTCGGACTACTTTGCCCAGCACATGCATAACTGCGACCTGGTGAACCTGGAGGATATGCTCCAGAACGGCACCGTTATCTCGGGCACGCTAATTGAGAAGCCGCACAGCTTCTCGACGGCCTGCAATATCGCGACGCAGATCATCGCCCAGGTTGCTTCCTCCCAGTACGGTGGCCAGTCCATTTCGCTGACCCATCTTGCCCCCTTTGTTGAGGTGAGCCGTCAGAAGATCCGCGGTGAAGTCGCGCGTGAGCTCGAGGAACTCGGTGTTTCCGCATCCCCCGAAAAGGTCCGCGAGGTCGTTGAGGACCGCCTGCGCGACGAGATTCGTCGTGGCGTCCAGACGATCCAGTATCAGGTCGTGACCCTTATGACCACCAACGGCCAGGCGCCGTTCGTGACGGTCTTCATGTATCTTAACGAGGCTCGCTCGGCCCAGGAGAAGCACGACCTTGCCATGATCGTGGAGGAGACGCTGCGCCAGCGCTATGAGGGCGTTAAGAACGAGGCCGGCGTGTGGATCACCCCGGCGTTCCCCAAGCTCATCTACGTGCTCGAGGATGATAACGTTTACGAGGACTCCCCGTACTTCTACCTGACCCAGCTGGCTGCCAAGTGCACCGCCAAGCGCATGGTGCCCGACTACATCTCCGAGAAGAAGATGCGCGAGCTCAAGCTGTCGAAGGGCGAGACCGCGGGCAATGGCGATTGCTACACCTGCATGGGCTGCCGCAGCTTCCTGACGCCCGACCGTTCGGGCAACGGCTTTAACAACGTTGCCAACGCGCTGAACTATGACCCGAACAAGCCCAAGTACTACGGTCGTTTTAACCAGGGCGTCGTGACTATCAACCTGCCCGACGTCGCACTGAGCTCGCATCAGGACATGGACAAGTTCTGGAAGATCTTTGACGAGCGCCTCGAGCTGTGCCACCGTGCCCTGCTGTGCCGTCACGAGCGCCTGATGGGCACGCTTTCGGACGCCGCACCGATTCTGTGGCAGTACGGTGCCTTGGCGCGCCTGAAGAAGGGCGAGACGATCGACAAACTGCTCGTGGGCGGATATTCCACCATTAGCCTGGGCTATGCCGGTCTGTATGAGTGCGTCAAGTACATGACGGGCCACAGCCACACCGAGAAGGAGGGCACGCCGTTCGCCATGGCGGTCATGCAGCGCATGAACGACAAGTGTGCGGAGTGGAAGGCCGAAAGCGACATCGACTTCTCGCTGTACGGCACGCCGCTGGAGTCGACGACCTACAAGTTCGCCAAGTGCCTACAGCGTCGTTTTGGCATCATCCCGGGCGTGACGGACAAGGGCTATATCACCAACAGCTACCACGTCCATGTATCCGAGGAGATCGACGCCTTCGATAAGCTTAAGTTTGAGGGTATGTTCCAGCAGCTTTCGCCGGGCGGCGCCATCTCCTACGTCGAGGTTCCCAACATGCAGGACAACCTCAAGGCCGTCATTCGCGTGATGCAGTACATCTATGACAACATCATGTACGCCGAGCTCAACACTAAGAGCGACTACTGCCAGGTGTGTGGCTACGACGGCGAGATTCGCATTGTCGAGGATGACGGCAAGCTGGTGTGGGAGTGCCCCAACTGCGGTAACCGCGATCAGGAGAAGATGAACGTCGCCCGTCGTACGTGCGGCTACATCGGTACCCAATTCTGGAACCAGGGTCGAACCGAGGAGATCCGCGACCGCGTGCTGCATCTCTAATATCCATCCCAGGCTGCCCCGTAGCGAGCCGCCGGACCTTTGCTCGCTATTTCGGACAGTCCTGACTCACGACGGAGGCGCCACTGGCGCCTCCTGTTCGTGCGGAACTCATATCGAGCAAAGGTCCGGCGTCTCGCTACGGGGCAGCCAAGTTGACGTAGCTGAGATGCGGCATGCGGTCTGCTCACTCCTCGAAGTTCTTAGCGGAAATTGTTTGAGCTGCGACTGCGACTGGCTTGCAACAACGGTTGAGCTGCAACAAAGTTTTTATTGGACCTCGAACCCTATACTCGATGTTCGCTTCGTTCATTGAGTTACCCTTTGCATGAGGCCGGGACATATCGTCCCGCCCGCAGTTTCGCAGGCCGCAGGCCGAGAATGTTTGAGGACGGGATGATATGTCCCGGCCTCCCGGGAGAGTTACCTATGAACTACGCGAACATTAAGTATTTCGACATTGCTGATGGGGAAGGCGTTCGTACTTCTCTGTTTGTGAGCGGGTGCCGTCGTGGGTGCAAGAACTGCTTTAACTCTGTCGCGTGGGATTTTGCTGCGGGCGAGCCCTTCGATCGTGCCGTCGAGGATAAGATTATCGAGAGCCTCGATCATCCCTTTATTGACGGTCTGACGATTTTGGGCGGCGAGCCTATGGAGCCCGAGAATCAGGCGGGGCTCGTTGACTTTGTCGAGCGCGTTCGCGCTGCCTATCCCGTAGAGTCGGGGAAGACTATTTGGTGCTTTACCGGTGATGTGCTCGAGGAGCTTATGCCGGGCGGTCGCCACTACACCGAGGTCACGGACCGCATCCTTGCCTGTCTTGATATGTTGGTGGACGGTCCGTTTGTTCAGGATCTGTACGATATCACGCTGCGCTTTAGGGGCTCGAGCAATCAGCGTGTGATCGATATGAACGCCACGCGCGCCCGTGCTGCGCGTGAGGATGTTGCGCTTTGCGACGCTGTGGAGCTTTGGCGGGACGATCCTGTCTATTCGACCCATACTATGTAGCTGGTGGCGGCTGTGCGCCGGCGTGGTACCATAGCGCGAACGTGAAATCGGAAAAGTGAGGCCCAGATGGTCGATCAGGAAAAAGTCGAGGCCGCCATCAAGCTGTTGCTTGAGGGCATAGGCGAGGACCCAACTCGTGAGGGCCTGCTGGAGACGCCGGCGCGCGTTGCCCGTATGTATGGTGAGATTGCCGGTGGTATGGACCAGAGTGCGGAGGAGCATCTGTCCAAAACCTTTGCCGTTGCTTCGAACGATTTGGTTATCGAGCGCGACATCACGTTCTACTCGCTGTGCGAGCACCATTTGCTGCCGTTTTATGGCAAGGCAGCGATCGGTTATATCCCCAATGGTCGCGTGGCCGGGCTTTCCAAGCTTGCCCGCACGGTGGAGGTCTATGCCCGCCGCCTGCAGCTGCAGGAGCAGCTGTGCGCGCAGGTTGCCGATGCCCTTATGGATTATCTTGTCCCCCAGGGAGCGATTGTGCTCATGGAGGCCGAGCACATGTGCATGACCATGCGCGGTGTGCAAAAGCCCGGCACCAAGACCGTGACGCTCGCTCGTCGCGGTGTCTTTGAGACAGACCCCGCACTTGAGGAACGGTTCTTTAGGATGCTGGGCCGTTAACATGAGGGTCGTCAACGACTTTGTATCGAATACCGATGAGGGAACGCCGCGTCGCGGCTTTATGGCTTCTGGCCTGACTCCTTTTGGCGCCATGCCTCGCATTGATTACATCTGTGCCAACGGTCTGTTCCGACGTCATCTGGGCAATATCGCTCAGCTGGAATCTGGGCGCATCTTTTGTCGCCACGGTATTGATCATCTGCTCGATGTCGCTCGCATTATGTGGATCAAGAATCTTGAGGAAGGGCTCGAATTTGACCGCGAGGTCATCTATGCCACGGCACTTCTTCACGATATCGGCAAAGATGAACAGTATGAATCGGGTATATCCCATGATGTTGCAAGCGAGCGCGTCGCCGATGCAATTCTCGCCGGCATGCCCGACGATGTGGCGTTTGCGCCAGCCGACGCCGCAGCTATTAAGACGGCTATCTTGGGCCATCGAAAGCTGCGCGTGAACAGTCAGCCGCTCGAGCGCCTGCTCTATGCGGCCGACAAGGCATCGCGTGCCTGCTTTGCATGTCCCGCGCGCAATGCTTGCAACTGGAGCGATGATAAAAAGAACCTGTCGATTCGCGTGTAGTCGGTATGCGCGGTCGGGGTCCTAAACGAAGGAGACGATCGCGATGACTAATAAAAAGCTACCCGAGAACGCAACCAAGGCCGAGGGGGCCGAACTGGCTCGCCGTGGCAGGGGCGATATCTCCACTGCAACGGCGGTTCCCCACGTGAACTATGACGATCTGCGCCATGCCGACCGCATTACCATCGACGGCCTTGAGGTCTTTGCCAACCATGGCGTGTATCCCGAGGAGAACGCGCTGGGACAGAAGTTCATCGTGTCTCTGGTGCTCTATGCCGACCTGCGTGCGGCGGGGGAGCACGATAGCTTGGACGCCTCGATTGACTACGGCTCGGTTTGCCACGATGTCGACGGCTATCTGCGCGAGCATACGTTTAAGCTGATCGAGGCGGCAGCCGAGGGGACAGCCCAGATGTTGCTGCGCCGTTACCCCTCGCTGCTTGGTGTGCGCATCAAGCTCGATAAGCCGTGGGCGCCTGTCGGCCTGCCCCTGGCAAGCTGCGGTGTCGAAATCGAGCGTGTGCGCTAGCCGACGCTAGATATCGTCGGCGGGCGGTTTTTTGAGTCGCTGCGACAGTGACCTGTTATCGGGGCAATACGTGTCGAGCAGGGCGTGAAAGCGCTGGTTGTGGCTCGGCTCGAGCAAGTGGACGAGCTCGTGGGCGACAACCATATCGAGGCACTCTACGGGATAGGCGGCAAGTTCGCGTGCGATGCGAATGGTGGCGGTTTTGGGTGTGCATGAGCCCCAGCGCGTCTTCATGCTGCGTACCGAGACGCGGGCCACGGTGACGCCCATGGCGATTTCGTAGGCATGCACCATGTCACGCAGCGCTGCGGTGACCTCGGACGCATAGAGTTGATCGATGTGAACTTGGAGTTCTTCGGGCGTTAGGCCGTCGAGGTTTGCGTGCCGCCGGGGCTGTGGGCACTCATTTGGTCCGTCGGCGCCCATAAAGCTTGCGAACGTGGCTTGTTTGGGTCGCGGTGCGGGCGATTCGAAGTTGTGGTCGAGTGCGTCCTGAACGGTGATGGGCTTGCCCCAAAGCGCAATGATCGAGTGGGGACTGAACGGCTCGTCGGTTGTCGTCTGGCGCTGCTCGCGCCGGGCAAGTCGGTCGATGATCCACGCGCTGTTACGCCGAACGAACGCTTCGATACGCTCGCGGCTGGCGCCGAGTGGTGCGCTGGCGTGGACCTCGCCGCTCGAAGTGACGCGCAGGTTAAAGTTCTTGACGCGCTTTTTGGTGACGATGACGGGGATGGGTGCTCCATCCGGTCGGGGCACGGTAATCGTGAACTGCTGCGTCAAATGCGGTCCTTTAAGTTGAGTGCGGGCGGGCGTGCCAAATGATCGGCATGTCCGCCCGTCAATGGAATGAAGGGCTAGAAGCGCTCGAAGAAGGCGAGGGCGTTGTCGCTGCAGAGTTTCTGCATCACGGTCTTACCAAAGCGCTTGGAGAGCATGTTCTGGAATTCGGGCATCTTGCTGGCGTCGGAGAGGAAGTCGGGTACAGCGGCACCGTCCCAGTCGCCGCCGAGCGCGATGGCATCTTCGCCGCCCAGGTCGAGCCAGTGCTCGATGTGTGCCGCCAGCTGGTCGAAGGTGACGTCTGCGGCGGTCTCGTCGGTTGCTTCGTTGGAGAGGAACTCGCTGCAGTAGTTGAGACCGACGATGCCGCCCATGTCGCGAATGGTGCGGAACTGGTCGTCGGTGAGGTTGCGCTTGACGCCGCAGACGGTGCGGGAGTTGGAGTGGCTGGCGACGAAGGGGCGCGTAGCATGGGCGACGACCTCGTCAAAGCACTCGTCGTTGAGGTGGGAGACGTCGAGCACCATGCCGGCGTGCTCCATCTGCGTAAGTGCCTCGATACCGGCGGCGGTGAGGCCGGCGTGGGTGTCGTGTCCGCTCGCGAGCGGTCCCTGCGCGTTCCAGCTGAGCGATGACATGAGCACGCCCAGGCTCTTAAGCACCTCGATCAGCGCGGGGTCCTCGGCAAAGAACGTGGCGTTTTCGATGGTGTGGATGCAGGCGACCTTGCCGTCCTTAAGTGCGGGGCGAATGTCTGCGGCACTTCGCACGTTGACCATACGGTCGTGGTTGAGCATGGCCTGGCCGCTCATGTGCGCCATGATCTGCGCCTGAAAACGCGCGGCGTGGGCGGCGGGAATCTCGTCGGGGACAAACGTGGCGAAGCACTGCGCCCACGGGGTCTTGCCGATCTTTGTGAGCGAGATGGCGCAGGCGTTGCCCTCGATAAGGTCGAAATCCTGCGGATGCGTCTCGTCGCCGGGGAAATAGCCATCGGTGCCCGCGGTAAAGCGCAGGTCAAGGTCGAGCGTGGCCCAGCCGATGCGGTCGGCGGTGTCGCAGTGCAGGTCAAATACGGGATATGCCATGGTTCCTCCGGTTGCAGCGTTTCTTTGCAAACTGACTTCAAATTGTATGACTAGGGTATAGTTAGCGCCATATGTTCACGGCGGCTTGTGTTTGTGCCGCCCCTATCACGGAGGTTTCCATGTCCAACCAGGGCAAGAAGGTCAAGACCCATTATCGCGGCACGCTCGATGACGGCACGCAGTTCGATAGCTCCTACGATCGCGGCGAGCCGCTGGAGTTCACCTGCGGTGCCGGCCAGATGATCAAGGGCTTTGACGCCGCCGTGGTCGATATGCAGGTCGGCGAGAAGAAGACCGTGCACATCCCGGCTGCCGACGCCTACGGCGAGCACAACCCCGAGATGGTTCTGACCTTCCCGGCCGAGCAGGTTCCCAATATCGAGCAGATCGAGAAGGGCATGAAGCTCTTCCTGTCCACGCCGAGCGGCATGCCCGTCCCCGCCGTGGTCATCGACGTGACGCCCGAGGCCGTGACGCTCGACGCCAACCACGAGCTCGCCGGCAAGGACCTCAACTTCGATATCGAGCTTGTCGAGGTCGAGGACTAGCCGATGTCTGTAAGCCTGGTTTCGACAGCGTGCCTCGGAAATCTCAACGACCCGTCTTATGAGCTCCTGCTTCGCCGGGAGTTGGGTGGCGTCTTTGAGATTGATGAGCTGGTGCTCGATTGGGATCAGGCGGATGTCCGCGCGTTTGTGGGCATCACGGAGCTGGGACGCACGGTTGATATTGGACCGGGCGTTGCTGACAGTGAACGACTTGCCGACGGTGACGTGCTTGCCATTGACCGTTCGGGCACGGTGCCCGTAGCGGTTGTCGTGCGCCTGCGCAGCGCCGAGGTCTATCTGGTCGAAGTTGACCGCATGGACCCGATTGCGCTCGCGCATGCGTGTTGGGAGATCGGCAACATGCACGCGCCGCTCTTCCGAGGTGACTCGGATGATCATACTGTGCGCATGTATACGCCGGTGCAACCGATTTTGGGCCGCATGCTCCGGGGTATCGAGGGCGTTCGACTCTCGGTGGTTGCGCGCGAGCTCGATGCGGGTCGACGCTTTGCGTCGAGCGCGGCAGATGTCGTTGTGAGCATGGCTCCAGACTTTACGATCGTAAAAAGGGCGCGTAAGTAAGCGCGCATATACGCAAGACGGACTTTGAGAGGCAATCAATCAAAGTCCGTCTTGCTGTTGATGAGATGCTTTGGGGGAAGCACATGGGTCTTGAAGGAATCAAGCTGATCGCGTGTGATCTGGACGGCACGTTACTGCATCCGGGGGAGCGCGAGCCGCGTCCCGAGGCATTTGAGCTCATTCGCGAGTTGCACCGTCGCGGCATTGTGTTTATGCCGGCGAGTGGTCGTCAGTACGCGAGCCTGCGCTATCTGTTTGCGCCGGTGGCCGATGAGCTGGGCTATGTGTGCGAGAACGGTGCCCTGGTCATGAGTGAGGGTCGTGCCGTGGTTAAGCGCGCCATGGAGCGCGATCTGGCCATGGATATCGCGAATGCCGTGGTTGCGTATCCTCATGCCGACGTAACCCTGTCGTGCGAGGGGCACCTCTACACCATGAGCGGCAACGATGCGTTTGTCGACCACCTGCGCTATGAGGTCCACTGTGATGTGGCGGTGGTTGACCGTCCCGAAGACATTGACGAGGATGTCATTAAGATTGCATTTCAGACGTCCGAGGACGACCAGCCGGCGGCACTGGAGTATTTCGAGCGCCACTTTAGCGATCGAGTCGATGTCATGACATCGGGAACCGAATGGACGGACTTTATCGGCTTTGGTTCGGGCAAGGGCTCCGCGCTTGCTGACTACGGTCGCGCCCTGGGGATTTCGCCCGATGAGATGATGGCGTTTGGCGACAACGAGAACGATCGCGATATGCTCAACGTCGTGGGCCATCCCTATCTAATGGAAAACTGCAACCCCACCATGCGCGGCATCAACGACCGCGTCCGCTACGTGCGAACGGTGGAAGAGGAACTGCGTCGCCTGCTCGCTGAGTAGGCTTTTGGGACATGCCTACCGGCAGTCGGGGCAAAGGCCCTCGAAGATGGTGTAGTGCGACGTGACACGCCAGCCGATTTGCTCGGACGCCTTGGTATCGAGTTGGGCGTCGAAGGGGAGCGGTACGTCGATGACGCGGCCGCACAAGGTGCAGATGATATGCGCATGCGGCTCGACAGTGCGATCGAAGCGGCTGCCGCCCGGCGTCTTGATGGAGAGGATCTCGCCGGCATCGGCTAAGAGATTGAGGTTGCGGTAGACCGTGCCGCGGCTGATTTTGTCATCCTGCTCGCGCACGACGTTGTAGATCTCGTCGGCAGTGGGATGGTTATAGCTTTGACGCACGGCGTCGAGAACCAACTTTCGCTGCTTGGTATTTCTTCTTTGCACCGCCATGCGCCTCGCCTCTTCTCTATCAACGGTTCGTAGATAAATGATACCGTATTTAGCACACAATACTAATAACGAGGATTGAAACCGTCTTCATCGGCAAGCGGGGCTCGCGCCTGGGCATCTGCGAGGCGAAAACGCGTCCCCATCCGCTCGTAGGAGGCATGAAGCGCCTCGAGCTGAGACAGGATATTCGCCGGTGCGCCCTGCACCTCCATCTCGACCGAGCCGTCTTCCATATTGCGCACCCAACCGGTGAGTGCGCGTGCCTGCGCGAGGTTGGTGTTGGTAAAGCGAAAGCCAACGCCCTGGACTTGCCCCGTCCAGCGCAAGAAATAGCGCAGGGGAGTGTCTTGAGTGGCCTCGTCACTTGCCAGCACGGTAAGCCTGCGGCGCAGCTCGAGTTCGACGTCAGTGGGTTTTTGGGGCTCGCGATTGACGCCAGAGAAGAGCTTGTCGAAGAAACCCATCGCTAGGCCTGCTTGACCGAATCGGCGGGGAAGGCGATGCCGGCCTGTTGGCGCACGGCATCCATAATACGCAGTGAGACAAGCGTGACGTCGCGGTAATGGCCAAGCTCGTGGCGCCCAGCCGGGGTTTCCCAAATCTCTTCCTTAACGTTATCGATGCCGCCGATGGCGGTGATAAAGTCGGCGAGCTCATACTCCATGGTGTTGCTCGACTTTGGCAGGTCGAGCACGCGGCCGTTGTCGCCCTGCTCGCGCGGGGCCTCGGTGGCCGACCCGCGCACGACATCGCCGCGGTAGTCGATGTGCACGTTGCGGGGTGTGGACAGATGATCGATCTGGATGGTGCCACGTTCGCCTTCGATCTGCGAGGGCAGTAGGTCATTCGTAATTTTGGAGTGCGCGAGCTCTACGGAGATACGGCCACCGCCGTAGCTGGCGAGGATGGAACCGCAGCCGTCGATGGGGCCGTTCGTGAGCTGTCGCGTGGTGGGGTCGAGCAGAGTAGTCATGCTCGTAAGGCCGGAGGGCATGCCGAAAATCTCGACCATGGGCTCGACGGTGTAGACGCCAATGTCCATGAGGGAACCCGATGCCATATTGCAGTCGAAGATATTGGTGGCGCGTCCCGCGAGAATCTCGTTGTAGCGCGAGGAATATTTGCCAAAGCGCAATGAGGCGCGGCGGATGGGGGCGATCTCGCCCAGGGCGTCCTCGATGGCGTGGAAGGCGGGATCGTGGAGGGGACGCATGGCCTCGAGGGCCACGACACCTGCTGCCTCGGCAGTGCGGAAGACTTCCAGCGCCTGCGCTTCGGTGGCGCAGAAGGGCTTCTCGACGATGACGTGCTTGCCACCGGCGATGCAGGCAAGGGCCTGCTCGTAGTGAAGTGCGTTAGGGCTGCCGATATAGACGGCGTCGACGTCGGCGGCTGCCGCAAGCTCATCGAGTGAAGTAAAGTTTCGCTCGCCACCGCGCTCGGCGGTAAAGGCAGCACCGCGATCTGAATCGCGTGAAAGCGTGCCCACAAACGCGGCTTGGTCGTTGGCGTTGACGACTTGGATAAAGTCGTCGGTGATCATGGATGTGCCGATGGTCGCGATGCGCAGCATACGTCCCCCTTGCGTTGTTTGGTCTACAGGATGAGTGTAGCGCGTGGGGATATAAAACTAAGCGAAAACGATATTACAGGTCGCTCTCGTTAAAGCCGGTGTCGATATCGAGGTTGACGCCGTCGGCCGCCGTGGTGGCGAGCTCATCGCAGCGCTCGTTGAGCTCATGACCGGCGTGACCCTTAACCCAGATGAATTCAACCTTATGCTTGCTTTTGGCGGTGAGTAGGCGCTCCCACAGGTCGCGGTTCTTGACGGGCTGCTTGTTGGCGGTTTTCCATCCGCGCTTTTTCCAGCCGTCGATCCAGTGCTTGTTAAAGGCGTTGACGACGTACTGCGAATCGGAATGGACTTCGACCTCGCAGGGGCGGTTGAGTGCCTCGAGCGCCACGATAACGGCCATGAGCTCCATGCGGTTGTTGGTGGTCTTGGCGTAACCGCGCGAAAGCTCGGAGGTAAAGGTCTTGCCGGCGGGGTTGGTGTATTTGAGCACGGCGCCGTAGCCGCCGCGTCCCGGATTCGATCGGGCCGAGCCGTCGGTGTAGATGATGACCTTCACATGGTTCCTTTCGTTGGACGCTTCTCGTGCGGGTGTCCATTGTAGCGCCACGTTCGCCGAGGGCTAGCAGTCTACCGTTTCTACCCCGTCCCCAGATGGCTGGCTTTCGCGGATGATGCGGTCGAGCTCATCGAGATATTGCTGCAGCAGGGGAGAGGGCCTGCGCTCGTCGTGCATGATATAACCCACGTGCATCGTCGGGGCGTCTGCCAGCGGGATCGACGCCATGCCCCATTGCATTTCGTTAGAGAGGACACCGGTCGATAGCGTGTAGCCGTTCGAGGTGATAAGCAGGTTGGTGAGCGTGCCGCGGTCGGACACGCGGATGTTGCGGTCACAGGGAATGTAGCTAAAGGGTTCCTCGGCGTAATAGAAGGAGTTCGAGGTGCCCTGCTCAAAGCTGTAGCGGGTGTAGGGCGTTAGGTCGGCAAGGGACAGTTGCGGGCGGCGGGCGAGCGGGTGGCGTTCGCTTACGAATACGTGGACCTTTGCGTCAAAGAGGGGGTGGAAGCTCGCGCGCGCATCGGCAAAAGCCTTCTGCAGAACACGGGCGTTAAAGTCGTCCAGATACAGGATGCCGATGTCGCTGCGAAACGCACGGACGTCATCGATGATCTGCGATGTGGTGGTTTCGCGCATGATGAACTCGAACTTGCTGTCGCGGCAGCGCTCGACCACGTTGACAAAGGCCTCGACCGAAAAGGCGTAGTGCTGGGCGGAAATGGCGAGGCGGGCTTGCGGGGTGCCGCCGTCCTCGTAGCGTGCCTCGAGCATGTCGGCCTGCTCTACGACCTGGCGCGCATAGCCCAAAAGCTCGGTGCCGTCGTTGGTGAGCGTGACGCCGCGGCTGGAACGCGTAAAGATCTCCAGATGGAGCTCCTGTTCCAGGCTTTTGACGGCGTTTGAGATGTTGGATTGAGCGGTATAGAGGCGCTGGGCTGCGGCGTTGATTGAGCCGGACTCTGCCACGGCGATCAGAAAACGAAGCTGCTGAAGGGTCATCGACGCCATCCTTTCGATTGATATCTATAAAACAGATAACAGGTTAGCGCTTTTAAGTGATTGACCGAGGAAAACAATGCTCGTACTATTCAAAACACACAAAGGCGGTAGGTAATTAAGCCGACCACGGAACCGGGATGCGAAAGGAGGCCCGCATATGAATTGCTTACCAAGACGAATGCCGGGCTCCTGTTTGCGCCCGTTGGCGTGATCAGGAGACAGCGACTTACTTCTCTCTTTTTATTTACTTTCGTTCGATCAAGGAGATCATCATGAGCCAGTTCATCAACAACCCCGAGCACACCTTTGGTTTCGACACCCTGCAGCTGCACGTTGGCCAGGAGAGCGCCGATCCCGCATCCGACTCCCGTGCCGTGCCTATCTACCAGACCACGAGCTATGTGTTCCGTAACTCCCAACACGCCGCCGACCGCTTTGGTCTTGCCGACGCCGGTAACATCTACGGCCGTCTGACCAACTCCACCCAGGGCGTCTTCGAGGACCGTATCGCCGCGCTCGAGGGTGGCGTGGCAGGTCTTGCCGTCGCCTCCGGTGCCGCTGCCATCACCTATACCCTGCAGGCTCTTGCCCAGGCCGGTGACCACGTGGTGGCTCAGAAGACCATCTACGGTGGCTCCTACAACCTGCTGGAGCATACGCTCTCCCAGTTTGGCGTCGAGACCACGTTTGTCGATGCCCATAACCTGGAAGAGGTTGAGGGTGCCATCAAGGACAACACCACGGTCATCTATCTCGAGACGCTCGGCAACCCCAACTCCGACATCCCCAACATCGACGCCATCTCCGCGATCGCCAAGAAGCACGGTCTGCCGGTTGTCGTCGACAACACCTTCGGCACCCCGTATCTGTTCCGTCCGCTGGAGCATGGTGCCAACATCGTCGTCCACTCCGCAACCAAGTTCATTGGCGGTCACGGCACGTCGCTGGGCGGTGTGATCGTCGACGGCGGTAACTTCGATTGGAAGGCGAGCGGCAAGTACGCCCAGATCGCTGAGCCCAACCCCTCCTACCACGGTGTTTCGTTTGCCGAGGCTGCCGGTCCCGCTGCCTTCGCAACCTATGTCCGCGCTATCCTGCTGCGTGACGAGGGCGCCTGCATCAGCCCGTTCAACGCCTGGGTCCTGCTTCAGGGCACCGAGACTCTGTCCCTGCGCGTTGACCGTCATGTCGAGAACACCAAGAAGGTCGTTGAGTTCCTGGCTGGTGACAGCCACGTCGCCAAGGTGAACCACCCGAGCCTGCCTGAGCACCCCGATCACGAGCTCTATCAGAAGTACTTCCGCAACGGCGGCGCTTCGATCTTCACCTTTGAGATTAAGGGTGGCCAGGAGGCAGCTTGGAAGTTCATCGATCATCTGCAGGTGTTCTCGCTGCTCGCCAACGTGGCCGACGTCAAGTCGCTCGTCGTGCACCCGGCTACCACCACGCACTCCCAGCTCTCTGCCGAGGAGCTCGCCGAGCAGAACATCACGCCTTCCACGATTCGTCTTTCCATCGGTACCGAGAACGCCGAGGATATCATTTGGGATCTGAAGCAGGCCTTCGCCGCGCTGGACGAGTAGGGCGACTTGTGCAAGGAACCCTTGCGACTCGATAGGTATAACTGCATAAAATGCCTGCTCAAGGCGCCTGTGCGAACACTGGTTGCACAGGCGCCCTTTTTTGCATAGAGAGGGTGCAAAAACAGGTGTTTTGCCACGCTTTATGCATTCGAGTTGTGGAAAAATCCTGTTGAGAGGATGTGAGTTTTACGCAATTGACGTACGCCTTTTGAGTAAAACCGCAGGTCGCGATGTGCTCGGGGTACTATGCAGCGCGATCGAATCACACGCAGCTCAAACGCAGCAAAAACGCACTACGGAGGTTTCCAGCTACATGAGGATTGATTCACGAAAACCGAAAGCCGCCGCCCTTTCCGCCGCTCTGACCGTGGCACTTTTGGCGGGCGCCGGCGCAACTGATGCCCACGCGGTAACACTATCCGATACGGTCGGATCTACGCCGTCCGAGGCGACGCTGGTACAGCCCGTCGACTACCGCGGCGACGGTTATGGCTCTATGCAGGAGTGGAACGCGTCGATGGGGGCAAAGCGCGATTCCCTGGAGATGCGCGCTCAGATCATTATGAATATGTATGGCGACTATGCTACCGATGACGAGCGCGCTGTGTTGCAGGGCTGCATCGACGGTGCGGGTGGCCTGTTGACGATGGGGGAGGTCGACGCCAAGTCGACCGAGCTCGACGAGCTGCGTACTGCGCTTGAGGATGCCAAGCGCGAGGCGCTCGAGGCCGCCGCAGCCGAAGCCGAGGCTGCCGAGGCCGCCCAGGCTTCGTACTACAACGCCGGCTCCGGCTCGTCTTACGCGTCTGCTGCGTCCTACGCGAACGGATCGGGCCTGACGCGCTCTGCGGGTGTCAATAACTACAACGGCCGCCGCGAGACTTATTACAGCAGCAACGTGTTGTATCACCACCGCACGGGCGAATGGACGCAGGACGCCGAGGGCTTTTGGCGAGATTCCGATGGCTACTACGTCGTGGCCGCGGGCGATAAGGCCCAAGGCTCCACGTTTACCGGATCCAAGGGCGAGTGCAAGGTCTATGACTCCGGCTGCGCTGCCGGAACTACCGACTACTACACTGGCTGGTAATTATTCTGCTTCACGGATATTTGGCGGACGGGCGTCTTTACCGAGCTTTTGGGCAACGTAGGGACGCCCGTTCTGTGTATGCGCTTGAGCTAACAGAGCCCTTACCGTGACGGTACGTCGCGCATATGGGCGCGGGGCACACTAGTTCATGAGAAATAGGGTCTTTCTCGTGGAGGAAGTGGTCTTGTGAACGCTCGAGATATCGCCGTTGCCGCCGTTGCATTGACGCTTGGTTGCCTTGGTCCTACGGCCGCGCTCGTCGCGGGTATGCAGGGGTCTTGTGCGGCTGCCTCTATCGTGGTCGGCGCGTTGATCGCGGCCGCGCTGCTGGGAAGTGCGGGTGTGGTCCTTTGTCGCGACGATGAGGACCAGGCGTCGGAGTTGCAGCTCTAACCGTCGGGACATCGACTACTGGTTATAGATGAAGATGAAAGCCGCCGTAAGGGGAGTGCTCCTTGCGGCGGCTTTGCTGTTGAGTCTGTTGACGTGGTGAGCCGGGCGCTACCAGCTTGCCTCGATATCGCGAATGCGCTGATAGAGCCATTCGTTCTGCGGTGTCTGGATATCGTGCTTGGCCGCCAGACGGCAGATGGTGCCAGCGAACTCCTCGACCTCGGTTTTGCGTCGCGCGACGCGGTCTTGCGCCATCGACGGCATGCCGGCAGGGTCGAGCCCCTCGATGAGGCGCACCATCTGCGTCAGGTCCGCCTCGGTCAGCTCGATGCCTTCGACATTGGCGACTGCAAGTGTCTCGCGCATGGCGGAAACAAAGCAACGGCGCTGCTCGGAGCCCTGTTTCGTGGCGCTTCCGTACGTGCCGCCGTAAGCCATGCAGGTCTGGTTGATGCCGTCGTTGAGCATAAGCTTGGCCCACATGCGGTGCTCGATGTCTGCCTCGACGGTGTGTGCGATGCCGCAACGCGTGTAGAGCTCGTCGATTGCGGTGATGGTTGCGGGATCCGTACCGGCCGCCGCGCCAAAGCGGATTTCTCCCGTGTTGGTGAAGGTGAGCTCTCCGTTGAGGTACACGGCGTCCATGCCCTGGCAAATACCAAGAACGGTATGCTCCCAGCCAAAGCGCTCGGCGATCTTTTGCTCGCTCGTAATGCCGTTGCACAGCGAGGCGATGAGCGTATTGGGCCCCACGACGCGCTCCATAGTCTTGAGTGCCACATCGAGTCCAGTCGTCTTGACCGTAAGAATGACCAGATCGGCGGGCGTTGCCTCGCTGGCGCGGACAGATTTGAGCGCACAGGGCATGCCGTTGACGGTGAGCACATCGCCCGCGTGACGCTCGAAACGGGCGTCATCCATAACGTATTCGACGGCGTCATTGCCGAGGGCCTTGGCGATCATGCTGCCGTAGAGCAGGCCGACGCCGCCCTTGCCGATAAAGGCGACTTTGTTGATCTGCATATGAATCATCTCCCCATATAAAAGGCGCCCGCGTAAGGGGCGCCTGATGGATTGTATGTCGCTGGGGCGTTTGGTGAGCGCGCGGGGCTGCTGTTATGAAAAAGAAACTATTGCGTTGTGCGCTTATGCCGCGGGGCAGACCGCGAAAACGCGTGCGGGATATCCGACGCCATCGCGGACCTTGGGGAAGGTGCAGAAAATGACGGCGCCCGTGGCGGGAAGCTCGTCCAGATGGTCCATGACCTCGATCTGGTAACGGTCGACCGAGAGGATGTATTGTTCGCCGGGGTAGGGGTAGGCATTCTCGCGTGTGGTCACGGTCGCGGGGTCGGTGTCTGCCGGTTCGTGGCCGATGGCGCCGATATTGCGCTCTTCTACAAGCCATTTGATGGCGTCGCGGTCCCAGCCGGGGTAGTGGGGCTGGCCGTCTTCGTCTTTGTTCTCCAGGTCGGCGAGCTTGGACCAGTCGGAGCGGAAGGCGACGAAAGCGTCCTCGGGAATACGACCGTGCTCGTCCTCCCAAGCTTTGAGGTCATCGACGGTCAGGATAAAGTCGGGGTTGGCGGCGCACTCCTCGTGCTTGTCGATTACGCAGAGCGGGTGCATAAATTCGATGGGTTCGATCTCGCCAAGGGAACGGCCGTCAACATGGAAGTGGCGCGGTGCATCGACGTGGGTGCCGTACTGCGAGGCGACCGAATACTGGAAGCAACGCATGGGCGCGAGCATATCCTCGGGCGTGCCGGGCAGGTAGTCGAAGAGCTTGGTGGACTCAAATGGCTTAAAGCCAAACCAGTGCGGGGTGTCGCACGAGAGCGTGTGGGTGAGGTCGACCCAGCGATAATCGGTGCTTTTGAGCTGGGATGCGAGGTTCCAAAGATTGAGTGCGGGCATGGGTGACTCCTTTCATCGGGCTTTTTGCTGATGTTAGAGCGGTGTCGTGACAGCTCGATTTCTGCTACGTTACGATACGTTCTCGATTGTGATTCCAATGTGTTTCGATGATGTGGCCGTTGTGTTTCGCCTCATTAGGGCTTCGAGGGGAGAGGAGGGGCAGTGCAATATCGCGTCGACCCCAAAAGCGGAAACCGTATCTCGGCGCTGGGGCTGGGTTGCATGAGGTTTCCCGGTGCGCCGGGACACCCCGATGCGAAGACGGCCGATGCCATCATTTCCCGTGCGGTGGGGCAAGGGATAACCTATCTGGACACGGCCTATCTCTACCCCGGTAACGAGGCTTGTGTGGGGGCTTCACTTGAGCGCCTGGGTCTGCGCGACCAGATTTTTCTTGCGACCAAGTTGCCGCACGCTTCGTGCAAATGTGCGGAGGATTTCGACCGCTTTTTTGACGAGCAGCTGTACCGTTTGCGGACTGACCATATCGACTACTACCTCATGCACAACATCACCTCGCCCGCGCAGTGGGAGCGCGTGGCAGCGTTGGGCATCGAGGACTGGATCGCGCGTCAAAAGGCGGCGGGGCGCATTCGGCAGATAGGTTTTTCGTACCACGGCAGTGCGGCGGACTTCTTCACGATGCTTGACGCGTATGACTGGGACTTTTGCCAGATCCAGTACAACTACGCTGGAGAGCGCTACCAAGCGGGAACGGCGGGGCTCATGGCAGCCGCCGAGCGCGGGCTCGCGGTGTTTGTGATGGAACCGCTTTTGGGTGGACGCCTGGCGGGCAAGCTGCCTCCGCGGGCCCGCGCCGTGCTCGATGGCGTATGCGATCCGTACCTGAAGACGCCGGCTGCTTGGGGGCTTTCGTGGGTGTGGAATCATCCTCAGGTGACGATGCTGCTTTCGGGTATGACCGATACCGCGCAGGTGGATGAGAACGCGGCGTTGGCCGATCGGGCCCTGCCGGATTCGATGACGGCTGCTCAGCTCGATGTCATCGCACGCGTGCTGGCAGAGTTTGAAAAATCGAATCGCGTGCCCTGCACGGGATGTGGCTATTGCATGCCGTGTCCTAAAGGCATCAATATCCCTGGGTGTTTCGCCGCCTACAACGCAAGTTATGCGCACAGCTGGTTTACGGGTCTATCGCAGTACTTTACGGCGAGCGCGGTGCGCACAAGCGAGCCCAAGTTGGTGAGCAATTGCGTCAAATGCGGCAAATGCGCGCGGCACTGCCCACAGCACATCGATATTCCCGGGCGCTTGGACGACGTACGCCGCCGTTTTCAGCCTGGACCCGTGACGGCGGTGCTTAAGGCCTTCGGCAAAACGCGCTCCTCGTGACTCTTTTATAACTTGCGGTGGAATAGTTCCTGTTTGCGGCAGAATAGGGCTTAAACAGGAGCTATTTCACCGCAACTGATGAGGGGGAGCTGGAGATGCTGACGATTGGGTGCCACCTTTCGACGACGAAGGGCTATCGGGCGATGGGGGAGACGGCACTATCCATCGGCGCCAACACCTTTGCATTCTTTACGCGCAATCCGCGCGGCGGCAAGGCGAAAGACCTTGACATGGATGATGTGGCGGCCCTGCGTGACCTTATGGCGCAAAATGATTTTGGCCCACTCGTGGCGCATGCCCCCTATACCTACAACCCTTGTTCTGCCAAAGAGCGGGCGCGCGAGTTTGCCTTGGAGGCAATGGCCGAGGACTTGCAGCGTCTGGAAGCACTGCCCGGCAACTATTACAACTTCCACCCCGGCGCGCATGTGGGGCAGGGGACTGATGCTGGCATTCAGATGATCGTCGACACCTTGTGCCAGGTGATGTTTGAGGGGCAGCAGACGACGGTGCTGCTCGAGACCATGGCAGGAAAGGGTACCGAGGTGGGCCGTAGCTTTGAAGAGCTGGCGCGCATTATCGAGGGTGCTGCTGCCAGGCGTCCAGAGCTATCGGACAAGCTAGGCGTGTGTCTGGACACCTGCCATGTGAGTGATGCCGGCTATGACATCATCCATGATCTGGACGGCGTACTCGACGAGTTCGATCGCGTGGTGGGTATCGACCGCTTGCATGCCGTACACATCAACGATTCGAAGAACCCCTGTGGCGCCCATAAAGATCGTCACGAGTGCATCGGTAAGGGATACCTTGGCAGCGAGGAGTTTGGCGGCGGTATGCAGGTTATGCAGAATATTGTATCGAATAGCCGCTTGCGTGCACTTCCATTTATTTTGGAGACGCCTAACGAACTTGCAGGTTATGCGATGGAAATTACGCTATTAAGATCGTTACAGCAGTAACGACTGTCACAAAGTGGAGTGTTCCATGCACGTTGTGCGTTTGTTTCAATCAGTTTTCTAATTGCAGATTCGCACTTACGGGTGCATAATAGCCAACAGTTTTTGCAGACCTCTGAATCAAACGAGGTCACCGGAAGGAGACTGATTATGAAGCTCAAGAAGCTTGGCGCATTTGCCGCCACGGGCGCCATGGTGCTCGCCCTCGCACTGACGGGCTGCGGCTCGTCCAACGCCACCTCTGGTTCCGATGCCGGTTCCAGCAGCTCTGACAACGCGAAGGTCGAGAAGGTCGACGGCTCCAAGAAATATGCGCTCGTCAAGGACGGCACGCTGACCGTCGGCACCTCTGCCGAGTACGCGCCGTTTGAGTATAAGGATGATAACGGCGACTACCAGGGCTTTGACCTTGAGCTTGTCAAGGCTATCGCTGACAAGCTGGGTCTGGATGTCGAGTACGTCAACAACGACTTCGACACGCTCGTCCCCGGCGTTGCTTCGGGCGCCAAGTATGACGTCGCCATCGCGGCTATCACGGACACGCCCGAGCGTGAGAAGGAAGTCGCGTTCTCCGACTCTTACTACATGGACGATCAGGCTATCGTGACCAAGGTCGATAACGCCGACATTACGGCCGATAACTACAGCGAGAAGCTCAACAATGCTGATGCCACGATCATCGTCCAGTCCGGTTCGACCGCCGAGGCCTTTGCCCAGGAGAATTTCCCCAAGGCCAAGATCGTCCCCTATAAGGACGCCACCGAGTGCTTCAGCGCCCTGCAGTCCGACAAGGGCGACGCCGTGGTTACCAATCGCTCCGTTGCCAGCCAGTTGACCGCCGAGCAGTTCAATACCTGCCATACGGTTAAGCAGATCAGCACCGGTGAGGAGTATGCTATCGCCATCAACCAGGGCAACACCAAGCTCAAGGGCGACATCAACCAGGCCATCAAGGACCTGACCGACGACGGTACCGTTGACGCCCTCATGGCTAAGTACAACATCAAGTAAAATAGTCACTTGATTGCGCGCGGGCCCTTTCCGTCTTGGCGGAGAGGGCCTTTGCGGTTCTTGAATGGGCACGATACCGCCCCGTTATGTCGGCAACTTAAACGTTAGGAGCCACCTTGTCTCGATTGAACCAAGGAGCTATGGGCCAGAGCTATCCGCTGCCCTCGATGCTCCAAAAGCTGGCCTGTGCCCTGGCTGTGGCGCTCGCCCTGGTATGTGCGGGGGCCTGCGTGCCCTCGACTGCTCAGGCGCTTGAGACCGCAAAGATCACCGCCCGACCCAATACCGGTTCGGGTAGCGACGTGGTCGGTGGTACCGAGACTCGTATCACCTGGGAGGTCCAGGCCGATGCCGACGAGGAACTGAGCGGTCTTTCGCTGACGTTTGCCGATGGCACGACCTTTGGTGCGGACGACACGCGTCTGACGATGCTCTCGGGCGATGACCTTATGGACCGTACGCCCATGAAGCCTATGTGCAAGGTCGACGGCCAGACGCTCAAGATCGATTTTGGCGAGACGGCGCCCGCCGGCGGCTATTTCCGCGTCGAGGTCTACGGCGTGACCTTCCCCGTCGAGGGTGGCGACGAGGCCTTTAGCGGCACCTGCACCTTGGCCGATGGTTCGACCAAGAAGATCTCCAAGATTCCGTCGGTGGAGATCAAGGGCGTGACGGCATTCGATAGCTTCCTGGCCGACCTTAAGGGGCAGCCGTGGGTCAAGGCATGGAATTCCAACATGTTCCTTCGCCTGTTCCTGAACCCGGTCATTTTGGTCCAGAGCCTGCCGATCGTCTTCAAAGGCTTCCTCATGTCGCTCTCGATCGTGCTCGTGGCGTTTCCGCTGGCAATTCCCTTTGGCTTTGCCTTGTCGCTCATGCGCATCTCCAAGTCGCGCATCCTGCGTTGCCTTGCCGGCATCTATGTGAACATCATCCGTGGTACGCCGGCGTTCCTGCAGATCTACATCGCGTTTTTTGGCCTGCCGCTGGCCGGCGTCAAGGTGGACGACTATGTGCTGGGCGTCATCGTCATGGCCATGAACTCGTCCGCCTACCTGTGCGAGATCTTCCGCGCCGGTATTCAGTCGATTCCCAAGGGCCAGAACGAGGCCGCGCGCTCGCTGGGCATGAACGCCTTCCAGACACTGCTCTACGTTATGATTCCGCAGACGTTCCGCAATGTTTTGCCTACGCTGACCAGTGAGTTCATCCTGCTTTACAAGGATACGTCGCTGCTTGCGGCCGTGGGCGTGGTCGAGATCGTCATGAACGCCCGCACCATCGTGGCCACGACGGGGTCCATCACGCCGTATGTGGTTGCCGCCCTGTTCTACCTGGTCATCACCCTGCCGCTTGCTCGCTTGGTGAGCGGTCTTGAGGCGAGGCTGTTGGGTACGGCCGAAACCAAGAAGAAGCATCCCGCCAAGAGCGCCGGACAGGTCGTCGCGACGCCCGCCGATCACATCGCCGGTCTGTAAGGAGGTCCTATCATGAGCGAAACCAATAACTCGAACGAGGTCGTCGTCAGCATCAAGAACCTCCAGAAGGCCTTTGGCGATAACGTGGTCCTGCGCGATATCGATTTGGATGTGCACAAGGGCGAGGTCGTCGTAGTCCTTGGTCCTTCGGGCTCGGGCAAGTCGACGATGCTTCGCTGCATCAATCGTCTGGAGCATCCCACGAGCGGCTCGATTGTCGTTGAGGGCGTGGACGTGTGCGCCAAGGGCGTCGACCTTAACAAGGTACGTACGCATCTGGGTATGGTGTTCCAGCAGTTCAATTTGTTCCCGCACCTGTCAGTCAAAAAGAACGTCATGCTCGCCCAGCAAAAGGTACTCAAGCGCAGCAAAGAAGAAGCCGAGAAGATTGCCGTCGAGGAGCTGACCAAGGTTGGTCTTGCCGAGCGTATCGACTTTATGCCGAGCCAGCTCTCGGGCGGCCAGCAGCAGCGCGTTGCCATCGCCCGTGCCCTATCGATGAACCCTCACGTCATGCTCTTTGACGAGGCCACGTCGGCGCTCGACCCCGAGCTGGTTCGCGACGTTCTGGGTGTCATGCGCGACCTGGCACGCGACGGCATGACCATGATCGTCGTGACGCACGAGATGGGCTTTGCCCGCGACGTCGCCGACCGCGTCGTCTTTATGGACGGTGGCGTTATCGTGGAAGAGGGTACGCCGAGCGAGGTCTTCGACCACCCCAAGAGTGATCGCACCAAGGCGTTCTTGGGCAATATCTCGTAGCCGGTTGATCTAACTGCCGTTATAAAAGAGCGGGGGCTGGACTTGAATCCAGCCCCCGCTCTTTTGTAGGGATGGCGATGCGCTTTGATGCAGGCTCTTTTGGAGGCCCTGGGTTCGTTACGCGAGCTCGGCTCCGAGGGCCTTGCAAGCGGTCTCGCCCGCGTCGTCGGGCGCGTCGTAGCAGATGGTGGAGTCCACGACGTTGACGCCGGCCTCGTCGGCGTCGGCCTTCCAGTTGTCCATCCACTCGCCCTCGGCCCACGAATAGGAGCCAAAGAGGACAACCTTCTTGTCGCCGAGAGTCTCCTTGACCTCGTCCCACATCGGCTGGAACTCATCGTACTCGAGTTCCTCGGAGCCCATGGCGGGGCAGCCGAAGGCGAAGGCGTCGTAGTCGGCGGCCCTGTCGGCAGAGAAGTCGGCGCAGGGGATGACCTCAGTCTCGGCACCCGCGGACGTGGCGCCTTCGGCGACGAGGTCCGCCATGGCCTCGGTATTGCCCGTGCCGCTCCAATAGACGACGGCGATCTTGCTCATGTTTTGTCCTTTCGGTCGTGCGGCGCTGGCCGCGGCTTGTTCGTTCTATCGGGTTGCCTGGGCAAGTTGCGCCAGGCTGCAGCCCTGTTGATAGATAAAAGTGAAGTATTGGGTACAGGTACGGTAGGCATCAAACGTCACAAGCGCCTGCTCGACATTCGCGTAGACCTTCCAGGCCCCAAAGACCTTGTAGTTCTCGCCGCGCTGGACGATAAACTCGCGCACGTCGTCGTAGGGGTATCCCAGGAAGTAACCTATTTCGTGCGGAAACTCGCAGGCGCAGTCTTTGCTGCAGCGAGCTTGCTGGGGCAGTGCGCATTGAGTCTGGCTGCAGGCGCATTCCGCGACGTTATTGCTCGCGAGCGTGATGCGTGATGCCAAATGCACAAGGCATGTCGAAAGGTCTCTCGTGTCGTAGCCTTCCGAGGCGAGCGCCGTTTGGGCGCGAGGGTCTGCGAAATAGGTGGTGAGGCTTTTGGCTCGGTACACGTACACGAGTGCTCCGCAGGGCCGCCAGACCAAAACACTCAGGTGGATGCCGAGCGGGTCAAGCTCGCGATTGCACTGGGCGATAACGTTGAGCAGGCGTGCTCGGCGTTCTGCGATGGTTTCGGTCGCGGTCGAGCCGTCCCCGTGGGCGTAGGCGCCTGGATAGGTAAAGAGCGATGCCGGCTTGATGCCCGCGAGCGTGGGAGAGCAGTTGCGCACGACTGCCGCCTGAAACGTTGGGATGTCTATGGTTCGAGTCACGGCGCTCCTTACGGATCTAAACTGTTAGCCTAGGAAAACTTATACACGAAAGTAAGCCATGGTCAACAAAAAAGTTTGAAGAGGGAAACTAATTGATCGAACGGACATGATTTTGGGTTAAGATGGGGACACCCCATGGGGGTATCTAGATAGGTCTACTTGAAAGGGGAACGCATGAGTGACTTGCTCAACCCTGCGAATCTCATCGTGCTGGCCGTCATTGCCGTCGGCATGTTTTTTGGACTGCGTCGCATTGCCGCTTCGACACACGGGAAGAGTTGTTGCAGCGATGGCGCGAGCGGCAAGAAGGCCAAAAAGGTTGTTGTGACGGATACCGATGCGTCGCACTATCCCTATAGCGATGAGCTGCTCATCGGCGGCATGAGTTGCGACGGCTGCGCTCAGAACGTGGCCAATGCCCTTAATGCCCTGGATGGCATTTGGGCCACGGTGGCGTATGCGGACCACACGGCGCGCGTGCGCTCCAAGCGGCCAATCGATCGCGGTGCTCTCGTGGCGGCCGTGAAGGATGCGGGTTACTACGTCATGACGCTGTAAGCGCCGCCTTGGATGCACTTCCTTGTCTAGGCTCGTCCGCGCAGTTCGATGTCTTGAATGTCATCGAAATCGATGACGATGTCTTTGAGCTTGAGGAACTTGAAGGCGGGGAGTACCTCGTCGAGGATGCCGGTGCGGGAGCGATAGCCGTACGTATCGTAATAGGTGACGCGGACCAGGTCGCCACGTTTGAGGCCCTCGAGCTTATGCGAAAGCTCGAGGGCTTTCTCTTCCGTTAGCTCACATTTTGGTTCGACGGTGATCTCTTGCTTGCGCACGAGCTCGTAGTATCCCGTGAGGGCGGCAAAGGGCATAAACCGTGCGGCGCGGTTGGCGCGCAAGGCACCGTTGGCGGTGAGTCTGGGGTCGGCGGATCGACGTCTTCCCTCGGGGTCTGCCAAACGCTCAAAGGCGGTCGGCGGCCGCGCAGGCTGCTGCTTGGGTTTAGGCACGATGTCCTCCTACCTGATCGTTGCGTTCGCGTGCGGTGGCACCGGCGGTAAAGCTCAGTCCCTTAACCAGAGCGTTCTTGCCGTATTTGCCTTTTACAGCCAGCACGGCACGGGCCAGCTCGCGCTCGCGCTCATCGGCCTTAACATCGCTAAACAGATCGATGGTGGCAAATTCCTCGGGCACCAGATTGCCAAAGCCCAGATTGATGCGCTTGACCGGTCGCTTGGGGTCGACCGTTTGCGCCCAAAGGTCATCGAAATACCCCATGATCTTCTTAAACGAATTAGTGCTCTCGGGCAGCTTGCGCGAGGCGTTGGAGTGCGCAAAGAGCGCGGCATAGCCACCACGCGGTTTGCCGCCGTGCTCGCCCACAAAGATGCCGTCAATCGCTTGTGTCTCTCGCACCAAACGTCGGCGTTCGTCATCTCTCTGGACGGGTTTCGGCGCGCGGGGCGCGAGCTCGGGGCCGTCGGTCGCTGCGGGCTCGATGCCCGAAGTGCTCGAGCGCAGGTGTCCGCAGCCGTCTATATACTGCGCCGTGCCGCTGGCGTTGAGCCGGCGTATGTCGGCGCGCTCGCTTGCATAGCCCACAAAGAGCGAGATGCTGTCGCACACCACGTGCTTGTCGATCAAATCCAGCACGGCGGCATCGACCATTTCGCGCAAGACGGTGTAGGCCTGCTCGTAGGCATAACCCTTCGAGAGCACCTGCCCTGTGGTGGTCGAGGTCGCTTGCGGGCGATAAGCTTGGATATCGGCGATGGTTGTCGGCTCACGCCCGAAGGCGTGGTCGATAAGATATTCGGCATTGACGCCGAGTTCGTCGTAGAGCAGGTTCTCGTCGAGTGCGGCGACGCCCATCAGGTCGTAGACGCCGTATTTCTCGAGACGGGCCGCCACGCCGGGGCCGATGCCCCAGATGTCGGTGATGGGGCGATGGGGCCAGATCTCCTCGCGAAAGGTCTCGTCGTCGAGTATGCCGATACGGCTGGGCGCGTGCTTGGCGGTAATATCGAGTGCAACCTTGGCCTGGAATAGGTTGGGGCCGATGCCGACCGTCGCCGTGATGCCGGTGCGCGCCAGGACCTCGTCGCGCAACATGCAGGCGAAGCCTTCCGCATCGGTGTGATAGAGGTCCAGATAGGGTGTCACGTCGATAAAGCACTCGTCAATTGAGTAGACGTGAACGTCTTGCGGACTGACGTATTTCAGGTAGATACCGTAGATCTGCGCCGACACCTCCATGTAGTGCTGCATGCGCGGTACGGCCTTAATGTAGTCGATGCCATCGGGTATTTCGAACAGGCGGCAGCGATTGTGAATCCCTAGATCCTTCATGGCCTGCGTGATAGCGAGACAGATGGTCGTGCGTCCGCGCGATTCGTCGGCAACGACCAGGTTGGTGGTGAGCGGATCGAGCCCACGATCGACGCACTCGACGCTGGCATAAAACGTCTTGAGGTCGATACAGATGTAGGTGTGCTGCTCGTGCGCCATCCGTGCCCTTTCATCAAACACATGTTCTTATCGAATACCTGTTCGATAATACCCGCTCGACCGGACATCGTCAAAACCTACCAAAAAGGGACAGGTTTATTTTGGTCGGTTTACCGAGTGCTTACAGTGAGCCGGTAGCCTTAATGTGTTGAATACGCTGAGGGGGTATGGATGACCATCGATATGGGTGATCTTGCACTTCTGATGCTGTTCGTGCTGTGCCTTGCGATCTTTGTTTACCTACTGATCAAGGTGCTCAAAGGACGGGCTATAAGAATCGATGAAGTGGGTTACTTGCTGCTTGTCGAGAGGCTTCGGTCGCCGGTGTTGACGGCCGCGATGAAAGCCGCCTCGAGTTTGGCATCGCTGCCGTTTGTCGTCGGTGTGCTAGCCGCGGCGATGCTGTGGGCGCCCAATTGGGCCCATGTTGTCTGGGCCTCCTTCAATGTCGGTGCTATCAGCGCAATCGACCAGCTGTTAAAGGTCCTTGTGCGTCGACCTCGTCCACAGGGATTTCGGCTTGTCGAGGCGCCGGGGCTGAGCTTCCCCTCGGGCCACTCGATGGCGGCCATGGCGTTTTATGGCTATGGTATATGGTTGGTGCGGTGTGGCGTGTGTGGCCTTCCGTTCGGCGCCGCCATCGAGGTTGCACTCGCGTGCGTCATCCTTGCGGTGGGCGTCAGCCGTGTCTATCTGGGCGTGCACTACGTTTCGGATGTGCTGGGCGGGTTTTGCCTGTCTTTTGTCTGGCTCATCCTGTTCGTGCGTCTTGGCCCTTGGATTTTGACTGTCTAATTGTCGCAACTGGACGCCATGTCGGATCGAATCTGATTTTAACGCAGCCCTAAAGAGCGCGAAACAGCTCGGAAAAGCTCGCTTCGTAGCATGAGCCTAACGATCTATACCACCATAAAGCACGGAAGGGTTGTGGGGACAATGGTCAACTATGGGTTTGGTATGCCGACGCGCTTGGTTGCGGATGGGGATGTGGCTCGCTGGTGCGGACGATTGGTTGCCCACTATGGCGGCACCAAGGCACTGGTCGTGCTGGGAGGCGACAAGCACACGCGTGATGAGCTTGTTTCGGCGGCGCTGGGCTCGCTCGATCGCGCCCTGCTCGAACGCATACTCTTTCGTTGCGGCTTGGTCGGGGGCGACGGGGGAGACGATTTGGTCGATGAGGCCGTAGCCCTGGCGACCGATGAGGGCGTGGACTTTGTCCTGGCGATCGGCGATGCCGATACGGCGAACTTTGTGCGCGAACTCGCTCGTCGCATGGCCGTGCTCGATGCCGGCGAGGACGGCTTTGTTCCCTACGGGTGCATCGTCTCCGAGGGAAAAGTGCCCGCCGTTGTGGGTGCCGGCGAGGTTCCCGTTTTTGCTATCATCGCGCCCGAACTGCTGGAGGGCATCGGGTCTCCCTTGCGCGAGCTGCTCGGCAGCGTATGCGCCGCGGCATAATGGCCTGCCAGGAAGGGACAGGTAAATTATGGTAGGTAAAGCGTTTGACCTGCCAAAATAAACCTGTCCCTTTTTGGTCGGTTGCCGTTCGGGGGCCGATTGGCAACGCTCGCTGATTACGGTCTTGACCTGCGTTAGAATAAGGGCATCTGATTATCCGGGCGCATGGAGGAATGCGCCCGTATGCTGAGGAGGACTTTATGGCAACTGTTGCCGCACCTATCGACGCTACGTCGACCGCCGCTTGGAAGGCGCTCGAGGCCCATCAGGAGAAGCTCGAGGCCGAGGGCATCGACCTCAAGGCCTGGTTCGCTGCTGACGCTGACCGCGTGAATAAGTTGAGCTTTGACGCCGGCGACCTTCACTTCGATCTGTCCAAGAACCTGGTGACCGATGAGACCGTCAAGCTGCTGTGCGATCTTGCCCGCGAGGTGAAGCTCGAGGAGCGACGCGACGCTATGTTCTCCGGCGAGCACATCAACACCACCGAGGACCGCGCTGTTCTGCACACTGCGCTTCGCCGTCCGGCAAGCGAGAAAGGCCAGCTCGTCGTTGACGGCCAGGATGTCGTCGCCGACGTGCACGAGGTCCTCGACCGCATGTATGCCTTCGCCGAGCGCGTGCGCTCCGGTGAGTGGAAGGGCGTAACCGGTAAGAAGATCGAGCACCTGGTGTCCATCGGCATCGGTGGCTCCGATCTGGGCCCGGTCATGGCTTACGAGGCTCTGCGCCCCTATGCCGACGCCGGTATCGACTGCCGCTATATCTCCAACATCGACCCCAACGATCAGGCCGAGAAGCTCTGCGGTCTGGATCCCGAGACCACGCTCGTGATCATCGTTTCCAAGACCTTCACCACGCTCGAGACCCTTACCAACGCCCGCGAGGTCAAGACCTGGATGCTCGAGCAGCTCAAGGCTCAGGGTGCCATCGACGGCTCCGAGGAGCAGAACGCCGAGGCCGTGGCAAAGCACTTCGTCGCCGTTTCCACCGCACTCGAGAAGGTTGAGGCCTTCGGTATCGACCCCGCCAACGCCTTCGGCTTCTGGAACTGGGTCGGCGGCCGCTACTCCGTCGACTCCGCCGTGGGCCTGTCGCTGATCGTCGTGCTCGGCCCCGAGCGCTTCCAGCAGTTCCTCGAGGGCTTCCATGCCATCGACGAGTACTTCTGCAACACGCCGCTCGAGAACAACGCCGTCGCGCTGATGGGCCTGCTCAACGTCTGGTACGTCAACTTCTTCGGTTCCAAGAGCCACGCCGTGCTTCCGTACTGCCAGTATCTGCACCGCTTCCCGGCCTACCTGCAGCAGCTCACCATGGAGTCCAACGGCAAGCACGTCCGCTGGGACGGCAGCGCTGTGACCTCCGATACCGGTGAGATCTTCTGGGGTGAGCCCGGCACCAACGGCCAGCATGCCTTCTATCAGCTGCTGCACCAGGGCACTGTGGTGGTTCCGGCCGACTTTATCGCCTTCGCCAACACTGCCAACCCCGCAACCGACAGCGGCCAGGATGTCCACGAGCTGTTCCTGGGCAACTTCCTGGCCCAGACCAAGGCGCTCGCCTTTGGTAAGACAGCCGACGAGGTTCGTGCCGAGGGCACGCCCGAGCAGATCGTCCCGGCCCGCTGCTTTGAGGGCAACCGTCCGACGACCTCGATCTTCGGCGACACGCTGACCCCGTTCGCGCTCGGCGAGCTCATCGCCCTGTATGAGCACATCACGTTTGTCGAGGGCACGGTCTGGGGCATCGACTCTTATGACCAGTGGGGCGTTGAGCTGGGTAAGCAGCTCGCCAAGCAGATCACCCCTGCCTTCCACGATGACGCCGCCAAGGCCGAGCAGGACGCTTCGACCCAGGCGCTCATTGAGTTCTACCGCGCTCACCGCAAGTAGGATTCGCTGCGAAAACTAACGCATAGCCGACAAGGGCCCGTATCCGTTGGGATGCGGGCCCTTTGCTATTTGGATAGGATGGAATGTATCGGGAGGCGCCTCGACGGGCATCGCAATCGTCGAAGGCGCGCCGTTCATGTTTGGGACAATATGACATTTTTCCCGTTGCAAACAGCGCCGTCGTGGGTGTTCTGTATGATGGCTCAGACAAGGTCGTTCAATGACAGGGAGGCACGTATGGCAATCAAGGCCATCGCAATGGATATCGACGGTACGCTCACCAATGACCAGAAGGTCATTAGCCCGCGCACGCGCGAGAAACTGCTCGCAGCGCAGGAGTCGGGCGTTAAGCTCATTTTGGCCTCGGGCCGTCCCGCGTGGGGCCTTCATGCCCTGGCGCAGGAGCTCGATCTTCAGAGCCACGGTGGCCTGCTGGTGGCCTTTAACGGTGCGCATGTGGTCGATGCTCAGACCGACGAGGTGCTGTTCGACCAGGCCATGCCGGTCGACGAGTTGCATCGCTTGCTCGACCATCTGCGTAACTTTGACGTGATCCCCATGATTTCGCTCGGCCGCGATCTGCATGTCGTGGACTCGTATCGCTGCATGATCGCGCTGCCCGACGGCTCGCAGAAGAACATTGTCAAATATGAGCGAGACGCATGCGACCTTAAAATCCGCGAGGTCGAGAGCCTTCATGAGGTTGCGGATACCCATCCGGTGGACAAGCTGCTCACTGCGGGCGATCCGGCCTATCTGCAGGCGCATCACGAGGAGATGTACGCACCCTTTACCGAGACGCTTTCGGGCATGTTTACGGCCGACTGGTACTTTGAGTTTACGGCGCCCGGTATCGATAAGGCGCGTGCGCTGCGGGGCGCTCTGCCCAAGCTAGGCATTGATGCCAGCGAGGTCGTATCGTTTGGCGATGGTCAGAATGACAAGTCCATGATCGAGTGGGCCGGCATCGGTGTTGCTATGGGTAATGCCATCGATGAGGTCAAGGCCGTGGCTCAGATGGTGACCGCGAATAACAACGAAGACGGCATTGCGGTGGCACTTGATCAGTTGCTGGGCTAGAATCGCCGATAGTGCATGGTTCGGGCGTCTGCTTGCAGGCGCCCTTTTGTTAGGGAGGGTGCCGTGTCCGCATTTCCGTTCGACGCCGTTATCTTTGACATGGACGGCGTCATCGTCGATACCGAGTATTACTACCTGGGGGAGACCGCTGCGTTTGCCAAAGAGCTTGGGCTGAACCTGAGTCGAGAAGATCTGAACGCGCAGGTCGGTGCCTCACACCAGTTCTTTTTGCATATGCTGGTCGATTGGTTTGAACGCGCCGGAAAGGGGCACTTTACCGGCGAGGAGGCGCTTGCCCGCTGGGACGAGTGGGCACATAAACGCCCGCGCGATTATCAGGCCCTGATTAATCCCGGCGCTGTGGAGACGATTCGCGAGCTCCCGCGTCGCGGTGTACGCGTGGCGCTGGCCAGCTCATCTTCCATGAATAGCATCGTGGAAGTGCTTGACGCGTGCGGCCTGTCGGATGCCTTTGAGTACGTGGTGAGCGGCGAGCAGTTTAAGGAGAGCAAGCCTGAGCCCGATATCTACCTACATGCGTTGGATCTGCTGGGGCTGCCCGCGGACCGCTGCTGCTGCGTTGAGGACTCGGTACCCGGCATCACCGCCGGCAAGCGAGCCGGTCTGACGGTGATTGCCAAGCGCGAGGAGCGCTTTGGCTTTAGCCAGGATGCCGCGGACAAGATTATCGACCAACTGCCGGAGCTGCTGGAGCTTGCGTAGGAGCGCGGTAGTTGCGCGTTTTTCGGGTCTGATGAGTAACTGCCCGACATTTTGGTGCGGCAGCAAGCATACTTTATGCTAATGCGGGCTCAAGGGCTTGTTGAATGCCCTTGAGCCCGCTTTAGACTTAATTGTGCTGGGAGAGGGTATATGCCACCGACTGAAGGGCTAACTGACGGTAAAGCAGCGATACCGCTGTACCAACAGGTTATCGATATCATTAAAAACGAAATCAACTCCGGTGCCTACAAGGCGGGCGCGCGGATACCCAACGAATTTGAATTGGCTGAGAACTATAAAGTTGGCCGCGTTACCGTGCGACGCGCTATTGAGGAGCTCGTCCAGCAGGGCTATCTAACGAAGCGACAGGGGAAAGGTACGTTTGTCAATGCCCCCAAGCTCAAGCGCAAGATTCGCCAGAAGGATGACGTCCAGAGTTTTTCGGACGCATGCCGCGTTAACGGAATGGAACCGGGGGCGCGCGTCATTTCGAGAAAGATACTGCCGGCGGATTCCACCGAAGCGCAGTTCTTTGGTGTTCCCGTTGGAACTGATTTGATTTGCGTTGAGCGTGTGCGTACTGCCGATGGCGTCCCTGTCATGCTCGAGAACAACATATACGTTTACGAGGACAACGTTTATCTATCAACGGCACCTCTATCTAACCAATCCATTTTTGAGTTTGTGCGCAACCGGACGGGCCGTACGCCCGCGTTTACCGACCCGTGCACGCTCGAGATCGCGTGCGCGTCGCCCGAGGTCGCTCGGCTGTTAGCGGTTCCCGTTGGCGAACCCTTGTTTTACATGGATGCCTTCTTTTTCGATGAGCAGCGGCGGCCGTTTATCATCGGTCGTCAGCGGATTGTTGGATCTCGTTACATTTTTGACATCTAGGACATTGCGAATGGAAACGCCCGGTGGATCATCTCACCGGGCGTTTCCATACCGTTCACGGCGCGAACGCAACCGTTCAACCGCATCGCGGCAATCAGTTTGAAATTATCTTGATGACGGGAAAAGCTGCTGGTAATCTATGGAACGTCATAGAACGTTTGCCTTGCACAAGCGTTGAGGCGAGATGCGATGCAGTCTCGAGTTCTTTGGAGGTATCTATGTCAGATACGAAGGCGAAGAAGACAAACAGACGTTTTAAGTTCAAATTACCGCATGTCTATACGATCATGTTCTTGCTGATCGTTGTCTTTGCGGTCCTGACTTGGATCGTTCCCTCTGGTCAGTATCAGCGCAAGACGATTTCGACAGCGGCAGGCGAGCGTGAAGTCGCCGTTGCTGGAACCTATGAACAGGTCGATAAGAACTACACCGATTCCGAGATCGGCGAGACCATCAATCTGGGCCAGGATATCTTTGCGGTCCTGCAAGCGCCCACCAAGGGCATCCAGGAGGCTGCCGACGTCGTTGCGTTCGTCTTATTGATTGGCGGATCGTTCGCAATCATCACCAAGACCAACGCTTTGAATGCCGGCATGAGCCGTGTGATTAAAAAGCTCAAGAACAAGGACATCCTCATCATTCCCATCACGATGACATTGCTGTCCATTTGCGGCACTACGTTTGGTATGTCTGAGGAAGCCCTGCCGTTCTATGCCATCTTCATTCCCATCATGATGGGTATCGGTTATGACTCGATGACGGCGTTTATCATCTGCTTCCTTGGTCCTAACCTGGGATATTGTGCCTCGACCATCGACCCGTTTAATGTTTTGATCGCCCAGGGCATCATTGGCATCGAGGGCAATCCGCAACTGTGGCTGCGCGCCGTTTCTTGGGTCATCTTTACTGCCATTGGTATCGCATGGGCCATGCGCTACGCTATGCGCGTCAAGAAAAACCCCGAGTCGTCCATTACGTACGAGGACGATAAGCTCAAGCGTATCGAGTTTTCCGTGACCGATGCCTCCATCGAGGAAGAGTTCACTATCCGTCAGAAGCTCGTGCTTATCGATTTTGCTTGCGGTATGGGCATTATCGTCTGGGGTCTTGTTACCCAGGGTTGGTACATGAATGAGATTTCCGCCGTGTTCCTTGGCATGGGCTTGCTTGCCGGTATCCTGGGCGGCCTTGACCAGCAGACGATCGCCGAGGAGTTTGTTAAAGGCATTGCCGACTTTGCGTATGCCGCTATCGTCATCGGCATCGCTCGCGGTATCTTGGTCATCGCAGAGGGCGGCATGATCATCGACACCATTCTCCAGGCGCTCGCTACTGCGCTCGCCGGTGCACCCGCCGCCGTCTACACCACGTTTATGTATATTGTCCTTGGCCTGCTCTCTTTGCTGGTTCCCTCAAGTTCTGGCCTGGCGGCGCTCACCATGCCCGTTATGGGCCCCCTGACCGAGCTCATGGGCCTCAATCCCGAGGCGGCCGTTACTGCGCTCCAGTTTGCCAACCAGACCATCAACACCATCAGCCCCGTGGCGGGCATGACGGTCGCCGGCCTTGCCGTGGCGAAGATTTCGTTTGGCCAATGGTGGAAGACCATTTGGAAGTTCTTCATTTTCATGGTCGTCTTTGGTCTGATCGTAACGGCAATCTCTGGCATGCTTCCGGCATAGGTGGTTGTGATGTCTGATCGTTTGACGGTCCTGACGTCTAAGAGCGTCTTTACCGGTACGGGGGACCTGCCGTTTGAAGGTTTCGTAGCGGTCCTCGGCAATCGAATTGAGGCTGTTGGCACCAAGTGCGAGGTGGCTTCGTATTTGACCCAGGCGGACGAGGTAGTTGACCTGGGCGACCGCACCGTCATGCCTGGCTTGATCGATGTGCATACCTTCTATACAGGCTGGGCGCTGCGGACGTTGGGGTCTGATCTGTCCGGCATCGTTGATGCCAAAGAGGCCGTGACGCTCTTGTGTGCATGGAAAGAAGATCATCCGGATTGCGCGGCGGCTTTTGGCCACAACCTACCCGAAACGTTGGCATCGGATGCCGAGAACGCAAATACGGCAGCTGTGTTTGACGATTGTTTTGGCGATATCCCTGTCGTCTGCTTTACACCGGGTGCGGAGACCTGCGTTCTCAATGCTGCCGCCAGTGTGCGATACGGCTTTACACCCCAGGCGTGCTATGCCGAGAAGATCTGGCGCATGATGAGCGATTTCCTCGCGCTACCCGAGGTGCGCGCCGGGTATTCTGACTACATGGGCATGCTTAACGAGCGCGGCGTTACCGCCATCAAGGAGATGGCGTTTGATGACTACTACGGCTTTGCCGACGAAATGGCTCGCCGTGAGGAATCTGGTGAGCTGACGGTTCGCGTCTCTATGATGTCGCAGCCGGTGGGTGCCGGTGCAAATCTGGCATATGCCCGCGAGGCGCGAGAGCGCTTCCGGGGACCGTTCGTTCGCTTTTCTGGCTTCAACCGTATGACCGATCGCGGCGTATGGGCGGGGCTTGCCGAGATGATTGACCCCTATGAGGACACGGCCGATGCGGGAGCTGCCGGCAAGACGGTTGTCGAAGAGCCCGAGTGGGATCTGATTGAGAACGAGCTGCGTGCAATTGATGCTGACGGCTTCCGATATTCCTTGCATTGCCAGGGCGATGGCGCCGTTCGCCGCACCGTGGCGCTCTATGCCTCGCTGCCTCGAGACGAGCATGGACGGATGCTTCGCCGCCATGCGATTACCGATCTCGAGAACTCTGACCCGACCGATCTTGTCGAGTTTGGCAAGTTAGGTGGAATTTGCGAGGTCTATCCGCAGATTTTGACGCTGGACAGGCGCGAGGACTGCCTGTCGATGATGCGTCGACAAATTGGCGAGACGCGACTTTTGCATAGCTGGAATCGCCGCGGAATGGAAGATTCCGGATGCACAGTGTGCTGTGGCACGGATTTACCGCTGTTGATTCCGAGCCTGGGCGAGTCAATCTACAGTGCATGCGGCGGATACTTCGACGACGGACTGCCCGTGAATGAGGTCAACGCGCTGACGCTTGTCGAGCTCTTGCGCGCTTGGACTGCCGGGGGCGCGCACGATCTGATGCGCGAAGACGAGCTGGGTACGCTTGAGGTTGGCAAGCTTGCCGATATCTGCGTGCTCGATCGGGATGTATTCGACCTCGATTATCGCGACGCACGCAATCTTTCGGTTGATATGACGATGTCGGACGGACAAATCGTGTTCGATCGAAATAAGGAGGCATAAGATGTCTGAATCCAAACCGACGCTGCGCCGCGAACAGATTGCGGGCATGAATATCCATTACATCATGTGGTCGCTCGATTACTTCCTTGATGTGCAGCAGCGCTTGGGCTTTGAGTCCATTGAGCTTTGGTGTGCGGAGCCGCATGTGACGCTCGACCACACGGGCTACTTTGAGGCTGAGGCCCTGGCGAAAAAGGCTGTAGATCGTGGGCTTAGGTATCGTACTCTGTGCCCCGAGAATGTTATCTATCCTTGGCAGTACTGCGCACGCAAACCGCTGCATGAACAGCGCAGCCTGGCGTACTTTAAGCACGGCATTGAGCTTGCTGAGGTGCTTGGGTGCGACCGTATGTCCGTCAACTCGGGCTGGGGCGACTGGGATGAGGACCGCGAGGAAGCCTGGAAGCGCAGCCGCGAGCACTTGTCCATTCTGGCGGAGTATGCCGGCGAGCACGGTCTGGTGCTTACGATGGAAAGCCTGCGCCCCGAGGAGAGCAACCTTGTGACGACGGTTTCCGATGCGAAGCGCATGATTGACGAGGTCGCGAGCCCGTACTTACAGCCCATGGTTGATACAACTGCGATGGGCGTTGCGGGCGAGACGCTCGAGGACTGGTTTGCCGCCTTTGGTGATGGGGCAATTCACGAGATGCACTTTATCGACGGCGACCCGTATGGCCATCTGGTGTGGGGCGATGGCAAGCACGATATGGACGCCTTCGTCGCCACACTCAACGCCCATGGTTTCGACGGCATGCTGGGCCAGGAAATCACGGACGGTCGTTACTACGATGACCCGGCGGCGGCAGATGCCAAGAACATGGCCGCATTCGAGAAATATCTGATTGACTAAAACAACTATCGGCCACGCAGTCAACGTCATTGGTTGCGGCCCAAATAAGAAAGGAACTGGATATGAACGCACACGATTTGATCAAAGAGGCAATTGCCGAGAAGGGCAAGTTCGACAGCGTCTACTGGATTGCTTGCGGTGGCTCCATGATCGATTTGATCCCGGCTCATGAGCTTCTGCAGCGCGAGGCAACCACCTTCACTTCGTATATCTATACGGCTCGCGAGTTCGATATCATGCGTCCGCGTCGTCTGGGCGAGAAGTCCCTGGTCATCGCTTGTAGCCACAGTGGCAACACCCCAGAAGTCGTCGAGGGCTGCGAGATTGCCCTTGCTGCCGGCGCTACGGTGATCGCCCAGACCGACAACGCTGGATCCAAGATTGACTCCGGCAAGTGGACCACGTGGGTCTACCCATGGGGCGAGGGCGTGCCGCAGGCCGAGGTCCCCGCTGGCATTTCGCTGTCGCTTGCGGCAGAGCTGCTCGATCAGCAGGAGGGCTACGCCGATCTTGCCGATATGTATGCCGGTATTGCCGAGATGGATAAGATTCTTCCCCCGGCACGCGAGAAGGTAAATGCCGAGCTGGGCGATCGCTTTGCCAAGCTTTGCCAGGAGCACGAGTTCTTCTATATTCTGGGCAGCGGTCCCAACTTTAGCCAGACCTACGGTTTCGCTATCTGCTCTCTTATGGAGATGCAGTGGCAGCACTGCAGCTACATCCACTCTGCCGAGTACTTCCACGGTCCCTTCGAGGCTACTCAGGATGGCGTTTTTTACTTCCTGCAGGTGGGCTCCAGCGAGTGCCGTGCTATGGACGAGCGCGCCCTGGCGTTCCTTAAGACGCATACCGATACGCTAATGGTGCTCGATGCCAAGGAGTACGGTATGGAAGCCGTGCCGGCGAGCGTCCGTGCCTATTTGGACCCGGTGCTGTTCTACGCCATGAACTGCGAGCTGCGTGCTGCACGCGGCAAGGTGTTTGATCACGATCCCGATTTCCGCCGCTATATGGGTGTTGTCGAGTACTAGAAGGGACAAGGGCCATGGCATTTAACGTTAACGCGCTCGGATTTGGCGACAACGTCGTCGATCGCTATGAGCATATCCATACCATGTATCCTGGCGGCAATGCGGTGAACTTTGCCGTTTATGCCAAGAAATGCGGTGCCGCACGCTCTGCATACATGGGTATTTTTGGCAATGACGCCGCTGCCGAGCATGTCATTGCAAGTCTCGAAGATGAGGGTATCGAGCTTGACAAGTGCGAGCAGATGATTGGCGAGAACGGAGCGGCTCGCGTGACCGTCGTTGACGGTGACCGTGTCTTCCTTGGCTCCAACGAGGGCGGTATCCGTGGCGATGCGCGCTATGTCCTCGATCGCTTTGACCTTGCGTACATGAAGCAGTTCGATGTGGTTCATTCGGGCAATTATTGCTTTACCGAGCGCGAGCTGCCCAAGTTGAAGGCTGCGGGCGTCACGGTCTCTTTTGACTTTTCGGACGACTCCACCGACGAGTACTACGAGCAGATTGCGCCCTACGTCGATTTCGCTTTCTTTAGTGCGGCGGATGCTGCGAGTGAGGACGAGATCCGCGAGCGTCTGGCATGGGTGAAGGGCTTGGGTCCGCGTTTTGCGTCGGCTACGGCGGGCGCCGAGGGCTGCATTGCTTACGACGGCGAGCGTTATTACCGCCAGCTGGCTAAACCGGTAACGGACATGAAGGACACCATGGGGGCGGGCGACTCGTTCCTCACCTCGTTTTTAATGTGCTATCTCGATTCCGCCAAGCGTGGCGAAGATGGCGCCGAGGCCATCGAGCGCGCGCTCGACTTTGCTGCCGGGTTTGCCTCGACCGTGTGCGGCATGGAGGGTTCTTGGGGCCACGGAGCACCAATTTTTGAATAGTTGAGCAGTCCCGGGGAGTCGAATTGTCGCCTCCCCGGGACTCCGTGGGCAAAAAATGCCAAATATGAGTACTGTCACTAATCTAGTAACAGCAAAATCAAGCCTTTGAGGCACTACTTGGGTGTCAGCGAGCGATAAACACCTGTTAAAAATGACTTAAACCATCTTAAAGCGCCCTGATAATGGACAGATGTATATTATCAGGGCGCTATTTTGCCGTAAAATAATGTGACTAGTTTGGCAACAGTACTCATATTTGATATTATCTGCCCACCGGGGTTAGCGAAGGCCAAAAATGGAGCGTGAGTTGTCTAAAATGATCGACTCGATGCTCCCCGCATCGCGGGTTTTAAGTTGGGTGATGACTTTGGAAGCTCTCGCGAGTGAGTCGGCGAGCTGTCGCGCTGAGGTTTCCGTATTTGCTTCGGCTGGCGCATCGGTCTCGAGCAGTAAATGGTCGAGTGGAATCTGTCGTACGTATTCGCGTCCTCGCTTAGACGCGAGCATGCGTTCGTTGACGGAAAAATAGCAACCCGCGTTGCGCGCGCGAATGAGTTCGTCCGAAGTGCCGCTAAACCAGTGGAAGATGATAGCGGGGGAGTCGGGGTTTGGGATGAGTAGTCCATGCGATTCGAGGACGTCTAGTACGGCTCCTGCCGAACGAACGGCGTGAATTGATATCATGCGCCCGGTAAGAGGATGCTGCACGAGTGTATCGCAGAGCCGGTCAAGTGCCTGTGTTTGCAGCGGCTCGCTTCCGGCAAAGCGCGCGGAAAAGTCGAGTCCCACCTCGCCGATGTAGCGCTCTTGGGCCGCAGCTTCGCAAAGCAGATTGACTTCGGCGGGACCGCAGCGGCCGTCGACGAGCCACCAGGGATGAAGGCCGACGCCCGCGATAATGTTTGGGTAGCGGCTGGCACGCTTTTTCGCTGCCGCGAAGTCGCGTGGGTCGGCCCCGCAATCAAAGACCCCCAGCCCTATAGCCGCAGTTTCATCGGCAACAGTATTCGGGTAAGCCATCAAATCGAGATGACAGTGCGCATCAAACAGCTGCAGCTCCATCGTGGTGTACCCTGTTAGTCCAAGCGCTGGCCGTCGGCGCGTACGCGCTCGCACCCGCGCCCACTGATCTGGCGAATGACCTCGCCGGCAATCATCTGACCCATGATGGGCGGCATAAAGCTGGCGGTTCCGAGCTCGGTGCGCTCGTGGATGTTGGAGGGGTCACGGCGCTGGGTCTTGACCGACTCCTCGCAGCTAAACAGTACATGAAGACTTTTGATGCCGCGCTTCTTGCACTCTTTGCGCATAATGCGGCTCATGGGATCGCGGACCGTTTCGAAAATGTCGGCAAAGCGCAGGCACTCGGGATGCAGCTTGTTGCCGCCGCCCATGGAGCTCACCAGGCGAATGTCGTGGTCCTGAGCATATTTGGCAACGGTGAGCTTGGCGGAGATGGTGTCAATGGCGTCGACGACGTAGTCGAGCTTGCCACCTGTCTGCTCAAAAACGCTCGCAAGGAATTCGTCGATGTTATCGCTCAACAGGTATTCAGTACGCTTGATGACGGTGGCGGCTGGATTGATATCGTGGATCATGGCTTCCATCACGTCTACCTTGCGCTTGCCGACGGTGCTGTGAAAGGCGATGGCCTGGCGATTGATATTGCTTGGCGCGATGATGTCTTTATCCAGAATTACGAAATGGCCAATGCCGCCGCGGGCAAGTGCTTCACAGCAGTTGGAGCCCACGCCGCCGCAGCCGAGTACCAGCACCGTGGCGTCAGCGAGCTTGTCGAGTGCCTTGCGGCCCATGATGATTTCGAGCTTGGTATCACGCGTCTCGACGAGAGCAGCAGCGGTTTCGGTCATAAACATCCTCCGATGGGGAAGCAAATCGTGTTTTAGCTATCGCCATTATAGGTATTATCGCGATTCCATTTGAGCCCTTGGGGCTTGTTGAAATGAGACGGGGATTCTCATAAGATGAAGCAGATGGCACCCGTTGCCGCGGGTTAGCCAACTCCGAAACACGTTTTTGGCGTGAGAAGTGGCCGTCTTCGCATTACGCGGGGGCGGCTATTTCATTCGACCTCCAATGTGGATGCCGAGCTCCACGGCCGCGATTACAAGTAATAACAACGTCAGGACATCGTCAATACTCATAGTCCATCTCCTTCTTGGGTAGAGGGAGCTGGCCCATCTGCTTCAACTTCCATTGTAGCTAAATACGAACGAATGTTCTCTAGATGTTCCTGTATTAGATAGTTAGACAAACATCTAAATATAGAGTATAGTGTACGCGTCGAACGAGCCAGTGAGAGGAGGTTCTATGCCGGGAGAGGGTTTTAAGGCGCTGGCCGATCCTACGCGGCGACGTATTTTGGAACTGCTGCGCGAGGGCAGTTGCACGGCCGGGGAGCTTGCCGAGCATTTTGACATTAGCAAGCCGTCACTGAGCCATCACTTGGCGACACTCAAAAACGCCGGGTTGGTGACCGACGAACGTCATGGCCAAAACATCGTTTACAGCTTAAACACCACCGTCATGCAGGACTTGATCGGTTGGTTTATGGGCTTTACAGACACTGAAGGTGATAAGGATGAATAACGAAAACAAGGGCATTCACGCCACGGGGGTATCGCCACGCGTGTGGATTGCGCTGATCGCTCTGTGCGTCGTCAACGTCGCAGCGCACCTTATGGTGATGCCGAGCCTGCCGGCGCAGATTCCCACGCACTGGGGAGCGAGCGGCGCCGTTAACGGTTGGGGTCCCAGCTGGATGGCATCGGCGCTCGGCGCATTGCCGCTGGTGCTTCTCGCGATGTTCTATGTGGTGCCACGCATTGACCCCAAGGGCGAGGCGTATCGGACCTCGGGCAAGTTCTATCAGGGCTTCGTAATCGCCTTTACCTTGTTCATGTGCGCCATAAGCTGGCTGGGAGAGCTTACGGTCTGGGGCGTGGTGCCGGCGGTCGGTTCGGTCAACGTGCTGACTTCCGGTGCTGTCGGTTTGCTGCTCATCGGCGTAGGCAACTACTTGCCGCGCGTAAAGCAGAACTACACGCTTGGCATCAAGACGCCCTGGGCGCTTGCCGATCCCGAGAACTGGCGCCGTACGCAGCGTTTTGGCGGCGCCTGCTTTATGGTGCTGGGTGTTGGTGTGATTGTGATGGGCGTGGCGGGTAGCGTGCTTTCGAGTGAAGTCGTCGCCGCGGTGATTGCGGTTCTGGCGTTTGGTTCGGGCGGAGCTGCCTACGTCTATTCGTATCTGCTGTGGCGTAAATCGCAGCGGGCCGTTCGCTAAGGTTGCGGAAAACTAGCGTACGCAGTTCATAGCGTGTTCTGGGGGACTTTTCCCAGGTAGTATTAGGGGGTGTGGGCAACCACGCCCCTTTTTCGTTACGTTTCAGAGCTGGTTTTCTCATATCGTTTCCACTAAAGCGAAATAAGAATAGGGAAACAGCAGGTAGAAAGGATAAAACAGGCAAATGGCAGAGTTTATCTACCAGATGTATCAGGCTCGTAAGGCCCATGGCGACAAGGTGATCCTTGACGACGTGACCCTGAGCTTCTACCCCGGTGCCAAGATCGGCGTCGTGGGCCCCAACGGCATGGGCAAGTCGACCCTGCTCAAGATCATGGCCGGTATCGAGGAGGTCTCCAACGGCGATGCCAGGCTCACTTCCGGCTACACCGTGGGCATCCTGCAGCAGGAGCCGCCGCTCGACGACGACAAGACCGTCATCGAGAACGTGCGCATGGCATTTGGCGACATGATTGCCAAGGTCGATCGCTTCAATAAGATCGGCGAGGAGATGTGCGACCCGGACTGCGACATGGACGCCCTCATGGCCGAGATGGGCAAGCTCCAGGACGAGATTGACGCCGCCGACGGCTGGGATATCGATTCCAAGCTCGGCCAGGCCATGGATGCCCTGCAGCTGCCCGATTCCGACATGCCGGTCAATGTTCTCTCCGGCGGCGAGCGCCGTCGTGTGGCCCTGTGCAAGCTGCTGCTCGAGGCTCCCGACCTGCTGTTACTCGACGAGCCTACCAACCACCTGGACGCCGAGTCGATCCTGTGGCTCGAGCACTTCCTGCACAATTACCAGGGCGCGGTGCTTGCCGTCACACACGATCGCTATTTTCTGGATAACGTCGCCGAGTGGATCTGCGAGGTCGACCGCGGCCACCTCTATCCCTACAAGGGCAACTACTCCACGTATCTGGAGACCAAGGCCGCGCGTATCGAGGCACAGGGCAACCGCGACGCCAAGCTCGCCAAGCGCATGGAGGCCGAGCTCGAGTGGGTGCGCAGCTCGCCCAAGGCCCGTCAGGCCAAGAACAAGGCCCGTCTGGCTCGCTACGAGGAGATGGAGGCCGAGGCCCGCGCAAGCCAGAAACTCGACTGGACCGATATCCGCATCCCTGTGGGCCCGCGTCTGGGCAACAAGGTGCTCGAGGCCCATCACCTGCACAAGGAGTTCGATGGCCGCGTGCTCATCGATGACCTTTCGTTCACCCTGCCGCGCAACGGCATCGTGGGCGTCATCGGCCCCAACGGCGTGGGCAAGACTACGCTCTTCAAGACCATCGTGGGTCTGGAGCCGCTGACTTCGGGCGAGCTCGAGGTGGGCGAGACCGTCAAGATCTCCTATGTCGATCAGAACCGTTCCGGCATCGACCCCGACAAGAACCTGTGGGAGGTCGTCTCGGACGGTCTGGATCACATGATGGTCGGCGAGACCGAGGTTCCGAGCCGCGCGTACGTGGCGAGCTTTGGCTTTAAGGGCCAGGACCAGCAGAAGCGCGCCGGCGTACTCTCCGGTGGCGAGCGCAACCGTCTGAACTTGGCGCTTACGCTCAAGCAGGGCGGCAACCTGCTGCTCCTCGACGAGCCCACGAACGACCTCGACGTCGAGACGCTGTCCTCGCTCGAGGCGGCGCTGCTCGAGTTCCCGGGCTGCTCGGTGGTCATTAGCCACGACCGTATGTTCCTGGACCGCGTCGCCACGCACATTCTGGCGTGGGAGGGCACCGACGAGAATCCGGGCAACTGGTATTGGTTCGAGGGCAACTTTGAGGCCTACCAGGCCAACCGCATCGAGCGTCTGGGTGAGGACGCAGCCCAGCCGCATCGTATTCACCGCAAGCTGACGCGCGACTAGATCGTTACGTGGTTTTCCAAACCGCGTAACTGCTCGACGCTGCGCGGGCCGCAAGCACCCCATCTTGCCGTTCAGTCCGTCGCTCGCGTACCGAAGTACGTGTCGCTCCTCTTTCACGGCAACCTGGGGCACTTGCGACCCGCTCTCTGTTGGTTATGCAACATCAACAAATAAAACGGCTCAAATCCTGATTTGGATTTGAGCCGTTTGTCGTTACTGCTCGGGTTCTTCGACTTTATCGATGACCCAGGCGGCTCCGAGACCGCCGGTGGTGTTGCGTCGGATGCGCACGGTGACTTCGTGGCGCTCGCCGGCCTGCGTGTAGCGCAGGGGGAAGCTTGCGCGGTTGCGCGCGGCCTCGATGGTACCGCGCTCGCGGGCGATCCAGTAGTACTCGCCGACGATGCCGAGCGTGTCGGCGCCGTAGGGGAGATAGGTCGACAGCTGGTGCAGAAGCGGGCCGGGGCAGAAGACCTCGGTTGCGAAATCGACGGGGAAGTCCTCGGGGATGGCGGGTACTGCGGGTGCGGGGGCCGGTGATGCAGCGGGGGCCGGAGCCGCTGCAGGCACAGGAATCTGGTCATAGACAGGTGCGGATGTGGACTCGATGACGGGTGCAGACTCAGGCACCGGTTCCGGCTTAACTGCGAAATCTGTCGGTTCCATGGAGACGGATGTGTCTTCAGTCTCGGTTTTGGCATCGGCTTGCGGGGCGTCCCCTGTCTCGACAGACGGCTTTGCCTCAACGGGCGTGGACGCCATGGTGGTGATGCCGGCGTTGGCGTTCTCGGGGTCATAGACGACCGTGAGCGAGATGGCAGGCTGCGGCACCTCGGGCTCCGGCGTCGGCTCGGTAGCGTCTTGATCGTCGGGCTGATCGTTCTCGGTCTCGTCGCCAAAGACATCGCTGTTTTGGAACGCAGGCGTCTCGGATTGGTTAGCGGCTTCTTCGGTTGTCGACTTGGGGGCCTTGTTGAGCTCCGCAGTGGCTTCCTGCTCTGATATGACTTCGGGATCGGTCGTGGCGGCGATTTCGGTTTCGGCCTCTGCTGTTACTCCAATAGCGACTTCGATCTCTGTCTCGGGCTCGGGTTCCGGCACGGCTCCAACCATGGCTTCGGGCTCGGGACGCTTAACGTGCTTGGGGCGCACGGCCTTCAGGTCCTTCTTGCCGCGCTTCTTCTTTTTGTAGGACTGCTTGGCGCCCTTGGTAGCCTTGCGCTTGTCCTCGCCCTTGGCAAGGGCGGCATCCCATGCCTCGTTGGCGATGACGGTGGCATACAGGCGGCCGCCTTTGAAGACGGTCAGCTTAATGCAGTCGTCAAGCTCCTCGAGCAGCTCGCGCGTGGACTCAAAGCCCAGGTCATAAGCAGTCATGTCGCCTGCGGCGAGCGCCTCCTCGACCTGTGTCATAAACGTTTGCTTGCCGCATCCAATCGCATCGCGCAGCAGGCGATACAGATAGATGTGGTTGCCCAGCGAAAGCGTGGGCCTAACTATTGTCTTGCTCATGGCAAATCTCCTCTTTACATATGTAAAGCATCTTACCATCGCAGAGCATTCGCCATGGCGGCGCCCAAGGCAAACGGGCGCGAACCGCTGTCGATTCGCGCCCGTTGTACAGGTTGCCTATCTGGGGATGCAGCGCCTAGTTGCCCGATGTCGTGCCTTGGCTTGAGCTGTTAGATGTCGTGCCCGATGTGGTGTCACTCGAATTGCCGTTGCTGCTGCCTGCTGTGCCCGTTCCCGACGTGGTGTCGCTCGTCTGGCCGCCCGTGCTCGGCTGCGAACCGTCAGTCGTTTGGCTTGAGTCGGTCGTGCCGGATGTCGTGCCACTGTTGGCCGTAGAGGAATCGGTGCCCTGCGATTGGTCTTGGGTGTTCGAGGACGAACTGGCAGAGGTGGAACTGTCTTGCGTGTCGTCCGTCTGCGTCTGCTGATCTTGAGACTGGGTGTTGTCATTTGCATCGCTCGCGGTCGTGCGCGACGAAAGGATTGGCTCGGGGCGCTCGCCCAGACCCTCACCGGCGGTGGTTATAAGGATGGCGCCGGCGCAGGCGATAACCGCGACGATGGCGATGGCGATCGAGAAGATGATGACTTTCTTTTGCGTCTGGCTGCGCTCTTCTGCCGCCTTGGCGCGTAGGCTGTTGGGGGCGACGCGCGCCGTGGTCGCGCGTCCCGCGACCTGGCGCATCTCCTGTGTAGTCGCGGCGCCGCCCAGGTGCTCCTCGGCATTAAGCTCAACGGGCTCATAGGCGCCGGCGGGGTAGTCGACGGCGGCGTGCGTACCTTTGAGGGCTTCGGCGCTGGCAGAGATAAAGTGGCGGTAGACCTGCGAGGACACAACGGTGATGACCGAGCTCACGGCGGCACCAATTACTGAACCAGCGATACCAATCTTGGAGGCAAGCGCGACGCTCGTGGCGGCAGCTGCGGCGCCGGCGATGATCTGGGGAATGGAAATGTCGTCGAACAGGCCCTTTTTGGGTGCGATGGCCATGGTCTGTCCGATGGAATGGTTCTCGTGCGTGCCGTTGTTGAGCGATGCCGGTGTCATGACGCGCGTGCGCGGCGCGTCTGTGTACTTGGTTGTCATACGGGGTCCTCCCGGTTCGTTTAGTGCTACAACAGGTTGTTTGGCCCCAAGGGTACCCATCTCGTGTGGACCGAAGATGGACTCGCCCGCAACACCACCAACTCACCAAATCCGCGAAGCTTTTTCTCAAGCTGGTCAAATGAAGACGGGGAGAATCGTCGGGTGTCGAAAGGAAGGTTGACCGGATTTGAAGTCCCATGGAATAATCGAGCTCGCGGCGCTGTTGCTTGCGCCGGGTAGGGAGCGTCATGAAAATCCTCAAGCGGATTAACAACAATACGGTTATCTGCGTAAACGCCAAGGGCCGTGAGCTTGTTGCGCTTGGCCGTGGAATCGGTTTCCCCAACAGCCCCGATGAGCTCACGCTCGATAGGGTCGAGCGCACCTTTTACGGCGTGGATGCCCGTTACCTGGCACTTCTGGACGAGATCGATCCTCAGGTGATGGAGTTTTCCGCCCAGATCGCCGATATCGCCCGCTCTAACATCTCGCGTGAGCTTTCACCCAACCTTCCCTTTACCATGGCCGACCATGTCGCTTTTGCCATCAAGCGCTGCCGCGAGCATATGTTTGTGCAGATGCCGCTCTCCTATGATGTGCAGCAGATGTATCCCATCGAGTATAAGATCGCCAAGTTCGCGCTCGAGGGCATCAATCGCGGCTTCAACATCAAGATGCCGCCAGGGGAGGCGAGCGGTATCGCGCTCTGCATCGTCAACAGCGTGGTCGCCTCGTCTTCAAAGGCCAAATCCAATACGGTGCGCAAGGACGATGCGATGCTCGAGAAGTTCACCAAGATCATCGAGTCCGAGCTGGGAGTTTGCGTGGACCGCGACGGTTTTGACTTTTGCCGCTATGCCACGCACGTCCGCTACCTGCTGGAACGCGTACAGACAGGAGAGCCCCTCAACACGGATAACGGCGCGCTCTATGGGCCGCTCTGTGAGCAGCATCCCGATGTGGCTGTGTGCGTCGATCGCATGGCTGCGCTTATCGCAGAGCGTTTTGGCGCCGCGCTTGCCGATGAAGAGAAAGTCTACCTGATGCTTCACGTTAATCGCGTCTGTGCGGGATCCAGGCCTTAATCGACCGCTCGCCGCTGAGATTCGACCGTTTGCCGGTTTTGACTTTCGTAAAGGCGTCCGTTGGATGTAGTTTCATAGTCACATAAGGTGTTATTCGAGAAGAGCCTCGAAGCATGACGTAGACAGTTCCCTTGTCCGCATTGTGCTTCGGGGCTCTTCTGTTTATGTTGCCCTTCCCGCCCCCTCGATTCGCCTTGTGCCAGGCCTGCCGTAATCGGACCTCGTGCATGCGCAGACGCGAGGCGGAAAAGCAAGGGAGTTCAGCTATGGCTGATAACAAGAAAATCGCAGCCGATGTGCTCGAAGCCGTCGGAGGCAAGGAAAACGTGACGTTTGTGGCGCATTGCATGACGCGTCTGCGCTTTAATCTTAAGGATATCGATATGCCCGATATCAAGGAGATAAAGAAGATTGACGGCGTGCTGGGCGCCCAGATTTCGGGAACGCAGTTTCAGGTGATCGTGGGCCAAAACGTGCCCAAGGTCTACGATGAGCTCTGTAAGCTTGGTGGGTTTGCCAAGCAGGATGCCATCGATGAGAACCTCGACACCCATAAGCAAAAGCTCACACCTAAGGTCATAGGCAATAACATCCTTAACTATCTCTCGAGCTCCATGGTGCCTATGATCCCCGTGCTCATGTGCGCCGGTCTCTTCAAGACCGTCGCCGTGGTGCTGGGCCCCACGATGGCGGGCGTGCTGACCGAGACGAGCGACCTCTACGTTCTCATGAACATGGTCTACGACGCTGCGTTCTACTTCATTCCAGTTTATCTCGGTTACAACGCGGCTAAGAATATCGGTGTAACGCCGGTTCTCGGTGCTTTTATGGGCGGCATTCTCATCGACCCGACCATGATCCAGATGGCGGCGAACGGGGTGCAGTTCTCCGTATACGGCATCCCCTGCGTTGCGGCAAACTACACCAAGACAGTTTTGCCCATTCTTCTCTCTGTTTGGGCGATGAGCTATATCGAGCGCTTCTTCCGCAAATATGTGCCAGATACTCTTTCAACGGTTTTTGCGCCTTTCCTCACTATGGTCGTTGCCGTCCCTGTCTCTCTCTGCGCTCTCGCCCCTGTTGGTTCATGGGCGGGCGATGCCCTCGCAGCTGGTTTTGAGCTTCTTGGAACTTCCGGTGGTGTCGCCGCCATTATCGGAGGAGGTATTCTGGCGGGTCTTTGGTGCCCAATGATTATTACTGGCATGCATGTGGCGGTTGTGATGATTGCCATTGCTAACTATATGACCGTGGGGTCCGACGGCTTTGTTTTGGTCGCGACGGGCGTCAGTCTTTGGGCGACCTTCGGTTGCGAGGTGGCGACGTGGCTCAAACTGCGTGATAAAGACGAGAAGAATATGGCATTCGGTTATTTGGTTGCAAATATTGTCGGAGGCGTCGGTGAGCCTTTCATCTACGGCATGATGCTACGCTATCGCCGCGTGTTTGTCTGGAAGATTATCGGCTCCTTTGTTGCCGGTGCACTTGCAATCGCTCTCGGGGCCACGGTTTATACTGCCGGCGCGGCATCAAACTTCCTAGAGTTCCTCGCGTTTGCGGGCGGTGGGACCCAGAACCTCATCAACTTTGGAATTGCCGCTGCTGCAGGCTTCCTTGTAAGCGCCTTGGGCACGTATTTCCTTGGCTTTACTGAAGACGAGCTCGAGAACGGTCCCGTTTCGGAGCGCTAATGCTTAGATGTGTGGCACCTGATAAAGGTGCGAAACGGGAGGGGCGTTAACTGGGCGTCCCTCCTGTTATCAATAGCTGTTGACGGTCACATGGCGTTTGGTGCTGATGGGTGAGCGTCTATAGGGGCGCTCGCTCTCGCCCTGATACCGATTGGGAAAACAGGCGTCTTCTGGGAAAGGATTATGGCTACATGAAGGTCGAGTTTGGGATCGAGAAGGTAAACGTGACGCCTGAGGCGTCCTGTCGTATGGGGGGTTACAACAGAAGTGGAACATGGACGGATGTTCTTGACGATATCGAGGTCAATGCATGCTCTCTTCGCATCGATGCTGTCCCGTTCATTCTTATTGAGCTTGACTCGATCATGGTATCAAGGGAGTTTGCACTTTCGGTTAAAGCCTCCGTTTCGGCTAAGACGGGCGTCGATGCAGGCAATATTACCGTCGCCTGTATCCATACGCACTCCGCCCCCTGCTACTTCAAGCTTGCCTTTGAGGAAACCTTGCCCGAGGCTCAGCTGACGGAACGTCTCGCTATCTCCGCGGTGGATGCTGCTGTATCTGCATGGGTCAACAGGGAAAACGCGACCGTTTCCATGGAGACGCTCGAGGTTGACGGACTGTACGGAAATCGCAACGTTAAAAACGGGCCCGCAGACAAGAGCGTGACACTGTTCTCCTTTCTGTCTGCAGACGGAGGGACGCCTCTTGGCGGTGCCATGTTCATCTCGGTCCATCCAACCATTCTCAACGGGAAGAGCAGGGCTTTGTCTGCAGACTTAATCGGCCAGGTTAGATTACGCTTGGAAAGCAAGCGCGGGTGCCCCGTGCTCTGTATAAACGGAGCCTGCGGTGATGTTTCGACTCGTTTTTACCGTCAGGGCGATGGGACTGCGGAGCTCATGCGGACAGCCGACGAGCTCTACGATCAAATCGAAGTAAAGCGCAAGAAGCTTGACTTGCTCGTAGATACCCCTAGATGGGGCTCGATTGCCATGCGGAGCGTCTACGATGCGGCCAGCGATCCAGATTGGAAATGGATGACGGACCGGGTAGAAAACAGCGAGGCAAATCCCATGAAGGATTTTCTCCTTAAACGCCAGCAGCTTAAGCGTTCCATGGGCAAAATCGAGCTCGAATTGCCGAGCCAATTCGCTGTGATCGGAAACTGTATTTTTATTACTATGCCTTGCGACACTTGTAGCGCTTTGGGCCTTGACTTTAAGAGGGCCTTTGTTGGCTATAACGTTTTTATTATTGGCTATGCAAATTCATACTGCAATTATTTGGTCCCTCGAGAAGATTACGGCAAGTATTTTGAGACGTTTAACTCCAGAACGCCGCGAGGGCTTGCTGACGAGTTTGTCTCAAGGGTCATTCGTGCGGTGGGGGCACTGCTGTAGGAAGTAGGTGAAACCGTCGGTCGGTTGGTGCTGTGGGGCCGACTTTGGTTGTGGTGTCGGGCGCACTGGATGATTTTTTGGGGTGTCTAATTTGTCAATTGTGGGACCTCTTATTCAACAAGTTCTTGTCATGTTTTTGCTCATGGGCGTGGGGTTTTGCCTTACCCGGGGAAAGATATTGGATGCGCGCTCAGCAAGGGATTTTGGCAAGCTGCTGATAAATATCGTGCTTCCCGTCATTATCTTTAAATCGTTTTGGACTGAGTTTTCTTTTGCCAAGCTGAACGAGTTGGCCGTGACATTCTCTCTGTCTGCCACGTTGCTTCTGCTCGCCGCTGTGGTTTCTCATGTGCTGTTGAGAAAGTGGCCAATCGATAACTTCGCCTCCGCGTTTTCAAATGCGGGCTTTATCGGCATTCCTCTTGTTGGGGCTGTTCTTGGGGAAGACGCCGTTTTTTTAATTGCGTGCATGATTGCGCTGCTCAATGCCGCGCAGTGGACATATGGGCAGTATCTCTTGTCGGGCTCGAAGGACTGCGTAAACCTCCGAGCTATCATGACGAGTCCGATGGTCCTCGCCCTTATAGCCGGCGTTGTCGTTTTTGTTGCACGTATACCGATGATCCCGATCGCCGACTCCCTGCTTTCTCTGATTGCGGCTCTCAATACCCCGCTGGCGATGCTGACGCTCGGAATCTATTTGGCTCAATCCGATTTACGTGCGCTCGCGGGGACAAGGAGCCTGTATCGGGTCTCGGCTGTGCGACTGTTTATCATTCCTCTTCTCTCCCTGCTTCTTTTAAGTATCGTCCTCTGCGATAAGGGCATAAAACTGGCCTTATTGATAGCGGCGGCGACGCCCACTGGTGCGAATGTGGCGATCTTTTCTCAACAGCTTGATAAAGACTATCGATATGCATGCGGAACGGTCTGCATAACCACGCTTCTATCCATGCTTTCTATGCCGTTGATGATTGCTGTTGGTCAGTTAGTACTTTAAATCCGCCTACCGGTGAGCCCTGTTTATCGCTCGCCTGTGTCCTGCCGCTCCACGCGACGCTGGATGAACGCCTCGTAGCGGTCGATTATCTGAGGAATCCGAAATCTGAGTCTCCGTGGTCGGCGTCCTTTGCCAGTATGAGCTCCGCATCGTAGCCGGTTGTGTGCAGGTGTTCGAAGCACTCGACCGATAGTTCGCATTTGACGGTGCGGTTCTTGGTGCCGTGTGCGACGAGCGTCGGTGGCAGGGGGCGTATCGGCGGTGATGTTGGCGGCGTCGCTCCCTGCACAGCAGAGCTCGGAGTGTTCGTGCAAGTTGACATCACCCACGAGTAAGCCATCGGGACTCATACGCGGGCCGCTGTCGACTGTGTTGGGATAGCTGTCCTCATGCATAAAGCACATGCCGTCGTAGGGGTCAATGATGCCGAGACAATGGTCGCGGAGGCGGGCACGCCGTCTTGCTGATTCACGATGTGGCGCTCACCGCGATGTACCCGCTTGAAGGGTGCCGACCAGTACGAGCTTGTCAGAGTTGATATCAAAGTGCCCAGCGTGGGGCATGTTGGGGCAATAACGGCAAGCATTTTTCTCGCCCGTCGTGCCTTGGACCTTGACGCCTTTGACCGTGCGTATGGACTCGGGAAGCTCCTTGTGCGTTCATGCCCCCAGCTCCATAGGCGTTCCGTTTTTCAAAGGCTGACGAGGGCTGTCAATCCCCCTCGTTTGGCGAGAGTTGCGGAGCACTTCGATTATGCATTTTGATTGGGCAAGATCATCGATTAATTTGTCCTGGTCTGCTCGCGCTATTTTGTCAAGGTTGGCGTCCCACTCATCTAAGAGAACCACGTCGCAGCTCTTTTCTGGATAACCGGACTCCAAGAGCTTGAGTATTCGAGCGACCGCTTGTCCGAAATCAACGAATTGATAGAAGGTCTTAGCTTGTCTCCGAGCATCGATTTGTTTCGGATGCCCATCAATGAACATAACAGTTTCATGACGCCTCCCGTAATGGGGCGTGACGACAATTGACTTAGATTGCATGAGCGGCTATTTGGGCTAAGAGGTTAGTAGCGGATGAGAGCCAAATCCCGCTTGCACTTATGCTTTTTGGCATAAGAAGCTCCGGGAGCGTTATTTAAAAGAGAAGCGGATGCATCGATTCCGTATTTAAACAAAATGGAGCGCAAATCATCAGTCAACATAATAAACCGCTCTGTGGGGGCTATCATAGTCGTGCCGAACGGACTTGTCGTTTTAAACGACTTAAATTGAATTGTTGAATTGTCTATTGGAAAACTACAATGGACTAATCCACTTTGCGAGAACTAAACAGAGGACTATTCATCACATTTTAGTGTTTAAGCGAGATTATTTAAGAGAGATTTTCAAATATTGTCGCCCGGTTCACGTCTGTTATCCAGGTTGCCTATTTGGGGGATGTGGCGCCTAGTTACCCGATGCCGTGCCCTGGTTTGAGCTGTCGGATGCCGTGCCAGATGCAGAACCGCTCGAGCTACTGTTGCTACTGTCGGCTGTGCCGTTTCCGACGCATTGCCGTTTGCCTTGTCGTCCGTGCTCGGTTGCGAGCCATCGGTTGTCTGGCTTAAGTCGGTAACAGATACCATCAACTCATCAAGGGGGCTTGCTGTCTTTGGTGCGATAGCTTGATGCTAAACTGGATTTACGATTGCGAGGTGGTTTACGTGATGTACCCGTATATGACATTCGAAGATGGTACCGAGGTCATTCATTCTGACCTGATTACGGATGGCGATATCGAAAAGGTTGTCGTGCATTTTGAACGACCGACGGCAGAGGGCTTCGACTCCGCTCGTTGTGAGTTACCTACTTACAATTGGACTATGTGGGAGGGGCGCTTCACCGATGAGGAGAAGCGAGGATTTGAGACTTTTCTGAGCAATAACGCCCATTTGCTGTATCGCTACGCCGCAAACGGAGGAGCCAAAGTTGCCTAGCCTATTTCTTATTGGCGGCTATCGGGTCTTCTTTTGGTCCAACGAAGCGGGCGAGCCAATCCATGTCCATGTTTGCAAGGGAGCGCCTTCAGATAGCTCGGCCAAAATCTGGCTGACTCGCAGGGGAGGTTGCATTGTCGCTAATAACAAAGCGCAGATCCCCCGGAGCACACTTGACGACCTCTGTGAAATTATCGCCGCGCAGCATGAATTGATTTGTTCTAAATGGAAGGCATTTTTCCTTGTGGACGAGATCTCGTTCTACTGCTAAACGCTATTCTGACTTCTCTTTTTCATTTTTAATCATGAGACTGCCCATCAGCGCGGATTGAACTTGACAGTACAATGGAGGCGGACTTTATTGCCGCTGCTCGTTGCGGCTAAACGGATGTGTTGGAGCTCGCATGAACGATTTTCTAAACGGTCAAGTTAAGAACGACGGCTTTTTGCGTGTGGCGGCGGCCTCGCCCAAGATTCGCGTTGCCGATGTCGAGGGCAATGCCGAGGTTGCGTTGGCGGCCGTTCGCGAGGCTGCCGAGCACGGTGTTCGTGCTCTGGTGCTGCCCGAGCTCAACTTGTGCGGCTATACCGCGGCCGATCTGTTCCATAATCGCACATTACTGCATGCCTGCGAGGCGGCACTTGTGCACATCCTCGATGGAACCCGTGAGTTGCCGATCGTCTTTACCGTTGGCTTGCCCGTTGCGGTGGCAGAAAACATCTACAACTGCGCCGCCGTGTGCTGCGCGGGCGAGCTTTTGGGCCTCACGGCCAAAAAGTATCTGCCTAACTATGGCGAGTTCTATGAGCGCCGTTGGTTTGCTCCGGCGCCTGCGGATCCCGTGTGGGTTGAATTTGCCGGTCAGGGTCCGGTCCCGCTGGGCTCGGGGCTTGTCTACCGCTGCTGCGATGAGGGCGCCGAGGACCTGGTGCTGGGCGTTGAGGTCTGTGAGGACCTGTGGGTGCCGGCACCCCCGTCGACCGAGATGGCGCTTGCCGGTGCGACGGTGATTCTCAACCCGTCGGCCTCGGACGAGATCATCGGCAAGGCAGATTACCGCCGCGGCCTTATCTCTAACCAAAGCGCGCGCCTGTACTGCGCCTATGCCTATGCAGACGCGAGCGAGGGCGAGTCCACGACCGATATGGTCTTTGCGGGCGAGAACCTTATCTACGAAAACGGCTCCAAGCTCGCCGCCACCAAACTGCTTACCTGCGATATGGCCATCGCCGACGTTGACCTTGACCGCCTGGTTGCCGAGCGCCGCCGCTCGACGACGTGGACCCGCGCGGACGATGCGCCGGAGGCCACGACCGTTGAGTTCTCTTTTGAGGGCGTGCTGACAGACGAACCTGTCCTGCGCAACGCCTGCGACATCGACCGTGTCTTCCCCCGCGCGCCCTTTGTTCCGGCCGACCATGGTGACCTGGCCGAGCGTTGCGAGACCATCCTCGACCTGCAGACTGCCGGCCTCAAGACCCGCCTTGCCCACACGGGCACCAAGGCTGCGGTCATCGGCCTTTCGGGTGGCCTGGACTCCACGCTGGCACTGCTTGTGACCGTGCGTGCCTTCGATGCGCTGGGGCTGCCGCGCACGGGTATCACGGCGGTCTCCATGCCAGGTTTTGGCACGACGCATCGCACCAAGTCGAATGCCGAGTCGCTCGCCCGCGACTTGGGTGTGAGCTTCCGCGAGGTTTCGATCCACGCGGCCGTGGAGCAGCACTTCAAGGACATTGAGCACGATCCGGCCGTGCAGGACGTGACCTACGAGAACAGCCAGGCCCGCGAGCGTACGCAGATTTTGATGGATCTGGCCAACCAGGCTGGCGGTTTTGTCATCGGCACGGGCGATCTGTCGGAGCTGGCGCTCGGCTGGGCCACCTATAACGGCGACCACATGAGCATGTACGCCGTCAACGCGAGCGTGCCCAAGACGCTTGTGCGCCATCTGGTGCGTTATGCGGCTGATGTCTTTGGCGGGCGTATTGCCGAAGTGCTGCTCGATATCCTCGATACGCCGGTGTCCCCCGAGCTTCTGCCGCCCACGGGCGATGGCGAGATTGCGCAGAAGACCGAGGATTTGGTGGGCCCGTACGAGCTGCACGATTACTTCCTCTATTACCTGCTTCGTTTTGGCTTTGAGCCAGGCAAGATCTACCGCATGGCGCTCAAGAGCTTCGAGGGCGTCTACGACGCCAAGACCGTCCACGCGTGGTTGCGTACGTTCTATCGTCGCTTCTTTGCCCAGCAGTTTAAGCGCAGCTGCCTGCCCGATGGTCCCAAGGTGGGCTCGGTGACGCTCAGCCCGCGCGGCGATTGGCGTATGCCGAGTGACGCCAGCTCGCGTCTATGGCTTACGCAGATCGACGCGCTCAATGCAATTGACTAAGGTTGGCTAAAATGAACCAATGCGGGGGTTGTAAGCGTTACACTTTTGCAATCTGATGGCCCGTATCGCGCGGCGCTCTTGTCGGAGCGCCGCGTTTTTTATATCGAAAGGTGGCACCATGCAGGCATCGCAGCGTCTCGACCGCTTTGGCGCGGAGGTTTTCGCCTCGCTCAACAACAAGCTCCTCGCGCTGAAGGCCCAGGGCAAGACCATTTACAACATGAGCGTGGGCACGCCCGACTTTAAGCCGTACGACCACGTGGTCGAGGCGCTCACGCAAGCAGCCCAAGATCCCGAGATGTGGAAGTATGCCCTGCGCGACCTGCCCGAACTCAAGCAAGCCGTGTGCGATTACTATGAGCGTCGCTTTGGCGTTTCGGGCATTACGCCGTCCATGGTGCAGTCGTGCAACGGCACGCAGGAGGGCGTGGGCCATTTGGGCCTGGCCCTGCTCGATCCGGGCGACACCATTCTGGTTCCCGATCCGTGCTACCCGGTCTTTGAGGCGGGTGCCAAGATCGCCGATGCCAAGCTCGAGTACTATCCGCTGGTTGCCGAGCATAATTACCTGCCCTATGTGGCGGGTATCGATCCCGAGGTGGCCGATCGTGCCAAGTATATGATCGTGTCGCTGCCCGCCAACCCGGTGGGCTCGGTGGGCACGCCCGAGGTCTACGAGGAGATTATCGCTTTCGCTCGCGAGCACGACCTGCTCATCGTCCATGACAATGCCTACTCCGACATCGTGTTCGACGGCGAGCCGGGTGGAAGCTTCTTGCAGTACCCTGGCGCGCTCGAGGTGGGCGTGGAGTTCTTCTCGCTTTCCAAGTCGTTTAACGTCACCGGTGCGCGTATCGGCTTTTTGGTCGGTCGCGAGGATGTGGTCTCGGCCTTTGCCAAGCTGCGCGGCCAGATCGACTTCGGTATGTTTTTCCCGATCCAGAAGGCTGCTATCGCCTGCCTGAACGGTCCGCGCGATGAGGTCGAGGCGCAGCGCCTGAAGTACCAGGAACGTCGCGATGCCCTGTACGACGGTCTTGAGGGCCTAGGCTGGGAGCGTCCCAACGCGCATGGTTCTATGTTTGTGTGGGCCAAGC
>CABUNB010000006.1 GCA_902492755.1 uncultured Collinsella sp. | reverse complement strand
TGGAGAGAACGCTCCCGCAAACTGCCTCTTGACAACTTATAGGAGCGTCGGTTTTGTTGGAGTGCAATTCGTTGTGGTTGGAGACCGGCGGTTTATAGTAGTAATCCGGCATAGTTTTGAAATGGCACTGAATGAGTGACGGCAAATGAGCCGCAATGAAGCAGGCTAGTCCCTCGTTTCCGAAACCTTTCCGCAACAATTTGCACTTCGCACCGCTCGCCTCCGCTCACAACGTCCCCTGCGCTACACTTAGTCGCACTGTGGCGCTGTCGCGCCGCGCCCGAAACAAGGGAGACCCTCATGAAGAATACTCAGCTGCTGCTGATTAACGATATGTGCGGCTACGGCAAGGTCGCGCTTTCCGCCATGCTGCCGGTGCTGTCGCACATGGGCTACCGTATCCATAACCTGCCGACGGCGCTCGTTTCCGATACGCTCAACTACCCCAAGTTCTACATCCACGACACCACCGAGTACGTGCGTCAAAGCCTCGCTATCTGGGAGGAGCTTGGCTTTGAGTTCGACGCCATCTCGACCGGCTTTATCGTGACCGAGGAAGAGACGCGTATCATCTCGGACTTTTGCCACCGCCGCGCGCAAAAGGGCACCAAGGTGTTCGTCGATCCCATCATGGGCGACAACGGCAAGCTCTATGCCGGTGTGCCCGAGTCCACGATTGGCCTTATGCGGCACCTGCTGGAGTGCGCAGACTACGCGGTGCCCAACTACACCGAGGCCTGTCTGCTCGCCGATACGCCTATTGCAGAGCAGATCACGCCCGATGAGGCCCGCGCCCTTGTGGACGCTGTGCGCGAGCTGGGTGCCAAGTCGGTGGTCATTACGAGCGCCGTGGTCAATGGCACGAACGCGGTTATCGGTTACGACCATGTGGCGGGGGAGTACTTCACGATTCCCTTTGAGCTCATTCCGGTCTATTTCCCGGGCACGGGCGACACGTTCTCGGCGGTGCTCGTCGGCCGCGTTATGGCAGGCTGGAGTTTGCAGCGCGCGACGTCCGATGCCATGCGTGTGGTGGCTGAGCTTATCGAGCGCAATGCCGACCAAGAGGACAAGTCGGCCGGCCTGCCCATCGAGGCCTGCCTGGATGTGATTGACCATGAGTAACGCCGACGAGAGCGGCACCGAGGCAGCGGGCGGGAACAAGCCGCTCGGCGCGCCGCGGGGCAAGCGTCCGCGTATCCGCGTGAGCTGCGTGGACCAGCTGGGTGCGTGTCGCTGCCACCATGGTCACAAGCCGGGCGACGTCTTTGACTTCGATCGAGACCGCGGCAAGATGTGCGCCATGGCTTGCCATGTGGGCTTTCCCTATATCGACATCTTGCGCTATGGCGGAACCGTGCCCGGCAACGAGCCCGGTACGGCAAAGTTCTGCTGCCCCGAGGTCGATACGTTGAACGTCTGGCTCGCCGAGATCGTCGACGAGTAGTTGAACGTGGATTTTCTCCCACCGAGAAAATGAGCGTGGATTTTCTCCCGTTTAGAGCGCACTTGAACGCTCAAAGTGGGAGAAAATCCACGCTCAATTTGTATACGGGAGATAATCCACGCTCGTTTTATGCCAATGGCGCACCTCGCGCGCCCGCGAACTTACAGCTGCTCGAGCATAGCGGTGCAGCCGGCGAGCACATCGCGGTAGGTGGCGTCGAAGTTGCCGGTGTACCAGGGATCGGCCACGTCGCCGGGGCGCTCGGTCCAATCGAGCAAGCGCGTAATCTTGCCGTCGGGGTCGTCGCCAAAGATGCGACGCAGGCCACGCGCGTTCTCAGCATCCATATAGACAATGTGATCCCAGTCGCCATACTCCGCGCGACGCACCTGGCGCGCACGGTGGGCAACGACAGGAATCCCGACTTCACGCAGCTTGGCAACGGTACCGTGGTGCGGCGGGTTGCCGATCTCCTCAGTTGAGGTCGCTGCAGAATCGATGACAAACTCGCCCGCGCGCCCAGCGCGGCGCACCAGCTCGGTAAACACCGACTCAGCCATCGTCGAGCGACAGATATTCCCATGGCAGACGAACAGGATTCTATGCATCGTCCCAAACCCTTTCATATATGAGCAAAAGTGCAGATAACAGCATATATCCTACTTCGACTTCCGATACTCCGTAAAACGCTTCCTCTCATATACGAACCGGTATTTTCATCCCGATGCGGTGTAGGAAATGGTGTAAAACCGAGCTCCGTACACCACGCATGTTTAGACGGATAGCCGGTTCATCTCCTCGCGAGCCTCCTCGAAGCCAAGATGCGTGTACGTGTTGAGCGTCACCCCGATTTCGCTGTGGCCCATCACGTACTGGAGCACCTTGGGATTCATCCCGGCGCGAGCCTGGTTGCTGCAGAACGTATGACGGCAGACATGAGGTGTCACCTTGGGGATCTCCTCCTTGTAGATCGAGTTGAACTTGGCGACGATGCGCTGGAAGTAGTGCTCCCAATGCAAGGCGAGCAAGGGCATACCGTTCTTGTCCAAGTACAGAAAGCCGCTCAGGCCATCGATTTCGGGTTCGTTTTCCGGCGCGGGTCTCTGTGCAATGACCTTGGGAAGCACTCGGCAACCTCATCGGACATCGGGACGAACCGGATGCCCTTCTCGGTCTTCGGCGCCTTGATCACGTAGCGCATGTCGCTTGTCCTCTGTAGCTGCCGCTCGACCCGAATGCGTCGCGCCCCGAAGTCGATATCGGCAATTGTCAGGCCGCGGAACTCGGATATCCTCAACCCGGTTTTGAACAGGATGAAGATGCCCTCGTAATAACGCGAGTAGTGACGGTCGGCCTTGACGAGCTCAAGGAACCTGCGCTCTTGTTTCCGCGTCAGCGCTTCCCGTGTCACCGAATCGTTCACCACGACCGTGGCCAGCTCGAAGTCGAAGGGGTTCTTTCGAATCCAGTCGTTTTCGACGGCCATCCGAAAGGCGGGACGAAGGACGCCCCGAATCGAATGGATGCTGCTGTAGCCGCGACCATCCACGGTTTGAGGACGCGCGAGCCACGCCTTGGCCTCCGCAAACGTCACCTTGTCGATGCGACGAGACCCAAAAGGGTCTTTACGCAGGACGTTGAGCACCGTTTTGTAGCCGGCGCGGGTGCTGCTCCGCACCCCGGCTCGCAGAGACGTATACGCTTCCGCAAGGCTGAGAACCGTAAGATTGTTTCCATTGGGAACGACCTGGTTGAGTATATCGAATTCGATCTGCTTCTCTTGGGCTCGAAGCGATGTGCCCCGCTTCTTGCCCTTGGGAGCGAAGTCCTTATCGGTAAGCGTCCAGCTGTAGACAGCGCGTCGTTTGCCGCTGAAGTCGGTGTATCTGTACATGTACCTGCCGTCAGTGCGCTGGCTCTCTCCGGGCCTCAAGATGCGATTCTTGCTGTCTCTTCTTTCGGCCATGTGAGCCTCCTTTCTCTATGAAGGGAGCCTCGCAAACGATGGGCCCATTCTACCGTAGCGAGGCGGTTGAAATGCCAGCTTCCTAACCCAGCAGCGATTCGTAGAGCTTTCCTTGATTGGCAACTTCATCCGAACACTTCCCACATTCATCCGTACATGTACGGATGAATGTGGGAATCCGATACCTGAATACTATCGCGACAGTACTGGAGATTTTGGCTGCTGGTTTAAGATAGCTAGAATCGAAGTGGCGCCCAAAGACGTGATGTCGAGATGCGAGGTGGCTTCATCCAAGAAGCCGCTTTCGCTCGCATCACGACACAGCATGAGTCCTTATTTCATCATCGACTATTTAAATTGTTCCGATTGTCTGGAGGAGTAGAAATGTCGATTATTCCTGATCATTTCTTAAATGCAACCGTGGCGATTGGCGTCAAGGCAGATGACGTTACGAGATGGATAGGAACTGGATTTTTCGTTATTCGAAATACGGGGGTGTATGGAGTTGGCAAACCGTATTTGGTAAGCAACAGGCATGTATTTGAAGGCAAGACGAGCGTCGTGCTTCGGATGATCAATCAAGAGGCAAACTCTTTGTTGGAGGTTCCCGCATCGGTATCGGAGAACGGCCAACCCCAATATCTCATGCATCCAAACCCGAATATCGATATCGCTGTTCTACCGTTAAATTCAGAATTCATAACGAGCAATAATATTGCGTACTATGCTTTTGATATTGACTGCGATGCGTCTGATTCGGTTCAATTGCGCAGCAATGGATTCAATGAAGGAAGTCTCATCTACATGCTGGGATTTCCTCTTGGATTGGTAAACGAAGGCTCTCTGACTCCAATTTGTCGGATGGGCTGCGTGTCTCGAATTGATGAGTCGCAAATTAGTGAAACGGGAAATTTCTTAATCGATATACAGAATTTCCCCGGGAATTCGGGGAGCCCTATTGTGTCTAGACCGGAGGTGCTTTCTATAGGAGAGACTAAATCCCTGCCAAAAAGTTTATTGGCAGGGATTGTTCACTCGTACATCCCTTACCAGGTTCCCTTAGTGGACGCCCAAACTGGAAGGACCGTTGAAATACGCGAAGAAAACAGCGGCTTGGCCAACGTTCATCCTGTTGAATGCATACGGGAAATAATATCGCAGGTCCAGAGCGTGGCAAAACAACAGATTGACATTGAATACGACGACTCAAATCAAAGCAGTGACAACCACTCAACACTAAGCTAAATAATCATTTAGCGAAACAGCTCATCGTGGGGACCGGTTCTCTGGAAGACCGCAAGACCGTTGCCCGTTCTCCAGATGACGAGCCAGTCGCCGGCATTGGCAACGTGGCACTCGTTGCTGCCGGACCAGTTTCCTTTGAGCATGTGCATATTGTGCCGTTGCCTCAAAATGCTCCTGGATTCATCGGTGTCTTCCGCAACGAGGTCGATAACCTCCTTGAGCAGGTCAAGGTTGTAGTGCTTCTTGGACAGCCTCTTCGAATCCTTCTGGAACTGCGGGGTGAACTGAATCTCCAGCATCGCTAGAGTCCCATTGCAGAGAACATCTCGTCAGCGTTCTTGTAGCCATGCCCGCCTTTTGCGATGATCTCGTCGGCTTCGCGGATGCTTCGCAGACTCTCCTCGTTGGGCTCCGGATAGGCTAGGTTCAAGGGTATGCGGCGCTCGCGCACGATCTGGCGGTAGAAAGCTCGGGTGACGGAAGACAGGTCGAAGCCAAAGTCCTCGACGATGCGGGAGGCGTCGAGCTTGGTCTGCTCGTCGACGCGTACGGTAACAGAACTCATGGCTATCTCCTTTCGTAAGACAATTACATAATAACGTCCTACGACATATATTTCAAAGAATACAGAGGCAAGGAGAGGGCATGAACGAGAAACCGCCGTCCAATTGTCTCACTCGACAATTTCGTGTACTTCGAATACGCGAAATATGGTCTGGAGATACTGCGAAGGAATGTGGCAAAGGGACTGTCCCTTTGCCACATGAGGAAGGGCTCCTATCCCCTTGCCTGCTTGCGCTCCCGGTGGGCGAATCATTTTGCGAAAGGACCTAGACGGCAGCGATTTGTACCCAGCGCTATTTCCTGGCCAATTTGAAATACCGTTCGAATATCAACTCAAATACGTAATAGAACATCAATCGACTGTCGAGGTCCATGCTGCCCAAGCGGATTTCTTTTTGCACGGTGTAGATAGGGTAGTCGGCTAGTTTCGAGAGAGAATTCCGAGAAAAGCCGGTGAGCGTGACGACCTTGCATCCGCGCGTTTTGGCTATCGATGTGGCGTCAATAGACACCTGCGTCTCGCCGCTTACGGAAACGCTGAAGACCAGGTCGTTTTTGCCGAGGAGCTCTGCGTAATGCCTCATGACATGACGTTCACTGAGCGTATCGGTGTTCTTGCCCATTATTTTGAGCTTTTCAGCCATCTCGAGGCACGGGTATTTCGAAAAGCCCGAGCAGAAGAACACGATATGCGAGGCATCCTGGATAAGACTCACAACCGAATCGATGACCCTGTCGTTAAGCAGATCTTTGGTCTGTACGAGCTGGGTATCAAGAGGAAGTGCCTCGATAGTGAATCGATTGCGGTCGAGCGAGGCGGAATACGATTGTTTGAGCTCCGTAAACCCCGAGAAGCCAAGCTTATGGGCAAGCCTGACGATTGTATTGGGAGCGACGAAGAACCGTTCAGCAACGTTCTTAAGCGTGACATCGTCAATATCATCACGCAGCTCGATGATGTAGCGCATGATCTCGCTTTCGAGATCGTTGAGCTTGCTCTCGCCAGCTCGCACATGATCATAAAAAGATTCTTGATCTTTCATAAGATGTTTCAGCCCCTCGCATCTCGCCGTACATATGGTACCGCTTTGTGTAGCCAGGTGAGAAATCGGTAATCGGTCAAGATTGCCTATTGCCCATGAACTGGGCAAACGCGCGTGTCTGCCTACACATATCTGTGTCGTGAGCGAAATCATGTGTCCCCGTTTCGCATTGGCCCACACGGGGACTCTCAAATGACCTTATATCGCAAAATATCAATCGAAACGAAGCAAGCCGAGGACAACCGCGGAGCCCAAGGTCTTCGAGAACACCGATCAGCCAACCCTGGAGGGACGGAACATGAAGGATAAGCTCAATATTGTGATCGTTGGCGGCGGCTCCACGTGGTGCCCTGGCATTCTTAAAGCCCTGACCAAGCACATGGACATTCTGCCGCTGAACCGCGTGATGCTTTATGACATCGATGCCGAGCGTCAGCGCCCGATTGGCGAGTTTGGCAAGATCCTCTTCGCCGAGGAGGAGCCCGGTGTGGAGTTTGGTTACACCACCGATAAGGACGAGGCTTACACTGACGTCGACTTTGTGCTCTGCCAGATTCGTACCGGCGGCTACGAGATGCGCAGCAAGGACGAGAAGATTCCGCTGCATATGGGAATCATCGGCCAGGAAACGGTGGGCCCTGGCGGCATGGCTTACGGTATGCGCTCCATGCATGACATGGTTGAGATCGTCAACGATGTTCGCGCTCATAGCCCGGAGGCGTGGATTATCAACTACACCAACCCGGCTGCTATTGTGGCATATGGTCTCGAGCGCGTCCTGCCCGATGAGCATCGCGTCCTCAACATCTGCGACCAGCCTGTCAACCTCATGCGCTCTTACGGTCGCCTGCTCGGTCGCGATATGAGCAAGACGGAGCCCGTGTACTTTGGCCTCAATCACTTCGGTTGGTTCAAGCACATCTACGATGAAGAGGGCCATGACCTCGTCCCGCAGATTAAGGAGTACACGGAGAAGAACGGCTTCCTTCCTGCCGATGCCGAGCAGCGTGACCAGTCCTGGCTTGATACCTACGCCATGGTCAAGGACATGCTCGAGGACTTCCCCGACTATCTGCCCAACACTTATCTGCAGTACTATCTGTATCCCGAGTACAAGGTCGCTCACCTCGACCCCGACTACACTCGCTCCGACGAGGTTATCAACGGTCGTGAGAAGCGCGTGTTCGCCGAGTGCGAGCGTGTTGCCAAAGTCGGCACCGCAAAGAACTCCTCGGTTGTGCAGAACGATGCTCATGGCGATATGATCGTGGAAATCACCTCGGCCATTTATCGCAACACCAACAAGACCTTCATTGTCATCGTGCCCAACAACGGCATTATCGAGGGTATGCCCGATGACGCCATGGTCGAGGTCGCGGCAAGCGTGGGCGCCAATGGCCCGCAGCCCTATGCTGTTGGCAAGATCGGTACCTTCTATCGCGGCCTTATGGAGAATCAGTACGCCTATGAGCGCCTGACTGTTGAGGCTTGGATGGAGGGTTCCTACGAGAAGGCTCTGCAGGCACTCACGCTTAATCGTCTGGTCGGTGACGCAAAGAAGGCTCGCAAAGTGCTCGACAAGCTCATCGAGGCCAATAAGGATTACTGGCCGGAGCTTAAGTAGCTAGTTCCATAGCGCTTGATAACTGTTATGGGGCGTGTGGGCTGTGGAGCTGCACGCCCCGTTTCTTTAAGAGGGGTATCCCATGAACAAAGATGAGCTGCTGGCAAAGTTCCAGCGCCTGGGCAAAGTCCTCATGACGCCTGTCTTGATCCTGCCAATCGCCGGCATCCTTCAGGGCTTTGGCAATGCCTTTACCAGCCCCACCCTTACGGCAGCTGTTCCCTGGCTTGCTGCTCCGGGCTTTGCGATCTTCTTTTCGATTCTCAAGGCCGCTGCCAGCATCGTTATGAACAACATCCCGGTTATCTTCTCGATTTGTCTCGCCTATGGCTTCGCCAAGTCCGAGAAGGCTACCGCGGCGCTTTGTGGCTTTTTGGGCTACATGTGCATGAATTCCGTGATGGGCACGTTCCTTACGGCGACTGGCGTCATCGATCCCGCGAATCTTACGACGGGCCAGAGCACGATCCTCGGCATCACCACGCTCGACACTGGCGTTATCGGCGGTCTTCTGGTGGGCGCAATCGTCGCATGGTTGCATAACCGTTACTACAAGATTGAGCTGCCTGCCGTGTTCTCCATCTTCAACGGCACGCGCTTTATCCCAGCGGTGACGCTGCTCTCATGCAGCATCCTCGCATTGGTCATGTCCTTTGTTTTCCCGTTTATTCAGAACGCTCTCGGTGCGCTGTCCGAGTTCATCAAGACTACGGGTGCCTTTGGTGCATTTGTCTACGGCGCCGGCGAGCGCATGCTCCTGCCTTTTGGCCTGCATCACTTTGTCTATTTGCCGTTCTTCTTCACGTCGCTCGGTGGCGTCGAGACTATCGACGGCCAGACTGTTCAGGGCGCTATCAATATCTACAACGCGATCCTGGGCTCTCCCAGCACGCCGTTTAACATCGAGGTCAGCCGTTTTGTCATGAACGGCAAGGTTATCTTCGCCATGTTCGGCCTGCCTGGCGCTGCACTCGCCTTCTACAAGACGGCGCTTCCCAAGAACAAGAAGAAGACCGCAGCGCTCATGATTGCCATCGTGGTGCCTTGCATCCTCTCCGGCATTACCGAGCCGCTCGAGTACTCTTTCCTGTTTATCGCGCCCATCCTCTACGTGTTCCACGCTCTCATGGCTGGTCTTGCCTATGCGCTGACCTATATCCTGCAGTTCAACGTGGCTGGCTCCGCGTCCTTCGGCGGCCCGCTCTTGTCGTTGATCTTTAACGGCATTATGGGTGCAGCCAAGGGCTCCAACTGGCAGGCTATCCTGTTCCTCGGCCCCATCTACTTCGTGGTGTACTACTTCGTCTTCAAGTTCATCATTCTTAAGAAGGACCTTAAGACTCCCGGCCGCGAGGAAGAGTCCGACGATGAGGCCGCAAAGGCTCCCAAGACTGTGATCAGCGACCTCATTCCCGCCATCGTTGAGGCAGTGGGCGGCGACAACAATATTAAGTCTGTCGAGGCCTGCTTCACCCGTCTGCGCATCCAGCTCAATGACTGTGACAAGGTGGTTGACGACGCCGAGTTTACCGAAAAGCTCGAAGCGCGTGGCATCGTGCATGTCAACGGCGGCGTGCAGATTGTCTACGGCAACATGGCATCTAACTACGCAACTCAGATGCGCGAGCTACTGGGTATGGAGTAAACGACCCAAACACACAATCAAGATTAATACAGGTTGGCGTTCGATCCTTCAATCGGGCGCCAGCCTGTGCTGTTTTGGGGTGAATGGGCAAGTACATGACGTGCCCGCTGCTCTCTTTTGGCGCTGCCTATCGTGTATTCGGACGCCTTGGGACGGTGAGGTGCGTCCTTTTCAGTCCTAGCGTGTTTGCGGCTAGCGCTGCGCCCGAAGTCGATTTGCACAGCTGATATACAGAGCGTTAACCGCGCTTTGTAGGCTCATGCCCTCAACCAAGGCGGTCGAGTACTCGCTGAGTGACTCCGCGCTCACGGGTAGCAAGAGCTCGCGCGCCCCGTTGTTATCGAATGCCATGTTGCTCGATATCCAAATAACGCGGCAACCTCGCCGCTTGGCCTCAACGTAAAGATTGAAGATATGGCTCGTCTTCCCTGAGAACGATACAAAGATGGCTAGATCGTCGGGTTGGAGCAGACAGAGCGACGTTTCCTGTCCCTTGACGGAGCCAAATGAGAAGCACAGTCGGTTTACGCGGCTCAGCTTTTCGCAGAGTGAGCGGGCGGCGAGATTGGAGAATGAGCTTCCGTATACGTAGACATTTTGCGCATCGAGAAGCCAGTCAACGGCCTGTTCGAGTCGATCCTCGGTGAGCAGACGTTTTGTTTCTAGCAAAGAGGTCTCTACGATATCGAAATACCAGGGTATATCGATTTGCTTATGAGCCCTTGCCTCGGTTGTCTCACGCTGGAGCCAAGCGTTGAAGTCGTCAACTTGCTCTTTGAACGATCGAAAGCTCGAGCCGTTTACGCGCCTGCAGAAGCGCGAGATGGTCGCGGGCGATGTATTGCACGCGCGGGCAAGTTCTTCTATTGAGAGCTCTGGGATCTCGTCGTGATGGGAAAGGGCGTAGAGTGCGATGTGGGCGTCAAGGCTGCCGCCCTTCTCGACGTCTTCGATACAAGACCTGAGGTTCGAATAGACCTCGTACATCGACATTCAAATCACTCCAAACAATAATGCCCCGGAGCGGATATGCCATCTCCGGAGCATTGTGGTGAAGCTATGGGACGGATTTATTCCATGCCCAAGTATTCTCTCATTTCGACTTTGTAGACAGAAGCTTTATTGCCGTAAACGATTTGAACACCGCCGCCAACATGCACGATGGCGCTGGCGCCGAGGTCTTTGGTGAAGACACTATCGTCCTTGACCAGGGCGGTGTCTTTGAGGCTGAGCCTCAGGCGAGTGAAGCAGGCGTTGACACCCGAGATGTTATCGGCGCCGCCCACGGCTTCCACGATCTGCGGGATGAGCTCGCTTACCTGGACAGGTGCTTTGGAGTCGATGGCCGACGTGTCATCCGCTGCCTGCGTGTCATCATCCTCGCGGCCCGGGGTTTTGAGGTCAAATTTCTTGATAAAGGTGCGGAACAGCACGTAATAGATCCCGAAGTAAGCGATGCCGAGCGGAATAAGCCAGAACCAGTTGGAGCCTTTATCGGCGTTCATGATGCCGTTGAAGATCCACGAGAGGAGCGGTCCGCCGAAGGCGGAAGGTCCGGGCACATTGAACTGTACCAGGTAGGTGAGTACATATGCGATGCCGCACAGCAGGGCGTGGACCACGTAGAGTACGGGCGCTACAAAGAGGAAGGAGTACTCGAGCGGTTCGGTTATGCCCATGATGGCGGCCGGAATAACGGCGGCGATCATGAGGGAGCCGACCTTCTTTTTATTCTCGGGACGGGCACAGTGGTAGATGGCGAGCGCCGCCGCGGGCAGGCCGCACATGGCGAACAGCACCTTGCCGTTCATGACGTATTTTGAGATGTCGATGTCGTACATCATGCCGGGCGTGTTGAGCATGGCGTTGTAGATGTTGACAGCACCTTCGACGGTCTGGCCGTCAACCTGGATGCTACCGCCCAGAGAAGTGAAGAAAAACGGCAGGTAGATGAAATGATGCAGGCCGAAGGGCAGAAGCATGCGCTCGGAGAAGCCATAGATGAACGCGCCAAACACCCCGGTGGAATCGATGAGTGTCGAGGCCGCCTTTAGGCCGGTTTGCACAAACGGAAACACGAAGGCGAGCGCAACGCCCACCAGGCTCGCGAAAACAACGGTGAGGGCGGGGACGCAGCGTGTACCGTTGAAGATGCCGAGCACCGGCGGAAGCTGCACCTTATAGAATCGGTTGTGGATCCACGCGACTACCAAGCCGATGATGATGCCGCCGAATACGCCGGTGTCGAGTGTGGTTACGCCCAGGATGGCGTTCTGACCGGTCTGTAGGTTGGCGGGATCGATGGTGCCCAGCAGGATAAGCAGCTGACCCATGATCGTGTTCATGGTCATGTAGCCGATGAAGCCTGAGAGTGCGGCGGTCGCCTTCTCGGCCTTGGCGTAACCGTAGGCGATGCAGATCGCAAAGAGAACCGAGATGTTACCATTGATAACGTTGCCGGCTGCTTTGATGAGCGTGCTAAAGATCACCATCGGCTCGGTGCCCAAAAACGGGCAGAGCGAGATGAGGTTAGCATTGGAAAGGGCGGAGCCCAGACCGACCAAAATGCCGGAAACGGGCAGGAGGAGGACCGGCGCCATGAGCACCTTGCCGAGTCTCTGGAACTCGCTGTAGAGCTTGCTTTCTTTCATGATGTTCCTTCGATGCGCGGGGAGTTAGGACAGGGTCGGCCAATAATCGCCGTTCGCTTCGATCAGGTCGTCGAGGATTTGGCGCGCGACGGTAGTCGAAGGGACGGTCTTGTTGATTGCGATGGCTTCGAGCGCCTTCTGGTAGGAATGCTCGTAATATGCGTCGACGGCGAGCTTCTCACTGGCATTCTGCTCTTCGATAAGCCCCTTGTAGAAGGTGGGGATAGCAGGCTGGCTGATGGGTTCGGGGCCCCAAGAGCGCAGGTAGGCGGGAACCTCGACCATGGCGTCGTCGGGCAGATTGGGGATGGCGCCGTTATTCTCGACGATTACGAGATAACGTTCGCACTTGTTGTAGGCGATAGAGGCGGCTGCGTCGACGATAAAGTCGCCAAAGACCGTGAAGCTCTGTACGGGGCTCTTGTAATTGGCGGGATCTGCCAGGTACTTGTCGTGCTCGGCAAACATCTCCTTCTCGCGTCCGTTGATGACGTTGTCGGCGCGCGTCCAGTTGGGGTCCATGTCATCTGCCATGTCTTTGGAGTACAGGTAGTACTGCAGGTAGCTGTTGGGCAGATACTCGGGATAGTCCTTCACAATCTTGACGTATTGACCCCAGGTGTGCATCCAGTCCTTGTCCTTGTGATGCTTGTCGCTCACGGCCATGCCGTGCTCGAGAATCATCTGACGGAGCTCCGGCAGACGATCGCGCCCCTGCTTGTCGTAAATTTTGGTAAACCAGCCAAAGTGATTGAGTCCAAAATACATGGGGTCGATATCGCGCCAGCTGGGAAGTCCGAGCATCTTAGAGTACGAGAGCAAGATAGCCGTGGGCATATCGCAGATGTTAAGGATATGGTCGTTGTCAAACTCGCGACGCGTGGCCTCGGCGACAACTGCGGCGGGGTTGGAATAGTTGAGGATCCAGGCGTCTGGACTGTATTTCTTGGCGTAGCGTACGAGGTCGAAGACGCCGGGGATGGACCTGATGCCATAGGAGATCGAACCGCCGGCGCCGCAGGTTTCCTGTCCCACGCAGCCGTACTTGAGAGGGATGCGCTCGTCTTGGCGACGCATCTGAAGGCCGCCCTGGCGGATTTGCGCGAAGACGAAGTCGACATCGGTGAATGCCTTTTCGGGATCGGTCGTCACGACAACTTCGATGTCAGGAGCTTCCTGCTCGATGAACTGCTTCATGATGTCGTAGACGAGATGCATGCGCTTCTCGTCGATGTCGTACAGGGCGAGTTTGCGCAGCGGTAATTCGTTTTTCTTCTGCAATAGGCTCTGGATGATGCCGGGAGTGTGGGTGCTGCCGGCCCCGGCGATTACAACTGCTTTCTTGTCCATGTGGTAAACCCCTTTCGTGTGGATTGACCACTTCAGACTACGAAAGCTTTACCTGTGATTCTATCGATTTTCAGATTGCGAAAAACGATAGCGATAATCTTAACAGGATGCGTTTTGCGTGGTTAAATAGCGCCGGGAAAGATGCTGACTTGGGCGGCAGGCGACGTGTTGCATGGCTGCAGGGGCGAACGCCAGGCGGCCAAAAGATGGTGGGCGGTGCTGCGGCTTTTGGCTGCAATTGCGCTACCCGCGGTGGCGCTCCCAACGTGCCAGCTTAATCGTCACCAGCGTAAGCGCCCAGGCGACAAGCGAGAACGCGGCGCCCACGGCGCCTACGTATGCAATGCCAACGCTGCTTACCACGGCGCCGCCCACTGCAGTGCCAAACGAGATACCGACGTTAAACGCCATGGGCTCAACCGAACTTGCGAGTACCATCGACTTGGGATGGCGGCTGCGAGCCACGTCCATAAAGTGCGTGATGCATGACACCGAGAACAGGTACATGAGCATTGCCAGACTAAAGACAAAGACAAGTGCGAGCGGCATGGCAGCGCCCACGGCAAACAGCCCAAACAATGCCGCCGCCTGCAGCGCGAACGTAACCAGCAGTGCCTTCATGCCAAAACGCGCGTCGATCCATCCGCCCAAGATGTTCGAGATTAGGCAGAACACGCCGTAGGCCATAAGCGTGGTGCTCGCCTGAACAGTGCCCATGCCCAGCACCTGCTCAAGATAAGGCGTCACGTAGCCGTAGAACACATAGACCGATCCCACGCCAAACAAAAAGATGAGCATGCCGGTGATGATGCTTGGTTCGCGTAGAAGCCCCGCCTGCTCGCGAAAGGTGGCAGGCTCGTCGGTTTGCCCAGCGCGCGGCATAAACGCCACGAGCGCTCCGCAGATCAAAACGGCAAAGGTCAGCGTGCCGTACATGGCCACGTGCCAATCGAGCGTGTCGGCCACGAACTTGCCGATCGAAGTGACAAAGACCATTGCCACGGAAAACGCACCATATACCACCGAGATGGCAAGCGAAGTTTGCTGCGGGGACAGCAGCTCGGGGATGTACGTCACGCCCACGGCGAGCAGTGCGCCCGAGACGGATCCCAGGACAATGCGCGAGATAAACAGCACATGGAAGTTGGGCGCCAACGCCATGACCAGGTTGCCGAGCACAAAGACGATGCTGTAGCGCACGAGCAGCTGGTAACGACGGAAGCGCCCCGTGCTGAGCGCAAGCACCGGCGTCGCGATGGCGTAGACCAGTGCAAAAACGCTGATGAGCTGGCCCGCAGTGGCAAGCGATATGCCGAGTTCCGTCGCCAAGTCGCTTTCGATGCCGATGACCACGAACTCGGAGCAGCCGAGCGAGAATCCCAACAGCACGAGCAGCGCCAGGCAGAGCTTGGTGCGCGCGGGGGAGAGCGCGGCGGCGGTTGACTTACTTTTAGGCGTGGTTGCGGCGGTCAAGGTTGTCACTCCAATGTCGCATGAATAAGCGGGATTCAATCCCTGCAACTCTAACAGAATGTGTCAGGTGCCTGCCTCCTTTGTCGCAGGCTGCGCTTGCCTGTATAGTCGCAATACAGGCGAAGATGGTCTCAGGTACATTGCGGGCGACAGGAGATCCCATGGGTATGCACACGACAAAGGTTGTAGTGGGCGAGGGCAAGTTTGCGCTCGAGGCCCAGTTGACGGTGACGCCGCGAGGCATGGCGGTGTACGCCTGCTCGCCGGAGTTTGCGCACCTGGGCGCCACGGCGCAGGCCATTCCTCGCCCCGAGCCCGGCCGTACGGCGACGGTGAGCATCCTGGCCGTTCCGTGCCATCGAGACGAGATCCCGGCGCACGATATCGCGGCGGCGCTGGCCACGCGCTTTGGCGTGCCGGTAGTTGCAAGCACGGGCTTTCATGTGGAGAACGCGACCGCGGACGACCTTCAGCGCGTGCTCGACACCACCAAGGAGCTCGTCGCCGCACTCGAAGGCGCCGCCGCCCGCATTCTGCGCGCCGGCTGGGATGAGGGCGGCGCGGGTGCCGAGGTCGTGGCGGTCGATGCCGCGACCGGCGAGGCGCTCGGCCCCGTCGATCGCATCGAGGCCCATACCGGCGAGGGCATTCTGCATCAGGCATTTCTGACGCTTCTGGTCGAGGGCCAGGGCGAAGACGCGCGCCTGCTGCTCTGTCGCCGCAGTCCGCTCAAACGACTGTGGGGCGGGGTGCTGGCCGATAGCTGTGCCGGCCATCCGCTCCCCGGGGAGGACGTTGTCGCCGCGACGGCGCGCCGCATCAACGAAGAGCTCGGCATCACGCGCGCACCCGATCAGCTCGAGCACCTCGGACACGTGGTGTACCGCGAGGACCACGGCGACGGCCGCTGCGAGTGCGAATGGTGCGAGGTCTACCTTGCCCATGTTGAGCCGGGCGAGCTGCATATCAACCAAGAGGAGATCTCGGAAGTGCGCCGCGTGGCCCCGTCCGAGCTTAAAGGCTACCTGCAGGGTCGCCCCGAGCAGCTGGCCCCCTGGCTCCGCGAGGCCCTGGAGGTCCCCTCCATCCGCGCAGCCCTCGCTATGTGAAAAAAAGACAGTCCCTTTGCCACATCCAAACCGTCACAACATTCGATGAAAATCTCGAAATCGAGGAAAAGCGTCGAATGTTGTGACGGTTTTTGTCCAGGGAATCGCTTCTCATCCAAAAAATCCGCTTGACTGTATTGCAACAACACAGCGCAACGTAAGGGGTGTCCGATAACGGGCGCCCCTTTTTAAGCGGCAACGTGGCTGCGAATCCGGAGCGCCCCCAACAAGAAAGGTGGGGAGATGGAAGCGGAAAAGAAGGCGTTTAAGATTACCAAGCGCGAAATTGGCTTTGTGCTGGGTATCGTTGTCTTTTTGCTGGTGAAGTTTCTTCCTTTGGCGGAGCTGAGCTCGACGGTCGAGCTCACGGTCGGCGGTCAGACCTGTCTGGCGTTGACACTCGCCACGGTGGTGTTCTGGGCGTGTGGCGTGGCACAGCCGGGCTTTGTGGGCCTGCTCTATTGCGCGCTGCTCGTTCTGTTTAAGGTGTGCGTGGACGACACGGGCGCCGCGAGCATCTCGGCGACGGTCGCCTCCACGTTTAGCTCGTGGACCAAAGCCACCATGTGGCTCGTCATCGGCGCTTATCTCATCGCCAGCGCGGTCAAGGAGTCGGGCCTGGGCGAGCGCATCGCCTATGCTTTTATGCTCAAGTTCGTGCGCGATGCCAAGTCGCTCATCATCTCGATCTTCGCGCTCACCTTTGTGCTGTCGCTGCTGATTCCGCATCCGTTCCCCCGCGCCTTCCTCATCCTCGCCGTCGTCTCGGTCATCGCCGAGTCCGCCGGCTACGGTGACGACGACCGCGGCAAGCTCGGCTTCCTCGTGTTTGCCGCTGCCGCCCCGGGTTCCATGTTCTTCCTGACGGGTGACTCCACGCTCAACCCGCTCGTTGCGCAGTACAGCGCCGAGGCCGGCGGCATGAGCCCGTCCTTCGTCGACTGGTTCCTGTACATGAGCGTGCCTATGCTGGTCGCGCTGCTGTGTACCCTGTTCTTGGGTCTCTTCCTCTTTAAGCCCAGCAAGGAGCTCGTCTACGATCGCGAGCAGATCGTGGCCAAGCAGGCCGCGCTCGGCAAGCTCTCCGTCAAGGAGATCCGCACCATCGTGTGGCTTGTCATCGCCATCGCGCTGTGGCTCACCGTCTCGGGCGACTATATCGGCTGGGTCACCCTGGCCATTGGCGTCGCACTCGCCATGCCCATCATCGGCGAGGTCCTCACGCCCGCCAGCTGGAACGCCGTCGACATCAAGTCCCTCATGTTCCTGACGGCTGCCATGGCCGTGGGTTCCGTGGGCGGTGCCACCGGCATGAACGCTTGGATCGCCGATGTCGTGCTTCCCAGCTCCGTGCCCGAGAACATCTTCCTGTTCGCCCTGCTTGTCGCCGCGCTCTCCATGATCATCCACATGTTCATGGGCTCGGTCATGGCCGTGCTCGGCGTGTGCGTGCCGGCGTTCATCAGCTTTGCGGCCGGCTCCAGCGTGAGCCCGCTCGCCGTGGCGCTCATCGTCTTTACGTCCATCAACATCCACTACATCCTGCCGTTCCATAACCTGCCGATCCTTATCGGCGAGGGCAAGGACGCTGGCGGCTACACCTCCAAAGAGGCTATGCGCATGGGCATTCCCCTCACTGCGGTCGTCTTTATCGTCGTGCTGGTCGAGGCCGCCTGGTTCCACCTCTTTGGCCTGATGTAAACGGTCGAGCGCTTGGGCTGTAAGCAGCCGAGTGCTCGAACTGCGAGTGGCCGAGCGCCTCATCTATGAGCGCCGCGGCCCCACTACGTTACCCAGCCCGGCGGCATCCCCGCCGCCGGGCACTCTCCCGAAAGGAGCATACTATGTCCACTACCGATGCTTCCCAGATCCACGACCTGCGCTCCGCACTCGACTTTTTGCGCGAGATGTCGGGCCAGCTGCTCGAGACCGACACCCAGGTCGACGCGGACGCCGAGGTCTCGGGCGTCTATCGTCACGTCGGTGCCGGCGGCACCGTTATGCGCCCGACCAAAGAGGGTCCGGCGATGGTCTTCAACAACGTCAAGGGCTTTGACGATGCCAAGGTCTGCATCGGCATGCTTGCCAGCCGCAAGCGCGTTGCCGCCCTGCTCGACTTGGACGAGGAGCACCTGGGCCTCGAGATCGGCAAGCGCTTCGAGAACTTGATCGCCCCCGAGCAGATCGCCGAGGGTGCGCACGTCGACTGCCAGGAGGTCGTGTACAAGGCGACCGACGAGGGCTTTGACCTGCGCAAGATCGTTCCCGCTCCCACCAACACGCCCGTCGACGGCGGCCCCTACATCACCATGGGTCTCGCCTATGGCACGAGCCCCGACGGCTCCCAGTCCGACGTGACCATCCACCGCTTCTCCTGCGTCGACAAGGACAAGCTCGCCATGTGGATTACCCCGGGCAGCCGTCACCTTGGCGCGTTCTTTGACGAGTACTGCCAGCGCGGCGAGGACATGCCCATCTCCATCTCCATCGGCCTGGACCCCGCCGTGTACATGTGCTGCGGCTTCGAGGCTCCCACCACGCCGCTCGGTTTCAACGAGTTGCAGATCGCCGGCGCCCTGCGCGGCCACGCCGTCGAGCTTGCCGACTGCGTCACCGTTCCGCAGAAGTGCATCGCCAATGCCGAGTACGTGCTCGAGGGCTACCTCATGCACGACGAGACCATCAATGAGGACGTCAACGGCCACGGCTACGCCATGCCCGAGTTCCCCGGCTACACCGGTGGCGCCAAGGTCTGCCCGGTGATCAAGATCACCGCCGTCACCACGCGCGTCAATCCCATCATGGAGAGCTGCATCGGCCCTTCGCACGAGCACGTTTCCATGGCCGGCATCCCCACCGAGGCTTCCATCTACAAGATGGTCGAGACTGCCATCCCGGGTCGCCTGCTCAACGTTCACGCTGCCCCCTGCGGAGGCGGCAAGTTCGTTGCCGTCATGCAGTTCAAGAAGTCGAGCAAAAATGACGAGGGCCGTCAGCGCAACGCCGCCATGCTCGCCTTCTCGGCATTCTCCGAGCTCAAGCATGTGATCCTTGTTGACGAGGACGTCGATATCTTCGATATGAGCGACGTGATGTGGGCCATGACCACGCGCTTCCAGGCCGACGTTGACCTCATCACCATCCCCGGCTGCCACTGCCACGTGCTCGACCCGTCCAACGACCCCGCGTTCGATCCTTCGATCCGCGAGCACGGCATCGCCTGCAAGGCCATCTTCGACTGCACGGTCCCGTTCGACCTCAAGAAGAACTTCATCCGCTCGCAGTTCATGGAGATCGACAAGGACAAGTGGGCCAAGGAGATTGCTTTCTAGTAAGTAGCCCTACCAAGTAGTTAAGGAGTTGTCATGCCTGAGTCTTCTGGCCGTCCCCGTCGCATTGTCGTTGGCGTGTCTGGCGCCAGCGGTGCCGCGCTGGGCCTTGAGTGCCTCAAATGTCTGCGTCAGGCCGGTGCCGAGTCGGCGCTTGTCGTCACGCGCGGGGGAGAGATCACCATCGAGCAGGAGCTCGGCATGACGCTCGACGAGTATGCCACGCATGCCGATGTGGTCTACGACAACAAGAATATCGGCGCCGCCATCGCAAGCGGCACCTATCCGGTCGATGGCATGATCGTGGCACCCTGCTCCATGAAGACGCTCGCCGGCATCGCGAGCGGCTACAGCGACAATCTGTTGCTGCGTGCGGCCGACGTGCAGATGAAAGAGCAGCGCCGCCTGGTGCTCATGGTGCGCGAGACGCCCTTCAGCGCCATTCACGTCGACAACATGGCGCGCCTGGCGCGCGTACCGGGCGTCATGCTCATGCCGCCCATGCTCACGTTTTACAACGGCCCCGTCACGCTCGACGACGCGGTGCATCACATCGCCGCCAAGGCGCTCGAGGCCGTCGGCGTGTCATGCGCAAACTATAAGCGCTGGTCATAGGCGTCTTTAGGGTAGGATACGAGTAGTGTTTGAGCCCGCTGCCCCTGTGGGCGGCGGGCTTTGGTGTGTCGGGAGGATCTATGCAGACGGGCATGTATGCGATTAGCGAGATGGCGAGCTTGTTTAACGTTTCGCGCCAAACGCTCATCTATTACGACAAGATCGGTCTGTTTAAGCCCGCCGTGGTTAACGAAAAGGGCTACCGTTTCTATTCGCCCACGCAGATCCCGCTCATGCGTCTGATCTGCATGCTGCGCGACCTGGGGCTCGAACTCGACGAGATCGACCGTCTGACCTCGACGTTCGACATTGGCGAGATGACCGATCACCTGCGCTCACGGGTGCAGGCGCTCGATGAGCAGATCGCCGAGCTCAAAGCCGAGCGCGCGAGCGTGCAGGAGCGCCTGAGCTTTTACGACGAGGCGGTTTACTGGCGCGAGCGCGAGGGCAGGCCGGAGCTCAAGCAGTTTGAGCGCCGCTACGTGGTCTTTGAGGAGTTTCCAGGCGATATCGAGCGTGGCCGCTCGATGCTTCACCCCACGCTCATGCGGGCGATTCTGCGCATGCGTACGTTGACGGGCACGCGCCCCATGCGCGGCTGGGGCGCCATGCTACGTCGCGAGGCACTGCATTCCGACGACCCCATCGCCGGCGCCGGCTCCTTTGCCGTGCTGCCGCGCGGTACCGAGGGGCTACTGCCGAGCGATCCCGCCGAGCTGGCAGAGATCGGCATCGAAGTGCTGCCCGAGGGCACGTATCTGTGCATGAGCCGCTGGGGTATGCCGTACGAGCCCGAGGGCATCCGCGCCATCGTTGCCTGCATGGACGAGCACGCGCTCCAGCCCATCGGCAACGCCTTCGACTTTTGCTACCTCGATACCACGAGCTACGACGAGTCCCACCAAGAAGACTTCTGCTGCATCCAAGTCCCCGTTGTCCTCAAATAACATGCGGTGAAATAGTTCCTAAATAGCCTGAGTAATCGCACAAACGGGAACTATTCCACCGCAACTTCGATGTGACAAAGAGATAGTCCCTTTGTCACATTGACGAGCGGCACCGCGAGTTTGTTTTAAAGCGGAGGAGGCGGCTCATTTCTTATAAACTCGCATTATTTGCAAGTTTGTAAGGTAACATCTTATAAACTTGCAAAATTTGCAAGTTTATAAGATGTTACGTCTGGCCGGGCGCTAGGGAGACTCTATGAACATCGTTCGCCGAAGCCGCTATCTTGATCGACTCATTGCTTTTCAGGATACCGACCTCATCAAAATCGTGACGGGTATACGCCGTTGCGGCAAATCCACGTTATTGGACATGATGAGGGAGCACCTGGCGCAACAGGGGGTGCCGGCCGAGCGTTTGCTGACCTTTAAGATGGAATCTCTAGAGTATGCGGGGATTACAGATTACCTGACGTTTTATCGCATGGTTCGGGAGCGCGTTGACGGTGTCGATCGCCCCTATCTGTTCTTTGACGAGCTCCAGAATGTCGAGGGCTGGGAAAAGGCGGTTAACTCGCTCCGAATCGATTTGCCGTGCGATATCTATGTCACGGGCTCCAATGCCTTTTTGCTATCGAGCGAGCTTGCAACGCTTATCTCGGGCCGGTATATCGAGGTCAAGATGCAGCCGCTCACGTTTGGCGAGTATCTTGATTTTCGCTCGATTGATGCGGTCGTCGCCGAAGGGCTTGGCGAGAGGGCCGAGCTCGTTTCCAAGACGGGCGATCGCCTTAATTCAAACACCGTGCTCGAGCAGTACATAACCTATGGCGGCATGCCGTTTCTGGCTCATGACGAGCCGAGACGCGAACCGTGCCGTGACTACATCCGCAGCCTCTATCAGACGATTGTCGCGCGCGATATCCTATTGCGCGCGACGCGTAGAGGTCGCGGAGCTATCACCAAGCGCGGCGTTCTCGAGCAGCTCTGTGCGTATCTGGCAGACAACATCTCCAATCAAACCTCGGTCAACAAAATCGTAGGGACGCTCAACGAATCGGCGGGCGGTAAGACCAACGCATCGACGGTGTCGGCGTATATTGACGCTCTGGAAGAGACGTACCTGTTTACCAAGGTAAAAAGGTATGACGTCAAGGGGCGGGAGCTTCTCAAGACAGGCGGTAAATATTACATAGCCGATACGGGAATCCGCAGCTATCTTGACGGATATAGAGGCAGCGATAGCGGAAGGATGCTCGAGAACGTTATCTACAACCAGCTTGTCTTTGAAGGATACGAAGTGTTTTGCGGCCATCTGCGCGCGGGGGAAATCGACTTTGTCGCAATCGGCGAGGGATCGGACCGTAAATATATCCAGGTTACCGAACGGATCGATGCTGAGGCGACCAGAGAGCGTGAGCTGCGACCGCTCAAACTAAACACGCTGGGAAAAATCCCTGATTCGTACGAGAAGATCCTGATTGTCAGGGATGGTGAGCATCCAACAGACATCGACGGCATCAGAATCGTAGGGGCGGCCGATTTCTTGCTGAGAAACAAGATCGCCCACGGCTAAACGCAAAATGTGACAAAGGGACAGCCCCTTTGTCACATTCCATGCGAGCTCCCGTGTCATCTGGGGGTATAAGGCTAGCAAGTGTTTATTTGCGAGGCCAAGGGGGCGCCCCGTATGGATATCGATAACTATGAGTGGTGGTATAGCGAGGGCGAGGCTCCGGATGAGGGGTGGGACGAGCCCGCGCCGCGTGACGCGTCGAGCGACAAGGCTGAGACCGGCAATGATGCTGCCGCCGACTCGGATGCCGCCCTCGACCCCGTCGAGCCCCTGACCTTTGAACAAGCCTGGGCCCAGGCCGAGGCAGACGAGGCCAAGGCCGACGCTACGGCCACGCTCGGCGAGCCGGCCGACATGTCAATCTCGCCGGCAAAGACCCCGCAGCCGCGTCACACTATCGACCCCGACAGCACGGCATCCTTCAGCATTCTCGACGTGCCCTCGCAGGGTGCTCAGGCGCCCGCGCCCACGCGTCGCCCCAATCTGTCTCGCGAGGAAGATGCGGGACGCCGCTCGCCGCTCGGCCCCATCCTTATCGCCTTTATGGCCGGCGTTATCGCATGCTCGGTAATTGGAAACGTCTGGAGCCATGTTGAACAACAGCGAAAAGACGCCGCCAAGGTCGAGATGTCCGTCGAGCAATCGCTCAGCCGCACGCGCTCGGTGCATGTGTCGGTCGAGGTTAAGGACGGCGCGACGTGGGATACCGCGCGCGGCGATAGTCAAATGCTCGTCCATATCGTGGGCCGCACACTCAAGGGACAAGCAATCGACGAGTATCAATACGTCAATTCCGAAGGTGACGGCATCGAGCTCAAGCCCGGCGACTACGAGCTCACGGTCGATGAGCCGCCCGTCGCCACCGACGGCACGCGTTACCGCGCCTCAAAGCGCATGGTTCCGGTGAGCTTTAATTCACAGGCTCCCGACACGGTCGATAGCACGCCGCAGGGCGGGTTTGACCTTTACGCTATTGCTCAATAACTGCGCCTGACGCTCAACCCCGCCGCCAAGAGTGGGACAATAGCCCTCGACACTGTTGTTTACTTTTGGAGGAAGTAGCATGTCCACCGTCACCACCATCAAGCGCGGCGGCCTTACCGCGGCCATCGATTCCATGGGCGCCCAGCTCACGAGCCTTGCCCTCAACGGCAACGAGTATCTGTGGCAGGGCGACCCGGCCTTTTGGGGCAAGCACGCGCCTATCCTGTTCCCCATCGTGGGATCGCTGCGCAACAACACGGCGACGTCTGCGGCCGGCACCTGCGAGATGCCGCGCCACGGCCTCGCGCGCATCGTCGAGCACAAGCTGGTCGAGGTCTCCGAGGACGGCTCATCCGTCACCTACGAGATCACCGACACGCCCGAGTCGCTCAAGGCTTTCCCCTTCCACTTTAAGCTCAACATGACCTATGCCCTAACCGGCGACGCCACGCTTACCCAGACCTTTGCCGTCACCAACACCGGCGACGTGGACCTGCCGTTCTCGGTAGGCGGTCACCCTGCATTTAACGTGCCCGCCCCCGGTGCCGAGGACGAGGCATTCGAGGATTACGAGCTGGCGTTTGCCGAGGCTTGGACTAACGAGGCCCCCATCATCACGCCCGACGGTCTTATGACGTTCGAGGGTAGCTACAAGGCTCCCGATAACTCGGACGTGCTGCCCATTACGCACCGCAGCTTCGATAACGACGCTATCATGTTCACCGATGCTCCGGGCTCCACGCTCACGCTGCGCGGTCGCAAGTCGGGCCACGGCGTCAAGATCGACTTTGAGGGCTTTAAGTACATCGGCGTGTGGTCTGCCGCCAACGATGCCCCGTTTGTGGCGCTCGAGCCTTGGACCGGTCACACCACCATGGACACCGAGGACGACGTCTTCGAGCACAAGGTCAACACCATCACCCTGGCCCCAGGTGCTACCGACAAGCGCAGCTTTAGCGTCACTCTGCTCTAGAGGTTCCGCCGTTCTGACGAACGGCGGGTCGGTCGACGCTGCGCGCCACCCAGAGCGACAATTTGTCATTCAAAAGGCACGGCATGACCAGAAGGTCTATGCCGTGCCTTTTTCATGCCAACTTGTTCGCTCTGGGCGGCGCTCGCTGGCATTGCCAAAACATCGACGTTCCCAATGACTACCGCGTGTCTATTAATTTTTCGAGCTTGTGCTGCGCTACTGGTCGCTGGCGTATATCCTGTTAAGTCGTCAGCATACAATTCAACAGGGAAGGCAGATTATGCATTCTCCCCATCAACGCGACGCGCATCCGCAGCCGATATGCAGCCGTCGCATCTTTTTGGGTAGCGCTTTCGCTGCGAGCGCTACCGTCGTCGCCGGCGCACTTGCCGGTTGCCAGCGTCCCTCCACGCTGGAAGTAGTTCAGCCCACGACGGGCGGCGGTCGCGACGACCTGTCCGATTCCGTGATCGGCAAGGACAAGATTCGCATTGGCATGGAGGCGGCCTACGCTCCGTACAACTGGCAGGTCTCCGAGGCCAGCGAGTACACCATCCCCATCGACAACGTGCAGGGCGCCTATGCCGATGGTTACGACGTGCAGATCGCCAAGATCGTCTGCAAGGCCCTCGGCGGCGAGCCCGTTGCCGTCAAACAGAGCTTCTCGGGCCTTATCGACTCGCTCAACAACGGCCAGATCGACCTCATCATCGCCGGTATGAGCGCCACGCCCGAGCGCGAGGAGTCTGTCGGCTTTTCCGACCCGTACTTTATCGGTTACTTTGGCCTGTTCGTAAAAGAGGGCTCGCCTTACCAGAATGCGACCAAGCTCAGCGACTTTAGCGGCGCTACGGTCCTCGGGCAAAAGGACACCATGCTCGATACCGTCATCGACGAGATTCCGGGCGTTGTCCACAAGAACCCGGTCGATTCGGTTCCCACGGTGTTTTCGAACCTGCTGCAGGGCACGTGCGACGCCGTGACCTATAACACCGAGAACGAGAAGGGCTATATGGCCCAAAACCCGGGCATCGTCCCCATTCATTTTGCCGAGGGCGAGGGCTTTAAGCAGGAGGTCGCGGCAAACGTCGGCTGCCGCAAGGGCTCGGACAAGCTCCTTAAGCTCATCGACAAGACACTCAAGGGCATTAGCCAAGAGGAGCGCGACCAAATGTGGGACGCGTGCCTCGACCGCCAGCCGGCATAGGGAGGCAGCATGAAAACCATCAATCGTCTGGCCTCCTTTATCAAGGCCGACCACCGTTATGTGTACCTGGGCACGAGCGTTATCGCGGCGCTCGGCCTGACGTTTAGCCAGCGCAACCCCACGCCGCTGAGCTTTTTGGCCCCCATGGGCGTGTTCCAAGATTGCCTTTGGGAAATCCTGTGGGCGTGGCTCGTCGTGTCGGCGGCGGCGCTGGTCACCAAGCTTATGCACTGGAGCGACTATTGCGAAAAGTCGCCGTTCGCATCCGAGCGTTTCCGCCGCGGCGCGCGCCTGGGCAGCTATGTCGTCGTTGCTATTGCGGTGATCTTCTTTGTCGACCGCTGCGTCATGTCATTTATCGACCTGGTGCAGGTGAGCATTGTCTCGGACTCCAATCCCAGCGACTTTTTGTCGAGCCTGGTCTACATGACCTACAAGAGCGGCGACTTCTTTATCCGCGGCATCGAGATCACCATTGCACTTGCGACCTTCGGTACCGTCATCGCCTTTTTCCTGGCGCTGCTTTTTGTGTTCCTGCGCATTCAGACCTTCGATCGCGTGGACAACGACCTGGTGCGCTTCTTTAAGAGCATCGGCCGCGGCTTTGCGACCATCTACTCCACCATCGTGCGCGGCACGCCCATGATGGTCCAGGGCCTGCTCATCTATTACGCGGGCTTCACCGTTTTGCGCGGCATGGGCTTCGAGACCGCCCAGGCCAACTTGATCTGGAGTACCTTCACCGCCGGCCTCGTCACCATCTCGCTCAACTCCACCGCCTACATGATGGAGGTCCTGCGCGGCGGCATCGAGTCCATCGATCCCGGCCAGGCCGAGGCAGCGCGCTCGCTGGGTCTTTCGCAGTGGCAGGCTATGCGCAAAGTCGTGTTCCCCCAGGGCATTAAAAACGCGATTCCGGCGCTCACCAACGAGCTCATCATCAACATCAAGGATTCGTCGGTGCTTTCGGTCATCGGCGTGTTCGACCTTATGTACGCCACCACCACCGTCGCCGGCGTGTACTACCGCCAGATGGAGGTCTACTGCGTGGCGCTCGTGGTCTACCTGATCCTGACGCTCGTGGCGAGCCGCCTGCTCGAGGCCTTTGGCAAAAAGCTCGGCGCCGAGGCTCCGGCCACGCTGCCCAGCTCCAACTAGGCGCAAGACGAGGAGAATCATCATGGCAGATACCGCCACTACCGGCACCGCGGCCGCCGCACAGACCAATGAGCCGCTCATCCGCGTCGAGGGCCTGCGCAAGAGCTTCGGCTCGCTCGAGGTGCTCAAGGGCATCGACCTGTCCGTTAACCCCGGCGAGGTCGTCACCATTATCGGCGCATCGGGCTCGGGCAAGTCGACCTTCCTGCGCTGCCTCAACCTGCTCGAGACTCCGGACGCGGGCCACATCTGGTTCCACGGCCAGGATCTTACGGCCGAGCGCTGCAACATCAATAAACTCCGCGAGGACATCGGCATGGTGTTCCAGGGCTTTAACCTGTTCAACAACATGGATGTGCTCGACAACTGCACGCTCGCGCCCGTCACGCTCAAAAAGATGAGCAAGGCCGAGGCCGAAAAGGTCGCGATGGAGCACCTGACGAGCGTGGGGCTTGAAAAGTTCGCACACGCCGCCGTGGGTCGCCTGTCCGGCGGCCAAAAGCAGCGCGTGGCCATCGCTCGCGCCCTGTGCATGAATCCTCAGATCATGCTGTTCGACGAGCCGACCTCCGCACTCGACCCCGAGATCGTGGGCGAGGTGCTCGAGGTCATGCGCAAGCTCGCCGCCGACGGCATGACCATGGTCGTCGTCACGCACGAGATGGCCTTTGCCCGAACCGTGTCCGACCGCGTGGTCTTTATGGACAAGGGTGTGGTGCTCGAGGACGCCGCGCCGGCCGAACTCTTCGGCAACCCCAAACACCAGCGCACGCGCGAGTTCCTCTCGCGCTATCTCGAGGACAAATAACCGACCGCAAACGCGTGAACGATAGGGCCGCTCCGGTGGGGCGGCCTTTGTCGTCGCAATCGAAAGGATGTCATGGCCGAGGTTTGGCGCTTCTTTGCGCATGAGGATGATTTTGCCGATCTGGACGAGGCTGGCGCGTGCAAGCGCCTGGGCCGCGTGCTGTCGTTTCCGACCATCTCGAGTATGGATGCCGAGGCGGTGGACTGGCGGCCGTTTGCCGATCTGCGCGCCTATATGCAGCAGGCCTGGCCGCGCGTGTTCGCGGCGGGCGAGGTTGAGCTCATCGACCATTCACTGTTGGTGACGCTTGCCGGCTCCGATCCTGCGCTCAACCCCGTCATGCTCATGGGCCACATGGACGTGGTCCCCGTGGTGCCGGGTACCGAGGCCGACTGGACACATGCCCCCTTTAGCGGGCACGTGGACGACACCTACATTTGGGGCCGCGGCGCGATCGACATGAAGGACCAGGTCGCAGGCATTCTCGAGGCGGTTGAGTATGCGTTGGTGCACGGCTGGGAGCACGAGCGCACCCTGCTGCTGGCTTTTGGCCAGGACGAGGAAACCACGCAGTACGGCGCGGGGGCGATCGGTCGCGTGCTCGAGGAGCGCGGTATTGAACTTGAATACCTGATCGACGAGGGTGACTACCGTATTGTTTCGGCTGCCGAGTACGGCGCGGGCGAGGGCTGGCTTATGCATGCCGACCTTGCCGAGAAGGGCTACGCCGATATCGTGCTCAAGACGAAGAGCGAGGGCGGGCATTCGTCCAACCCCTACGGCGGCACGTCGCTCGAGGTGCTCAGCCGTGCCATCGCCGCAATCTGCGATATCGAGTGGCCGACGCGCGTGACCGATCTGCTTGCCGCGCAGCTTGTCGAGCTGGGGCTCTACACGGCGGATGAGATTGCCGCCAACGGGGGCGCCATTGTCCGCGATTGCCTCGCCAGCAAGAAGCTCTATCCGCTCGTGACCACCACCTGTGCACCGACCCAAATCGAGGGCGGTAGCACCGGTGCTAACGTGATGCCGCAGGATATGTGGGCCAACATTAACTTCCGCATGCTCGAGGGCACGGGCGTGGCCGATGTCGCTACCCGCTGCCGCGAGGCCGTTGCCGCGGCAGGCCTTGCCGGGCGCGTGGAGGTCGAACTCGGCCCCGGCAGCTCCGAGCCCTCGCCGTCCCCGCGTGTCGGCGGGCCGGGGCTCGAGGCCGTCCGCACCATCGCCGCCCACTATTTCCGCGATCCTTTGGGGACGGAGGAAAACGGATCATCGGCGGCGGGCGGGGTTCCTGTCAGCATCGTCCCCTCAACCGTGATTGGCGCAACCGATGCCGCCAACTACCAGCGCATTTGCCGCGAGTGCATCCGCTTCTCCGCCTTTGTGGTCGACGATGACGAATGCGACCGCGGCGTCCACGGCACCAACGAGCGCATCACCCGTCGCGCCTACCTCCAAGGCACCCGCTTCCTCATCGCCCTGCTCCGCACGCTCTAGAATGTGACAAAGGGACTGAGCCGATTTCATCGGTAATGAGACAAAAACTGTAATAGAAAAAGGCTAAGATATCTTAAGAGACATATGCTGGGGTTGGTATTCCTTGAACGACCGCGGGCATGTGCCAGACCGCCTCGGCCCCCGGGGAGCGCCCGGGCAGGTCGCCGTGTGACTGGGGAGGAAATTATGCAGGAGCTCAGAGAGATGACGTCTCGACTCGTGAATATTGCTACCGGGGGGGGGGTGTCTAAGCAGGGAACTTCCTGGTGAACACCGGCCGCGCGAGCGGTGGTCCGTCATGTCTTGTGGCCGTCGTCGCGGGCTGCGCTCGGTCTCGCCATATGCGATTGTTCTGGCCCTCGCCATCGCGCTGACGGCGAGTTTCTTCCTGCCGCTTCGTGCCGAGGCGGCAATTTCGGACCACACGGTTCCGACGACTTCGCCTTCGGGGACAACAATTAACCTGTTTGATTACTGGGTGAATCCGGATAACCATCTGTCGGTTTCCGGCAACGGCGGCATCAACGCAAGCCACCGGTTCCAGTTTAACGATGGCCAGGGTGATGCACCGCTCAACCATTGGACGGGCAACACGAACCCGCAGCCCGGCATTGTCAGCAACACGCTTTCAGACGGCTACCCGCAGCTTTCCGGTACCTATGGCGGCGACTCCCTCCGCTATCTGTTCGATTCCTCTGCCCAGACCGGCAAGACGTCCCATTTTGGCGTGACGGGCCTCCTCAAGGTTCAGGACGGCTACTACGTCTATGACAGCTCCGAAAACTACGCAGCCTACAACGCTGACAAGAATGCCTTCGACGTCTATGACACCTGGGGCATTGACAAAGTGGGCGATTCGTCCCATCGGGGTCAGTTCTTCCCGTTCGATGCGGCAGACAAGGTGTTCAAGGAGGAAAGCGGCCGGCTCGTCCAAAATGGCATCACGGCAGACAACGCCGGTAACCACGTCAACCACCACTTCGGCCTCTCAATGTCCACGCGATTCGTGCAGCCCAACGGCGGCCTGACGAACGATAAGAAGGACATGACCTTCGAGTTCGCCGGCGATGATGACGTCTGGGTGTTCATCGATGATGTCCTCGTGGGTGATATCGGCGGTATTCACAGCCGTGCGAGTCTGAGTATCAACTTTCATACGGGCGACATTAAGGTGAACGACAAAAGCGACGGCACGCTGCTGAGCAAGTACCAGGCGGCGAAAAAGGGCACTTCGGGCTTCGACGGCAACACCTTCAAAGACGGCACCAACCACACCCTCAAGTTCTTCTACCTGGAGCGCGGCGCCACCGACTCCAACATGGAGCTCAAGTTCAACCTCGTGACGGTGCCCGAGTCCGACATCATCAAGTTCGACCAGGATGGCGGTCCGGTGGAGGGTGCTCAGTTCGCGCTGTACAAGACAGACGAGAACTTCACTGACACGACCGCTAATCAAAATAACCTACTTGGCTCCGGCACCACGAACGCGAATGGACAACTGACGCTCACAAATAACGTGGACAACGGCGTTATCAACTTCGATGACCTTTATAAAGAGTATCATTACCAGCACTACCTCCTGAAGGAAACAAAAGCGCCCAACGGTTACCGCTCGAGCCTCACGGCAACGGACGGTAACATGCAGCTCGAGTACGTGCCCGCAAGCGACAAGAAGGACGCGGGCGGCGTCATCATCAACCGCGGCGGTATGGACGCGGACAGCGTCGTGTGGAAGACCGGTGCGTTCGCCGCTGCGAAGGAGACCATCACCGCGCCGTCGACCGTGTACAAGGCAAATGATAACCTGACGAAGTCCGACAAGATCGACGACCTGGAGTCCGGCATACTGTTCGCTGTGGTGCTCAAGCGCGATAAAAGCGCAAACGCAGATATCAAAGATCAGAACAATTGGTACGCCGTGTCGGGCGACCCATCGACGGGAATGGGGTACACCCTCGCCGAGAAGTCGAGCAAGGCCGGCGCTATCGAGGCGGCGAAGAAGGACCTGCACGCCTTCACGCTCAACACGAGCGGCCAGTACCAGGTAGAGATTCAAAATCTGCCCGGTGATATCTCCAAGTACTACTACCTGCTGAGCGGTGATGCCCGCAAGGATGCCGAGTACACGGTGGCCATCTACTACACAACGGCGAGCTCCATCGCCGAAGCGAGGATGGACAACACGGTCCACGTGTTCAGCGATGACCTCCCCGACGGCAAGGAGAATTTCCGGCGGCAGTTCGCCACGCGCCTGCTCGTCACGAACATCCAGAATCGCCTGTTCGTGCAGAAGACCGATTCCGAGGGTAAGCCCGTTGACGGGGCGAAGTTCGGCCTGTACAAGTCCACCCAGGTGACTGAGGATGCGAACGGCAAGGCCGTGCTCAATGGCGAACAGACCCCCTACGACACCCTGACGACAAGGTCGGTCGCCAACCCGGTCAAGCTCGAAGGTGCGGGCATATTCCCGTATACGAGCGACGGTAAAGAGCCGCTCGTGAAGGGCACCTACTACCTAAAGGAGGTCTCGGCGCCCCAGGGCTTCCTGCTTAACGACACGCTCACCAAGGTGATTGTGGACGATTACGGCGTCCACGCCGATGCTGGTACGCCCGATGACGGCGTTTCGACGTTCGTGGGCGTGGGCTCGCTCCTGAAGAGCCTGGGCCAGTTTGGCGCAGAGGGTGACATTGACAACACGCTCACGTGGATCAAGGGCCAGCGCCAGACGTCCGACGGGACGCTCGACGGCAACGACAACCTTTCCTGGAACAATGACGCCAAGGGTGGCGAGGATGAGGTACATCTCAAGTACGGCGCCAATGGACGTGTCTACCAGTATGGGCCCACCAAAGAGGGCGAACCCTACCGCCTGAAGACCGAGACGGGCTGGCTACGTATGGGCATCACGCAGGACGTGCTTGGTGACACTAATGCGAAGGGCGCCCGCGCCGATCTGCGTGGCATGAACCTGAACGCCCTGTTCACGGGCGCCACCTGCGTGCGCGTGGCGAACAAGCGCGAGGCAAGCTTCGAGGTGACCAAGAGTGTCGTGGTGCCGAAGGGGCTGACGGGCAAACCGGATGCGGGGTTCACCTTCAAGTTCACCGTGCCTGATGGGAAGACGTATAAGGCTGCAGTCTTCGAGAAGGCGGGCGCGGCCGATGAGAAGCAGGTCGGCGATATGTTCGACCTGACGAACGGCCGCGAGCAGACCATCACGGCCGGCCAGACGATCCGCGTGTACGGTCTCGACGAGCACGACGCCTACACGGTGCAGGAGCTGACCGGTACGGATAAGATGCCGGCCGGCTACACGCTGACCAAGCGCGAGCAGGGCGGCAACGCCCTGAGCGGCGAGGGCGCCAGCATCTCCGGCACGATTGCGAAGCAGAACGCCAACGGCACGTTGGCCGAAGCCAACAAGCTGGTATTCACGAACACCTACAGCGTAAAGCCGCCGGTGACGCTCACCAATGCGTTCTGGGCGCAGAAGGTGCTCCGGGGCCGTGACTGGAAGGATGGCGATAGCTTCAAGATTTACCTGCGCGCGGACAAGGGCACGCCGATGCCCGCCGGTGCCAAGGATGCGCCCGTGAGTGGTATGAAGCAGGTTGTGAAGACCGTCAAGAACGGGGACACGTTCGACTTCGGCAATATTGAGTACGCCAAGCCCGGCACCTACACCTATCTCATTGCCGAGGCCACGCCGTCTCAAAACGACGCTGACTGGTTGCCCGGGTTCGGGTATTCGAGCGCTACCTACCGTGTCACGGTGACGGTGAGGGATAACGGCGACGGCACGCTGTCGCAGCCGGCAGTCAAGATGGAGCAGACCTACACCGACGACGGTATGAGCCAAAAGGACAACCCGATCGAGGTCGCTGACAAAATCGCCAAGATCACGAACACCTATAACACCGATGAGAAGACCATCTCCTTCAACGTGCAGAAGACGTATGCCGACCAGTCCGGTGCAAATCCGCTTGTGAAGGATAAGTTCACGTTCCAGCTCGAGGCACTCGGCGGGATGAAGAATGATGCCGTGCCGAGTGGAGCCATCGATTTCGGCAAGCTCGCCACCTCCTACAGCGTCGGTGCCAGCAAGGTCCCCATGCCTAAGGGGTGCACGTCCACCACGACCACGGCGAAGAACGATGACGACGGTATCGCTGCGTTCCCGCAGATCACCTATACGATGGAGAGCGAGAACCTCACCTACGTGTACAAGGTGACCGAGGTCAAGGATTCCGATACATCGACGTCCAGTGGCATGGGCTACGACGATACGGTGTACTACGTGCTGGTGAAGAACCAGCAGGTTGATAACGAGTCTGGGACGGGTAAGTGCCTGTCCTCCACGGTCACGTATTGGAAGGCCGACGGCACGCAGCTGACGGACGCCAACGGATATATCCCGTTCAAGAACACCTACACGGTGACCCAGGCGACGTCGGCGCCGGTTAACGTGCAAAAGACGTTCACCGGGCGCGCGTGGGAGACGAGCGATGCGTTCGACTTCACCCTGACGCCGGCGGATGATGCGACGAGGGATGCGGTTAAAAACAAGGTCGTTACCCAGAGGAAGGCTACCGACTCCGATGAGACCGGCGATCTGACGACTAAGGTTGAGATCGCAGGCGCCGGTGACGCGACGCGTTCTGCAACCTTCGGTGCGGGCGACCTGGTGTTCACCAAGTCGGGCACGTATACGTTCAATGTGAACGAGACGAAGCCGACCGACGCGGATAAGACTGGTATTGCGTATGACGGCCATACGTCCACGGTGACGTACACAGTGACCGATATCGAGAACGGCAAGCACACCGGTAAGCTGACCGCGTCGGTTGCGTACGACAACAAGCAGGCGACGACGGATGCCGACCGGCAGGTGACGGACGCCGCCGCGTTCACCAACATCTATGCGGCCTCTGGTACCTACGCGGGCATCGATGTGACCAAGACTCTGGTTGGTACCCCGCTGAAGAATGGCATGTTCCCGTTCACCATCGAGGCGATGACGTATAACGGTACGACGGCCCCGGAGCCGGCTGATACCGATAAGTCGTTCAAGAACACCGTGGGCAAGGATGACGCTGACGATACGCAGACCGCCACGATGTCCGGCAAGCTGAAGATGAACTTCACGCAGCTGAGCTACAACAAGGTGTATGTGTACAAGGTGTCTGAGGCGCATGGCGCCAACGCTGGTGGATACACGTATGACACCGAGTACCCCGGTGACGCCTACGTGCTCATTGCGGTGAAGCCGAATCCGGACAACAAAGGCCAGCTCTACACCGAGACGACCATCGCGAAGGGCCCGGGCGTGACGGCGCTTGTTGGCGGGGGCGGCAACGTTGATGCGCTGACGGCCGAGGCGATTAAGGGCCTCGATACCACGACCAACTACGTGAAGACGGTCTCGAGTCGCAATGCGAAGCCCGCTACGCCTACCGTCCCGTTCAAGAACAGTTACAAGTCAGACGCCAGCGACGAGCTGACCCCGCAGGTGACGAAGAAGATCTCCGGTGTTGAGAGCACGGAGAAGGCGTTCTCGTTCACGCTGACCGCCACGGAAGAGACACAGCAGAAGATCGCCGCCGGCGACTTGGGTGTGTCGGACGACCTGGCGGGCGACGCGCACGCGGAGTCCAAGGCCACGAAGGACAAGATTATCAAGGACAAGGGCCAGACGGTCGACTTCTCGAATATGACGTTCAACAAGGCGGGCGAGTACACGTTCACGCTCACCGAGGTGCACAACGCTGATGATGATCCCGCAGCGGACGGCGTGCAGAACGCCGGCTGGACGATGGACGCCTCGACCTATACCGTCACGGTAAGGGTCGAGGATAAGGACGCCAAGCTGACCGTCACGGGCGTGACGGTGAAGAAGGATGGTGACGCTGAGGCCAAGCCCATCAAGGCTGAGGTCAAGGACGGCAAGGTGAACCTCGCCACCTTTATCAACAGCTATGCTGCGAAGGGTTCCGTGACCTTGGCGGCGAAGAAACGCTTTAGGGGCGGTGCGCTCGCGGGGAACGACTTCTCGTTCGCTCTGTACAAGGGTGACAAGGCGGAAGGCACGCCCATTGAGACCGTCACGAACGACGAGAAGGGCAACATTACCTTCCAGCCCATCAACTACACCGAGGCAGGTGACTACGAGTACACCATCAAGGAAGTTACCGGTAACGACCAGACCATCGTCTACGACGGTCAGAAAGTGAAGGTCAAGGTCAGCGTTACCGATAACAAGAACGGCACGCTGGACGCGACCGTCACCTACGGCGGCGATAAGGCCGTGCCGACCTTCACCAACGTGAAGCCGACGACGGACGTTACCGTCGAGGCCACGAAAGTTCTCGCGGGCAAGGCGCTGACGGACGGCGCGTTCGCCTTCGGCCTGTACCAAGGCGACACGTCCACGGGTAATCCCGTCAAGATCGTCCAGAACGACAAGGAGGGCAAGATCAATCTTGCCCTCACCGGTCTGACCATCGGCGAGTACGACTACAAACTCAAGGAGGAGAACGTCGGTGCCGATCCGACTATCACCTACGACACCAAGGCGGTGAAGGTTCACGTCTCGGTGAAGGCGGAGGGCGACAAGGCGAAGGCGACCGTCACCTATGACGGCAAGAACGATGCCCCGACCTTCACTAACAAGTACCAGCCCGCCGAGACCTCGGTGGCGCTCACGGCGAAGAAGGCCTATGTGAAGCCCGACAACACGCCGGCCACGCTCAAGGGCGGCGAGTTCACCTTCGACCTGTACGAGGGCGACCTGACGGCTGAGCAGCTGAAGGGCAAGCAACCCATCCGGAGCGCCAAGAACAGCGAGGACGGCACCGTCACCTTCCCGACCATCGACTACACCAAGGCCGGCGAGTACAAATACACCGTCGCGGAACAGGAGGGCGACCTGTCCCACGTGACCTACGACGCTACGGTGCACCATGCCGTGGTGAAGGTCATGGACAATGCCGGCAAGCTGGACGCCGCTGTTACCTACGATGGTGACAAGGCCAATGCCCCCACCTTCACGAACACCTACACCGCAAAGGGATCCGTGGAGCTGACGGCGACCAAGATCGTTGCGGTCGCGCCGGGCTTCACGCACGACACCAAGCTGAAGGGCGGCGAATACACGTTCGAGCTGAAGGACGCCGACGGCAAGGTGCTCGGCACCACGACGAACAAGGCCGATGGCACGGTGAAGTTCACGCGCAAGTTCGCGCTCTCCAACCTGGGCGGCGCTGCGAGCAAGGACTTCACCTACACCATCGCGGAGAAGCCGGGCACGGAGCCGGGCATGGTCTACGACACCCATGCGCTCATCTACAAGGTGACGGTCGCGGACGATGGCACCGGCTCGCTGACGGCCACACCGCAGGTAACGAGTGGAGACAAGACCTTCACGAACACGTACCACCAGAAGGAGACCTCGGTAACGCTCAAGGCGACGAAGCGCTTCACGGGTGGCGAGCTCGCAGGGGGCGACTTCACGTTCCAGCTGCTCGACAAGGATGGCAACGTGATCCAGACCGTCCAGAATGACAAGGACGGCAAGGTCGCCTTCCAGGCAATCAGCTACGACACGCCGGGCGATCACGACTACACCATCAAGGAGGTTGCCGGCAACGACCCGACCGTCGTGTACGACACGAAGGACGTGAAGGTCCACATCAAGGTCTCCGATGAGAAGGGCGAGCTAAAGGCGACCGCCACCTACGACGGCGAGGCCGACGTTCCGACCTTCACCAACTCGAAGCCGACGACGGACGTTACCGTCGAGGCGACGAAGATCCTCACGGGCAAGGACCTGACGGCCGACGCGTTCACCTTCGGCCTGTACGACCAGGCCGGCAACGAGGTCGCCAAGGGCACCAACGACCGGGGCGGCAAGGTCGAGCTGGCCGTCAAGAACCTGAACCTGGGCGAGTACGACTACACGCTCAAGGAGGAGAAGGCCGGCCAGTCCGTCGACGGCGTGGCCTACGACGCCAAGGAAGTCAAGGTCCACGTCAAGGTAGAGCAGAACCAGGACGACAACAACAAGACGAAGGTGACCGTCACCTATGACGGTACCGCTACGGCTCCCACCTTCAACAACACCTACACCGCAAAGGGATCCGTGGAGCTGACGGCGACCAAGACCATCAAGGTTGCGGACGGCTTCGATCACACGACGAAGCCTGCGGACGGCGAGTTCACCTTCGACCTGAAGGACGCTGCCGGCAACGTGATCGCCACCGCGAAGAACGATGCAAACGGCAAGGTCTGCTTCACGCGCGAGTTCCAGCTCTCCGACTTGGACGGCGCCGCGAGCAAGGACTTCACCTACACCATCGTGGAGCAGCCGGGCGCGGAGCCGGGCATGGTCTATGACAATCATGCCCTCACCTATACGGTGACGGTCACAGACGGCGGGAACGGAGCACTGAATGCGAAGGCGATCGTGACGAGCGCATCCGGCTCGGATACCTTCACCAACACCTACCAGCCGGCCGCGACCGGTCTGGCCCTCGGTGCGCAGAAGAGCTATGTGAAGAAGGACGACAACACGCCGATCGTCCTCAAGGACGGCGAGTTCACCTTCGATGTGTACGAGGGCAAAATGACTGCTGAGCAGCTTGCCGGGGCCAAGCCCGTCCGGACCGCGACCAACGGCGCGGACGGAAGTGTTAACTTCGACGCCTTCTCCTACGCGAAGCCGGGCACGTACGAGTACACTATCGTGGAGCGGAAGGGTGATCTGGCCTACGTGACCTACGACGACGCGGTGCATCATGCCGTGGTGACGGTTGTGGACAATGCCGGCACGCTGCAGGCGAGCGTCGCCTACGACGGCACGAATGTCACGAAGCCCAGCTTCACCAACACCTACGAGGCACAGGCGACGGACTCCGGCGCGATCGCCCTCACCAAGAGCGTTGACGTGCACGACGGCAGCTATCAGCTAAAGGCGGGAGACTTCGCCTTCGAGCTGGTGGGGTCTGACGGCTCGGTGATCCAGACCCAGAAGAACGATGCGCACGGCAAGGTTGCCTTCGACAAGCTGACCTTCGACCATGCGGGCACCTTTACCTACACGGTCCGCGAGGTGCAGCCGACGGGGGACGCGCCGGGCGTGCCGGGCGTGACCTACACCGGCAAGACGTACACCCTGACCTACGTGGTGAAGGACAACAACGACGGCAAGCTGGCGGTAGAGAGCTCCACGGCGAAGCCGAGCAAGGGCACCGAGAACGGCGTCACCCCCAACACCATGACGTTTGCGAACAGCTACCAGCCGGGCGCGACCTCCTACCAGATCTCCGGCATCAAGGTGCTTGAGAATACCGATTCGGCCACCATGCGGACGCCCGCCGATGGCGAGTTCACGTTCGCGCTGATTGACGCGGCCACCGGGCAGGAGATTGACCGGACCACGAACGCGGGTATCGCGTTTACCTTCAAGGCCATCTCGTACACTGCGACTGGTTCGCATACGTACCAGGTGAAGGAGGTTGCGGGCCAAGATGGCACCATCACTTACAGCGATGCGGTGTTGGATGTGACGGTGAGCGTGACCGATGACGGCAGCGGCCAGCTGACCGCGACGGCGAACAAGACGGCTGCGGATCTGACCTTCACCAACACCTACACGCCGACGGCAACGACGGCGACGATTACCGGAACGAAGGCTCTGACCGGCCGCGACCTGGCCGAGGGTGAGTTCTTCTTCGACCTGAAGGACGCCGACGGTAACGTGGTGCAGACGGTGCAGAACGGCGCCGACGGCACGTTCGGCTTCGCGCCGCTGCAGCTGGACAAGGTGGGGACGTACGTCTACACCGTGTCCGAGCGGGCAGGGGCGACGGCGAACGGCGTCACCTACGACACGACGGTCTTTACCGCGACGGTGACGGTGACGGAGAATGCGGAGACGCACGCGCTGGAGGCGCAGGTTGCCTACAGCAAGGGCGGCAAGGCTGCGGATGCGGTGGCGTTCAGCAACAGTTACGCGCCGGCCGCGACTGAGGTGAAGCTGGGGGCCTCCAAGGTGCTGAGCGGCGAGGACCTGAAGGAAGGGCAGTTCTCCTTCCAGCTGAAGGATGCCGACGGCAAGGTGCTGCAGACCGCAAAGAACGCGGCGGACGGCACGGTGGGCTTCGAGGCGATCTCGTACGACAAGCCCGGAACGTACGCCTACAGCATCTCCGAGGTGGACGACGGTCAGAAGAACGTGACGTACGACGCGGCCGAGCACCGGGTAACGGTGACGGTGACGGACGACGGTGCGGGCCATCTGGTGGCGACGGTAACCTATGACGGCGCCGTGGCGCCGGTGTTCAAGAACACGTACACGCCGCCGACCACCCCGCCGACGGAGCCGCCCACCAATTCGCCGAGCAAGTCACCGGTGCCGAAGGAGGAGAAGCCGGGTCTGCCGTATACGGGCGATACCAGCTTGTCGCCGATAGCCCTGGGTGGCATCGCGGGCGGCGCGGTGGTGCTGATCGCCGCAGGCGTTATCCTGCGGCGCCGGAACCGGTAGCTACGGCGGCCGAGAAGGGCTTTGATTGAGGGCGGGTGGTCGCAGGGCGCGGCCGCTCGCCCTTTTTGGTGAAAGGCTATGTTAACCCGCCGTTTGCACGTCCGGCTCCAGATGGAACTCGTACTCCGGCTCCATCATCTTCTTCCGGATCTTTTCGTAGCGCCCGTCGTCGAGCTGCTCGCGCATGAGCGACGTCCTGTCCCCGACGCGTGCGGCCTCGCGCAGCCATCTGAACCACATCAGGCAGCTGTGGAGCCTGCGGGTCGATACGCCCTTGAACCTCTCGAGGAAGTGGCCGAGCGAACCCTGCGCTTCAGCATCCTCTGGACCGTGTCCCGCTCGTACCCGGTGAGCCTGCCGTGGGTCCTCGGGTACGAGCGGGACACGGTGAGCCTGCCGTGGGTCCTCGGGACCGCCCTCGCGGCGCCCTTCCCGCCCTTTCCGGACATGGCGTCCTCCGATCTCCCGGGGCCGGCCGATCCGGCCCTCAGGGTATCGGATTCCCAAATTTATCCGTATATGTGCGGATGAATGCGGGAGGCGTTCGGATGAAGTTGTATTCAAGGAAAGAGACTGACCCTTTGTCGCATTCCGTGCGGGTTATATGCAGGTATGCCTGCGCACGCTATCATGTATGGGTTAGACCGCAACTATGTACCTCATACGCGAAGGGATGCGCATGTATCTGAAGATCGACATGTTCTAGCTGGGCTTACCCCCGCAGTGGCGCCGCGCGCCCCATCAACTCTGCCGATTTTCGCCTTCACGCACATAAAGGAGTCCCGCCATGCGCGACAAGCTCGAAAAGATCATTAAGGCCTACGAGGAGCTCGAGAAGAAGCTTTCCGACCCGGCCGTCGCCTCCGACATCAAGGAGTTCACGCGTCTCAACAAGGAGTACGCACACCAGTCCGACCTCATCGCTGCCTCGCGCGAGTACATCGGCGCGCTCGATGACATCGAGGCCGCCAAGGAGATGCTCCGCGACACCAGCGATGCGGACGAGAAGGAGATGCTCCAGATGGACATCTCCGAGAACGAGGAAAAGCTTCCCCAGCTCGAGGAAGACATCAAGTACATGCTCATCCCGAGTGACCCCAACGACGACAAGAACACCATCGTCGAGATTCGCTCCGCCGCCGGTGGCGACGAGGCAGCCATCTTCGCCGGCGACCTGTACAAGATGTATCAGCGCTTTTGCGAGTCGCGCGGCTGGAAGACTACCGTGCTCGACTCCAGCCCCAGCGAGGCCGGTGGCTTTAAGTCCATTGAGTTCAAGGTCGAGGGCGACCGCGTCTACTCCGTCATGAAGTACGAGTCCGGCGTGCACCGCGTCCAGCGCGTCCCCAAGACCGAGTCCCAGGGCCGCATTCAGACCTCCACGGCTACCGTCGCCGTGCTTCCCGAGGCCGAGGAGATCGACGTCCAGATCAACCAGTCCGACCTGCGCATCGACACTTACTGCGCTTCGGGCCCTGGCGGTCAGTGCGTTAACACCACCTACTCCGCCGTGCGCATTACCCATCTGCCCACCAACACCGTGGTGCAGTCGCAGGAGCAGCGCTCCCAGATCCAGAACCGCGAAGTCTGCATGCAGATGCTGCGCGCCCGTCTGTACGAGATGGAGCTCGAGAAGCAGCAGGCTGAGCTCGGTGCCGAGCGCCAGAGCCAGATCGGCCACGGCAACCGTTCCGAGAAGATCCGTACCTACAACCAGCCCCAGGACCGCGTGACCGATCACCGCATCGGTTTCAACTCCACCTACAACGGCGTCCTTCTGGGCGATCAGCTCGGCACCGTCATCGAGGCACTCGCCGCCGCCGAGCGAGCCGAGAAGCTGGCACAGGCTGTTTAAGTTACGGCGTTTTACCAAACGCCGTAACGGCTCGACGCTGCAAACGCCCCTAAGCGGCAATCTGACGTTCAATCGTCGGTCGCGTACCAAAGTACGCTTCCCTCCTCTTTCACGTCACCTTGCTCGCTTAGGGGCGTTTTCGCTGACTTATGCTCAACCTGCAGCGCCTTAGATGTAGTCATTGGGGACGTTCTTAAACGACTAGGTTGGGCACATTGCTTTGAGATGTTATTCAATCCGTCTTGATGGCCTTTGAGCTGTTTGCCTGCCTAAAGCAATTAACGTCGTGTATCTGCTATTGAAAATATTGCTCAAAAAATCGTCCAAGAAGTCGCGAGGTGATTTTTGATGCGTCGCGCGTCAAGTGATTTGGCAAGTTCTTGGTTAGTTATTGGTTAGTTTTGGGGCAACCTTGCCAAAAGCTTGACGAATGCAAATCTAGACGTCGGCGAATGAACACTTTGAGCGAGCCCGGTGCAAAATTCTGGGCTGATTCTCGATAATCGCCTTCAATCGTCCCTTGCCAAGCGCTGGCCTCGCGTACAATCTGCTCCGACATTCGCGCGCCGCCCGGCGCTTAAGAGGGGAGGGCCCCATGGCAAACGAGATCTGGACCATCAAGCGTTGTCTCGAGTGGACCAAGGAGTACCTAGCCGAGCGCGGCGAGGAGCACCCCCGTCTTTCTGCCGAGTGGCTGCTGTGCGCCGCCACGGGCCTGGCGCGCATTGACCTATATATGCGTATGGACGAGACGCTTAACGCGGCCCAGCTCGAGACCATGCACGCGGCCGTTGTCCGCCGCGCTAAGGGCGAGCCGCTGCAGTACATCACGGGCAGCACGCAGTTTCGCATGATCGACGTCGCGTGCGCCCCCGGTGTGCTCATCCCGCGCCCCGAGACCGAGATGCTCGTCGAAGAAGTTCTGAACTATCTGGATGCCGAGGTGCTGAGCCCCGAGGCCGCTGCCCGCCAGCGCGTGGAGCTGCCTTGGAACGATGAGGTCGAGCAGGCCCGCAAAGCCGAGGCGGCGCTGGCTGACGAACGCGCGGCCGCCGAGCGTCGTGCCGCCAACCTGACGGCCGCCGATGAGGCTGCGCTGGGTAGCGACGTGCTCGGTAGCCGCGCCTATGCCGAGGAACTGGCCGACCGCGAGGCCGAGGAAGCCGCCGCGCAGGCAGCAGAAGCCGAAGCGGCAGAAGCAGAGGCCATGGAAACCCCCGAGCCCGAGCTCGACGAATACGGCATCGCCATTGAGGACAACGACCAACAGGCGACTCCCGCGCAAGATGCCGCCGAGGCCAACGTATCTGCCCCAGCCGAGCCCCGCACTGCCCGCGTTCTCGAGGTCGGCTGCGGCACGGGCTGCATTTCGCTCTCCCTTGCCTGGGAGCGCCGCGGGCACGTTACCTGCACTGCTACCGATATCGAGCCGCGCGCCATCGACCTTGCTACCAAAAACCGCGATGCGCTTGGCCTCACGTCCGACGAGGTCGCCTTCAGCCTCACAAACCTGGTGAGCTCCATTCCCCGCGAAGAGTGGGGCACCTTTGACGTACTCGTCTCCAACCCGCCCTACATCCCCACCGATGTCATGCGCTCGCTGCCGCATGAGGTCAAGGACTTTGAGCCCGATCTGGCGCTCGAGGGCGGTGCCGACGGTCTCGATATCTTCCGCCGCCTGCTCAACGCGGCGCCCTACATGCTGCGTGCCGGCGGCCTGTTTGCCTGCGAGCTCTACGAGGGCGCGCTCGACGCCGCGGCCGAGCTCTGTCGTCAAGCAGGCCTTTCGGACGTGCGTATCGTCCACGACCTCACCGATCGTCCCCGCATCGTTCGAGCCATCGTCACCGAGCCCAAACAGCGTATTTAAGCTGAATAAATAGACATTTGCGCAAGTTTGTCCTTGCAATATACCGTAAAACTTCTACTATAGAAGGAGAAAGGTATGTCAAATCAGCTGCATCGGTACCGTATCGTGCTTGATTACATTGAACCTTGGCTTGATGAGCAGGATGAAGCTACGCTGAAGCAGATTTATGCAGACCTTTTGGTGCTCGAGAAGGAAGGTCCCAGCCTTGGTCGTCCGCTGGTTGACCGCGTAAAGGGCTCGAAGCTTCATCATTTAAAGGAGCTGAGAGTGACGTCGTGTGGTGGGCAGGTGATTCGCATCCTCTTCGCCTTTGACCCCAAGCGCCAGGCGGTATTGCTATTGGCGGGTGATAAGTCGCGAGCGGGATCGTCAAGGGCAAAATGGAACGGTTGGTATGCGATCAACATTCCAAGGGCCGAGCAAATATACCGTCGCCACGTAAGGAGGCTCGATCGAGATGGAACTGCATGAGTATATGGAATCTCGCGGGATAACACGCGACTCCATTACCGCCGAGCAGGAGAGGACTCGCGATCGTATCGAAGCCTATAAGCTTGCTCAGATTCGCAGGTTAAAAGATCTAACACAGGCGTCGGTCGCCCAGTCGATGGGCGTTTCTCAAAAACGTGTATCCGAGCTCGAGCGTGGGGAGTTGGGTTCGATGAGGCTCGACACGCTGAGCAGGTACGCAGAGAGCCTCGGCGGAAAACTGGTTGCAAGCATCGAGTTTCCCGATCGTACCGTTACGCTTGCGCGCTAAAAATCTTCAATTAACCCCCTCACTTTCACCGACTACTAGAGCCGCTCACCAAACCAACATGCGCTCTGGGCAAATAGGTTGAACGTTTCGTGCGAGAATGCCCCACAGTAAACAAACTTGCACCAGAGCGTAAGGGGCTGGCATACACATGCAGACGGTCTATCGGGTATACGAGGGAACGCGCGAGCCGCATCGGCTTGCCGTCGAGCGCACGGCCGAGGTGCTCGGCCGCGGCGGCCTGGCTTTGATCCCGACCGAGACCGTCTACGGTGTCGCCGTGGCAGTCAACGCCTTCTCGGACGCCGTGCCCCAAGATACAAGCGAATTCCCATCGTGGCCGCGAGATCCGCAGGCCACCGTCAACGGCGCCGCGGTCCCCGCACTCGGTACCGGCTATCGTCGTATCTTTACCCTCAAGCAGCGCGAGCTCACCCAAACGGTTGCCTGGCTGGTCGATGATGCCGAGGCACTCGACCGCTATGGCGTGGATATCCCTAACGAGGCCCGCGTACTCGCGCGACGATGCTGGCCGGGAGCCCTGACTATCGTGATTAAGGCAGCCCCCTGCGTGCCGACCTTTATGCGCGCCGCCGATGACACGGTGGCTCTTCGCGCGTCGGCCTCGCCTGTGGTGCAGGCGCTCATCCGCGCCTGCGGCAGTCCACTTGCCTGCACGAGCGCCAACACGCACGGCGCGCCCTCGCCGGCATGCTTTGCCGCCGTCGAGGGTCGCATCCTGGAGGGGGTCGATGTTGCCGTCGACGCCGGTGAGACCCCGTGTCGCGACGCCTCGACCATCGTGTCGTTTCAGCACGGCGGGCTCCAGATCCTGCGCCAAGGCGCACTTCCCGCATCAGAGATCGAACGGGTCCTGTCCGACCCGATGCAATAGAAAGGTGTAAGCGATGTCGTTGAATCTGGGTAGCCTGGGCATGGAAGATGCCTCGTTTAACTTTGGCGGTTCCTACATCATGGCACTCGACTGCGGCACCACCTCGGTACTTGCGACCATCGTCGACGAGTACGGATGCATCGTCGCGCAGGCACGTCGCAGCGTCAAAACCAGCTTCCCGCGTCCCGGTTGGGTAGAGCAAGACCCCATGGCGGTCCTTGCCAGCCAGATCGCCGTCATGATGGAAGTCCAGTTTAAGAGCGGTATCCACTCCGACCGCATTGCCGCCATCGGCATCTCCAACCAGCGCGAGACCACGGTGGTTTGGGACCGCGTGAGCGGTCAGCCGATCTATAACGCCATCGTATGGCAGTGCCGCCGTACCGCGTCGGTAATCGAGGCGTTGGTTGAACAGGGTTGCGAGAAGCTGGTGCGCTCCCGCACGGGACTCACGCTCGACCCGTATTTCTCGGCCTCCAAGGTGCAGTGGATTCTCGACAACGTCGACGGCGCACGCGAGAGCGCGGCGGCGGGCGACCTCATGTTTGGCACCATCGACACCTGGCTCATCTACAACCTCACCGGCGGCCAGGTCTTTGCCACCGACTACACCAATGCCAGCCGCACGGCACTCTTTAATATCCATACGCTCGATTGGGACGACGACCTGCTGGCGCTCTTTGACGTTCCACGTTCCATGATGCCCGAGGTTCGCTGGAGCTCGGGTGACTACGGCCGCGTCGCGAGCGACATCATGACCAACATGCCGCCCATCATGGGTGTGGCGGGCGACCAGCAGGCATCGCTGTTCGGTCACTGCTGCTTCTATCCCGGCCAGACCAAAAACACCTATGGCACGGGCTGCTTTATGCTCATGAACACCGGCGACGAGATCGTCGAATCCAAGAATGGCCTGGTCTCCACCATCGGTATCGCTGCGGACGGCAAAGTCAGCTATGCGCTCGAGGGCTCTATTTTTGCCGCCGGCTCAACGATGAACTGGCTTCGCAACAACATGGGCATCATCTCGAGCGTGAGCGAGTCGGCACAACTCGCCGCTTCGATTAGCGACAACGAGGGCTGCTACTTCGTTCCCGCCTTTGCGGGTTTGGGTGCTCCCTGGTGGGACCCGCATGCCCGCGGTATCGTGTGCGGTCTGACCGGCGCCTCGAGCCGTGCGACCATCGTACGTGCCGCCTGCGAATCCATGGCATATCAGAGCTACGACGTGCTGCGCGCCATGGAGCAGGACGTGGGGCTTTCGATTGAGCGCCTGTCTGTCGATGGCGGTGCCTCGCGCAACGAGTTCATCATGCAATTCCAGGCCGACCTGCTGGATATCCCCGTGCTGCAATGCGAGACGGTGGAGACCACGGCAATCGGTGCCGCGTACTTGGCGGGTCTTGCCGTCGGCTATTGGGAAGACCTGGAGGAGCTGGAGCAAAATGCCCAGATCGTTAGGACCTTTCTTCCCCACATGTCCGCCGAGCGCCGCGAGCAAAACCTTGCGGGCTGGCGTGATGCAGTCAGGCGCTCGCTCAGCACCGCACAGTAGGGCTGCGATGGGCTGCTCGATACAACAAACCGCTAAACTAATGCATGGCGTGCGGCGGCAACATTGCTGCGCGCCTTGTCAGCAAGGCCGTTTTGCGGCCGCAACGAAAGGGGCAATCAATCCATGACCGTCACCTACGATGCGTCCCGTGTGACGCTTGTCGATCACCCGCTCGTCCAGCACAAGCTGTCGATCCTGCGCGACAAAAACACCGGCACCAACCAGTTCCGTCAGCTCGTGCGCGAACTCGCGCTTTTTGACGGCTACGAGGCCATGCGTGACCTGCCTATGGAAGACGTCGAGGTCGAGACCCCCATCACTACCGCCACGTTCAAACAGCTTGCTGGCAAGAAACTCGCCATCGTGCCCATCCTGCGTGCGGGCCTTGGCATGGTCGACGGCATCCTCGACCTGGTGCCCTCCGCTCGCGTGGGCCACATCGGTATGGAGCGCGATGAGGTCACCCACGAGCCGCACGAGTATTACTGCAAGATGCCCAAGGATATCGACCAGCGCATCTGCCTGGTCGTCGACCCCATGCTCGCCACGGGCGGTTCGGCCGAGATGGCCATCAGCTACCTGCGCGAGCGCGGTGTCAAGGACATCCGCATGCTGTGCATCGTCGCGGCCCCCGAGGGCCTCAAGTCGCTGACTGAGAAGGACCCTGATGTGCATATCTATACCTGCGCCATCGACGACCATCTCAACGAGGCTGCCTACATCGTTCCCGGCCTCGGCGACGCCGGCGACCGCATCTACGGCACGCTCTAGTCGCTGGGCTAAGACGGCCGCGGCTGCAAATACGAAGAAACGGTGCGCGCGGACGAACAAAAGGCGACCGCGCGCACTCCTGTTAACGGACGTTTTGCCCTGCAGGGTTCGAGAAAAACGTATTACCGTACCTGCGGCATAAAGAAGGTCTTAAGAAAACGAACAGGTGCGTATTAACCGATGCTTTTTCGGTTGTACTTTAGCGATTGGCTCGTACAATAGTCACCAATGTTTGGCGGGAACTGTTCTGTGAAGCGTTAAAAAGGAAAGTGAGGACGCCAGTGTTTCAGATAGCCGATCTGCTCGCTATCGTTGCAGGCGCCATCGCGGGCGCAATTGCCTTCCTTCCCTTTGTCTTTACGCTCAAGCCGGTTCTTGACGATAAACAGAATGCGGACATGCTCAAGGGTATGGTGAGTCTGGCGGTCTCGGCAATCGCCCTGCTCGTCTTTACCTTGGTTGTGTTTGTGTTGTTCGGAGAGGCATTTCGCATGTTCCTCCTGGGCGAGGCGATCGGCTTCGTGGCCTTTATGGCCGCCTGCACGGTTCGCGTCGCCAAGGCGCTGCGAGATCCTCATGAGGTCGAAAGGTAAGTCGTGGAAATTTTTGAAAAGCTGCCTGATGAGATTAATCATCTGGTCAGCGAGTTCAGCTCCACCCCTGTCGTGGGCGATCTGAGCTGCGGCATCACGCAGTACTCGTTTTGGCTGATCGTCTCCACGATCGTGCTCCTGATCGTCCTGGCCGTGTTCAAGAAGAAGCAGACCCTGGTTCCCAAGGGCTTCTTCGTCAACGGTTTCGAGTACATCATCGAGTACGTCGAGAACGATATCGGCAAGGGCGTCGTGGGTGAGAACTGGAAGAAGCACTTCCCGTTCCTGTGCTCGCTTTTCCTGTTCATCCTGATCAATAACATGATCGGCCTGATTCCGGGAATGAAGCCCGGCACCGGCGCAATCGGCTCCACCGCCGCGCTCGCCATCTTCGCCTTCGTGTACTTCATCTACTACGGATGCAAGGCTCACGGCGTGATCGGCTACATCAAGAGCCTCGCCCCGCAGGGCGTGAGCTTCCCGATGAACGTGCTTGTGTGGGTCGTCGAGCTTTTCTCGACCTTCCTGCGTCTCATCACGCTCGCCGTCCGTCTGTTCTGCAACATGTTCGCAGGACACGTGGTCATGGGCTCGTTCGCCATCATGGCGAGCATGTTCATGCAGCCGCTGCTTCAGCAGGTTTCCGCGGCCCACGCCGTCGGCGCCCTGCCTTCGCTGGCCTGGCTTGCCATCCTCATCCTGATCTATGCGATCGAGCTTGTGGTCGGCGCCATCCAGGCTTACGTCTTCACGGTCCTTACCGCCGTGTATGTCTCCGAGGCAGAGGAGGTCGCGGAGGAGGAGTAGTCTTCCGTTCGCGCCTTAAAGGTAAGGTAATTCGTTAAACCGCCGGTGCCCGTACCCATGGAGCCCGGCAGTTATAAAAAGGTTATCCTGCGTGAAATAAGACACGCACGACAAAGGAGGAATCGTGGGAGTTATCGGTTACGGTCTCGGTGTTATCGGCGCTGGTCTTGCTATCGGCCTGTCTGCTCTGGGTGCTACGGGTGCTATGGCCCGTCAGCCTGAGGTCCAGGGCCGCGTGTTCACCGTCTTCATCATGGGCTCCGCCTTCGGCGAGGCTCTGGCTCTGATCGGCTTCGTTGTCGCGCTGATCGTTAAATAGCACGGAGCGTCAAGTATGAATCTTTCATCCCAGAAGAGCGCGATCGCACTCTCCGCGTCCGCGGCCGCGCTGCTCATGCCGGTTTCCGCGTTCGCCGAGGACGGCGCTGCCGGTGCGGACATCCTCATCCCTAAGATGGCGGAGTTCATCCCGGCGCTTATCGCCTTCCTGATTATCTGGATCGTGCTGGCCAAGGTCGCCCTGCCGGGCATCATGAAAACCATGGAGGAGCGCGGCAAGAAGATCGAGGAGAGCCTCGACGAGGCCGAGAAGACCAAGCAGGAGGCTATCGCCAAGCGCGCTGAGTCCGACTCGATCGTCACCGATGCCCGTCGTCAGGCTGCCGACATCGTTCTCGAGGCCCGTAAGGACGCCGAGTCCGAGCGCGCCCGTATCATCGAGGCTGCTCACAAGGAGGCCGAGGAGATCATCGCCAAGGCCCATACGACCGTCGAGGACGAGCGCAAGTCCATCTACGCCGGTGCCGCGAGCTCCATCGCCGACCTGTCCGTTGCCGTCGCCACCAAGATCGTGGGCGAGGCACTCGAGGACGAGGCCGAGCAGAAGAAGCTCATCGAGCGCTACATCCAGGAAGCAGGTAGCCTGAATGCCGACTAGCCGCTATCAGGACAAGGTGCTCGAGACCTACGCGCGCTCCCTTCTGGAAGCCGCTAAGGCCGAGAACCATGTGTTCGAGGACCTCGAGATGATCGAGCGCCTGGCTTCTGCCAGCCCCGAGATCATCGCCGTGCTCGACACCATGTCCAAGCGCGACCAGCTCGACCTTCTTCCCAAGGTGGCAGCTGCCTTTAAGTATGTTGCCGAGGAAGACGAGGATGTAGTGGGCGTGACCGTCACCACGGCGATCCCGCTCGACGACGAGCTGCGTCAAACCATCACTAAGAAATGCGAGCAGGACTTCGGTCGCAAGGTATTCCTTATCGAGCAGGTCGACCCGTCTATCGTGGGCGGCCTGGTGCTCGAGGCCCGCGGCGAGCGTCGTGACATTTCCGTCAAGACGCAGCTGCGCATCGCGCAGGAGACCCTCGCAAACTCTGCTAATTCGTACGGAGGTGAAGCCTAATGTCCGAAACCCTCAATGCCCAGGATATCGCCAAGAAACTGCAGGAGCAGCTCACGAGCCTCTCCGCGACGGTCGATACGCATGAGGTTTCAACGGTCGATGAGGTAGGCGACGGCATCGCGCGCGTCTCTGGCCTCAAGAGCGCCATGGCAGGCGAGCTTCTGGAGTTCAAGAGCTCCGATACCGGTGAGACCGTCTTCGGCCTTGCCCAGAACCTTGACCGTGACGAGGTCGGCGCCGTTCTGTTCGGTGCCGTCGACTCCATCAAGGAAGGCGACGAGTGCCGCACCACTGGCCGCATTATGGATATCCCCGTGAGCCGTGCCATGCTCGGCCGCGTCGTCAATCCGCTCGGCCAGCCCATCGACGGCCTGGGCGACATCGTCGCCACGCACCGTCGCCCCATCGAGTTCAAGGCTCCCGGCGTCATCGATCGTACCCCGGTGTGCGAGCCGGTTCAGACCGGTCTGCTCGCTATCGACTCCATGGTGCCTATTGGCCGCGGTCAGCGTGAGCTCATCATCGGCGACCGTAAGACCGGTAAGACCGCCATCGCCATCGACGCTATCCTCAACCAGCGCGGCAAGGGCATGGTCTGCATCTATGTCGCCATCGGCCAGAAGGCCTCCACGGTTGCCAACATCCGCGAGACCCTCGCTCAGCACGGTGCGCTCGACTACACCATCATCGTTTCGGCCACCGCTGCCGATTCCGCCCCTATGCAGTACATCGCGCCTATGGCCGGTGCCGCTATCGGCGAGTTCTTCATGTACAACGGCGAGGACGGCAAGCCCGCCAGCGAGACCAACCCCGGCGGCCACGTGCTCGTCATCTACGACGACCTGTCCAAGCAGGCTGTGGCCTACCGTCAGATGTCGCTGACGCTGCATCGTCCGCCCGGACGCGAGGCCTATCCTGGCGACATCTTCTACCTGCACTCTCGTCTGCTCGAGCGTGCCGTCAAGATGTCCAAGAAGAACGGTTACGGCTCCATGACGGCACTGCCGATCATCGAGACCCAGGACGGCGACGTCTCGGCCTACATTCCGACCAACGTCATTTCCATTACCGATGGTCAGATCTACCTGCAGTCCGAGCTCTTCTTCCAGGGTCAGCGCCCGGCAGTCGACGTGGGCATCTCCGTGTCCCGCGTCGGCGGCGACGCACAGACCAAGGCCATGAAGCAGGTCGCCGGCAACCTCCGTCTGGACCTTGCTTCGTACCAGGAGCTCGCCGGCTTCACGCAGTTCGGCTCTGACCTCGACGAGGCCACGCAAAAGCAGCTTACCCACGGCGCTCGCATGACTGAGCTCCTTAAGCAGCCGCGTTACAAGCCGTTTGAGGTTGGCGAGCAGATCGTTACGCTGTTCGCTGGCAACGAGGGCTTCCTGGATGACCTGGAGATCGCCGACGTGCTGCCCTTCCGTGCCGAGCTCGTCGAGTACATGGACAATGGCTTTGGCTTGCTGCTCGACAAGGTTCGCGCCAAGAAGATCGATGATGACACCAAGGCTGAGCTCTTGCGCGTCATCGGCGACTTCAAGCAGCAGTTCATGGCCAAGCACCATTCGGATGTTTCTGGATCAGAGGAGAACTAAGCCCCATGGCCAACCTTCGCGACATTAAGAAGCGAATCTCCTCGGTTACCACGACCAAGCAGATCACGCGCACGATGGAGATGGTCTCTACGGCCAAGATCCGTCGTGCCCTCGATCGCTCCAAGCAGGCCGAGCCCTATAAGGAGGCGCTGACCGACGTCATGTTGACGGTCGCCGGCGACGCCTCCTGTTCGGGCACCGATCCCATGCTGCAGAAGCATGAGAGCGTCAAGCATGGCCTGATTGTCGTTATTGCCTCGGACCGCGGCCTTGCCGGCGGTTTCAATACGACGGTGGAGCGCACGGCCGAAAAGCTCGCCGCTTCTTGGGCGAACGACGGCATCGAGTGCGAGATCATCGCGTGTGGGCGTAAGCCGGCCACGTATTTCCGTGACCGCGCAAACGTTGTCATGCACTTTGAGGGCAACTCCTCTGAGCCCGATTTCAATCAGGCCCGCATGATCTCCTCTCATATCTGCGATGCGTATCGTGCCGGTGAGCTTGACCGTGTCGAGCTTGTCTACCACCACGCCAAGAACCGCGTGGATCAGGAGCTTCGCGTCGAGCATCTGTTGCCGCTCGACCCCGAGATGATCGCTATGGCCCACGGTCCGCGTAAGAACGAGACCGACGCCCCTAAGCGCATCTCGTCCACGTTCGAGTTCGTGCCCTCTCCCGAGCATGTTCTCGGCAAGCTTGTGCCGTCTTATATCCTGACGGTCATCTACCAGGCCCTGATCGATTCGGCGGCTGCCGAGCAGGGTGCACGCCGCAAGGCCATGCACTCTGCGACGGAAAACGCCACCGCGATCATCTCGACCCTTACCCGCACGTATAGTCGCGTGCGTCAGGCTTCGATCACGACCGAGATTAACGAGATCGTCGGCGGAGCCTCAGCATTGGAGGAACAGTAATGGCTAATAACACCGTAAAGCTTGCGGTCGAGGAAGCCACCAAGAAGACGACTGCCGGTGATGGTCGCATCGTGCGTATCATCGGCCCTGTCGTCGACGTCAAGTTTGACGGTGCGGTGCCCCCGATCTACAACGCGCTCACGGTCGAGGCCGAGACCCCGATCGGTCACCTGAGCACGATCCTCGAGGTCGAGAGCCAGCTTCCGGGCGGTGTGGTCCGCACGGTCGCCATGTCCTCGACCGACGGCCTGCAGCGCGGCCTCATTGCCACCGATACCGGTGAGCCCATGAAGATGCCCGTTGGCCCCAAGACGCTCGGCCGCATTTGGAACGTCATGGGCAAGCCCGTCGACGGCAAGCCCATGCCCGAGGTGGAGGAGTTCTACCCCATCCACCATGCAGCGCCCCGTTTTGACGAGCTCACCACCAAGACCGAGATCTTCGAGACCGGCATCAAGGCCGTTGACCTGCTCGAGCCCTACATCCGTGGCGGCAAGACGGGCCTGTTCGGTGGCGCCGGCGTCGGCAAGACCGTTCTGATTCAGGAGCTTATCAACAACCTCGCCCAGGAGCACGGCGGCACCTCGGTGTTCACCGGCGTCGGCGAGCGTACCCGCGAGGGCACCGATCTGTTCCTCGAGATGAGCGAGTCTGGCGTTATCGACAAGACCTGCTTGGTCTATGGTCAGATGAACGAGCCGCCCGGAGCGCGTCTGCGCATCGGTCTGGCCGGCCTTACCACCGCTGAGTACTTCCGCGATCGCGGCCAGGACGTTCTGCTGTTCATCGACAACATCTTCCGTTTCTCCCAGGCCGGTTCCGAGGTTTCCGCACTGCTGGGCCGTATGCCGTCCGCCGTTGGTTACCAGCCCACGCTGGCTACCGAGATGGGCGACCTTCAGGAGCGCATTACCTCGACCAAGACGGGCTCCATTACCTCCGTCCAGGCTGTCTACGTCCCCGCAGACGACCTGACCGACCCGGCGCCTGCCACGACGTTTACGCACCTCGACGCCACCACGGTTCTTTCGCGTAGCATTTCGTCGCTCGGCCTGTTCCCGGCTATCGACCCGCTCGCGTCTTCCTCCGACGCTCTCGATCCCTCGATCGTCGGCGAGGAGCACTACCGTGTCGCTGTCAAGGTCCAGGAGCTCCTGCAGGAGTACTCCGACCTTCAGGACATCATCGCCATTCTGGGTATGGACGAGCTGTCCGAGGAGCAGCGCCTTACGGTCAACCGTGCCCGTAAGATTCAGCAGTTCCTCTCGCAGTCCTTCCACGTCGCCGAGAAGTTCACCGGCAACCCCGGTGTCTACGTCCGCGTCGAGGATACCGTCCGCTCTTTCGCCGAGATTGTCGACGGCAAGGCCGATGACCTGCCCGAGCAGGCTTTCCGCTATGCTTCCACGATTGAGGACGTGCGCGAGCGCGCCCGCAAGATGGGGGAGAAGTAGGTTATGCGTATCCGCATCGTGTGCCCCGTGAGCTGCGCCTATGAGGGCGACGCTGCGTTTGTGTCGATTCCGTCCACGGATGGCGAGTTTGGCGTCCTGCCTGCTCACTCCAGCGAGATCTGCACGATCGACCGCGGTTACGTTCGCGTTTCCGATAAGGCCATGGGCACTGTCGACCACACGTTTGCCGTGGCCGGCGGCTATGCCCAGGTTGCGGACGATGTCGTGACCGTTCTCGCCGAGCGCGCTTGCGATTTGGCGACCGTCGATGCCGACAAGCTTAAAGCTGATATTCAAGGTTTTGAAGAGAAGCTGGGTAATTTGTCGGAGGATGATGCACGCCGCGCCTACCTCTATAATGAAATCGCATGGTGTAAGCTCAAGCTTGCCCAATAGTCAAACGATTTAGCGTTCGACCATTTGCGAACACATCATGCCCGGGATGGCCCAGCCACCCCGGGCATGCTTTTTGAAAGGGTAGACCTTGGATATTATCCGCGTTGAGGGTGGCCACGCCATCGGAGGCTCCGTGCCCGTCTCGGGCGCCAAGAACTCCGCGCTCAAACTCATGGCGGCAACGCTTCTGGCGCCGGGCAAGACGACGCTGCAGAACGTGCCCGATATTTCCGATGTTCACGTGATGGGCAAGGTGCTCAAGGGCATGGGCGCTACGATCGATGTTCTCGACGAGCACACGCTCGAGATTGATACCTCTCAGGTCGATTCATGGGAGGCCCCCTACGAGCTCGTTGCCAAGATGCGCGCTTCCACCGCCGTCATGGGACCCCTGCTGGGCCGCTTCCATCGCGCCAAAATTGCCATGCCGGGCGGCTGCAACCTGGGTGCTCGCAAGATCGATATGCACATTCTTGGTCTTGAGGCCCTGGGCGTTGAGTTCGATACCGCCCACGGTTACATCAACGCTAATGCGCCCCAAGGTCTGCGCGGTACCACCGTCACGCTCGAGTTCGCCAGCGTCGGTGCGACCGAGAACCTCATCATGGCCTCTGTGCGCGCACAGGGCACCACGGTTATCGACAATGCCGCCCGCGAGCCCGAGATCGTCGATCTCGCTAACATGCTCAACGAGATGGGCGCCAAGATTGTTGGCGCCGGTACGCCCGTCGTGACTATCGAAGGCGTGGAAGAGCTCCATCCCGTTACCCATCGCGTGGTGGGCGACCGCATCGAGGCCGGTACCTTTATCGTTGCCGGTGCGTTGATGGCCGACGATCGCGGTGTCGATGTCACGGGCTTTTGCCCCATTCACTTGGGCATGGTGCTCAAGAAGATGGAGCTCATGGGTATCGACTGCGAGCGCGTCGAGGATGGCGTCCATGTGAACCGTGCCGAGCGTATCAAGCCGGTCGACATCCAGACGCTTCCGTTCCCCGGTTTCCCGACCGACATGCAGGCGCAGATTATGGTGCTCTCCGCCCTTGCCGACGGTAGTTCCGTTATTACCGAAAACATCTTCGAGAATCGCTTTATGTTTGCCTCTGAGCTGGTGCGCATGGGTGCCGACATTCGTATCGAGAGCCATCATGCCATGATTCATGGCGTCAAGGGCTTCTCGGGTGCACAGGTTACCTCGCCCGATCTGCGCGGCGGAGCGGCCCTCGTCGTAGCGGGCTTGATCGCCGACGGGACGACCGAGGTTTCGGCTATCCATCACATCAAGCGCGGCTACGAGCAGTTTGTCGAAAAGCTGCAGGCGCTTGGCGCGCATGTCGAGCATGCTACCGTCCCCGATCCCGTCATCTACTAATACAGGTTGCCTATGTTTAATAAAAAGCCCCTCGCGGATACCACCACCCGAAGACCCTCAACTGGTGCGCAGGCCAAAATCTACAGTCGCGATAACGTGGCTCGCTATTCCGAGCGCGCTCGTCAACGTCGCCGTAGCCACACGATTCGTCACGTCGCGCTCATTGTCGTGCTTGGCGTGCTGCTGAGTGCCACTACCGCTGCCGGCCTGTGGTTTGCCACCATTATGGGCAAGCTCGGCGATTCTAATGTCATTACTGACAATCTGCGTCGGGTTCTGGTTGACACCGATGAGGCAAAGGATCCGTTCTACGTGCTGCTTCTTGGCACCGACGGCCGTCCGGGCGAGGATACGTATCGTGCCGACTCGATTATCCTGGCACGCATCGACCCCACGCAAAAGCAGGCGACGCTCATTTCCGTTCCGCGCGACACCAAGGTCGAGTACAAGGGCGAGACCATGAAGATCAACGCCTGCCATACCGTTGGCGGCGCCGAGGCCATGGTCGAGGCGGTCAACGAGCTGTGCGGTGTTCAGATTTCCCACTATGCCGAGGTCAGCTTCGACGGTATGCAGGCGCTGATTGATTCGGTTGGCGGTATCGACATCAACGCAACCGATGATGTTGACGACCCCGAGCACCTGGATATTAAGATTACCGCTGGCCAGCAGCATATGGACGGTGCCACCGCCCTTACCTATGCCCGCTGCCGCTACACCTATGCCGACGGCGATTACACGCGCATGCGCCACCAGCGTCAGGTGCTTGGCGCCCTTGCCAACCAGATTCTCAATAACTTCGATGCCACGAAGATTTTTGGCCTGGTTAATTCGCTGTCCGATATGCTCGTAACCGATATGAGCGTTCAGGATATCGTGGCTACGGTCAACGCCATGCGCGGTATGGATGTCGACGGTATCTACTCGGCCAACCTGCCCTCGTACGCCGACGACAGCACCATGATCGACGGTGTGAGCTACGTCTTTGTCTACGAGGACGAGCTTAAGGAAATGATGGCCCGTGTCGACGCCGGCAAGGACCCCAAGGGCCCCAACACCATGGGTCTTTCCGACGGCTCCAGCTCCACGATCGGTGACCTGAACAACAACACGTCTGACGACTACGCAAACGGTACCGCAACCTCATCGGTCAGCTCTGACGATTCCGATGACTCAAGCGATTCGAGCGATTCGGACTACTACGAAGAGCCCACCGGCGACGGCAACGGCTACGAAGCCAACTACTAGAGTTACGCGGTTTTACCAAACCGCGTAACCGCTTGACGCTGCGCGGGCCGCATTTGGACAATCTGACGTTCAACTTCAAGGGCGCGACCAGAAGGTCAGCGCCCTTTCGTTTCACGTCACCTTGTCTCAAATGCGACCCGCTCGCTGCCCGTCCTCAACCTGCGACGTTAGTCATTGGGGACGTTCTTAAACGACTGGTCAAAGGGGACACTCTTGATGCACTTGGCACTTGGGGACGTTCCTTTTGTGCCGGCAGTTTGGGACACTCCTTGCGTTAAGAGGCTGGCGTGCGTCAACCTGTTCTCATTGCAGCAAAAAATCGCCCCGTTCTCGGTTGAGGACGGGGCGATTCGTCTTTTGGACTTGTGCAGCCAGGCTTATGCAAAGCGGGCGACGAGCTCCTGGAGCACGTCGGTCATCTTCACGAGCGAACTGACCGGGACGAACTCGTTGACGCCGTGGTAGCAATAGCCGCCGGTGGAAAGGTTGGGGCAGGGCAGACCGCGGAACGACAGCTGAGCGCCGTCAGTGCCGCCACGAATCGGCAGCACTTGGGGTTCAACGCCGCAGGCAAGGTAGGCTTCCTTGGCAACATCAATAAGCTCGGGATAGTCACGAACGATCTCGGCCATATTTCGATACTGCTGCTTAATCTCGACCGTCACGCGCTCCTCACCCAGACGCTGGTTGAGCATCGAGGCGGCGGCATCAATAAGGTCGAGTTTCTGCTGGAACTTGGCGGCATCGTGATCACGGACGATATAGCGCGCCGTGGCGTGATCGACGGTCGCAGATACACCCTCAAGGTGATAAAAGCCCTCGTAGCCTTCCGTATACTCCGGGCGCTGCACGTAGGGGAGCAACGCGTTGAAGTCGCAGAACAGATTGCCTGCGTTGACCATACGGCCCTTGGCGTCGCCCGGGTGGATGGACTGGCCCTCAAAGCGGATGGTCGCCTCGGCGGCGTTAAAGCACTCCCACTCCAGCTCGCCGATGGGGCCGCCGTCGACCGTGTAGGCGTACTTGCAGCCAAAGGTATCGATATCCAACAGCTCGGCTCCGTGACCGATCTCCTCGTCAGGGCAGAAGCAAATGCCGAGTGCGGGATGGGGCAGAGAAGGGTCCTGAGCGATACGCGCGACAAGCGACATGATCTCGGCGACGCCTGCCTTGTCGTCCGCGCCCAGCAGCGTGGTGCCATCGCTGCAAACCAAGTCCTCACCCACGAGGTCGTTCAGGGCGGGAAGCTTGGCGGTACTCATGGCAACGGGCTTACCGTCAACCGTGCCGCAGACCAGGTCGCCGCCTTCGTAGTGTACGATGTGCGGCTTCACGCCGGCGCCCGGTGCAACTTCGGTGGTGTCGAGATGGGCGATCAGGCCCAGGGCGGGCTTGTCCTCAGCGTCCGCACTTGCGGGGATATGCGCGCAGACATAGGCGTGCTCGGTCACGTGGGCATCTTCCGCACCAAGCTCGCGCAGCTCTTCAGCCAGCACGTTGGCAAGGTCAAACTGAACGGCGCTCGAAGGTACCTGGTCGCAGTTTGCATCCTCGGACTGCGTGTTGATCTGGACGTAGCGCAAAAAGCGCTCGAGGACATCGGGGTTCGTGGTGGTGTTTTCCATAAAGACCGCTCCAATCTTGGTCGTCGTGTGCAACAAGAACTCTAGCACGGTATGCCACGGCATACCACGACGCTTGGATGGGGTAGAATCAGCCATTGAATGCAGAAGGGACGGAAGATCATGGATACGACAAATAGCTCGCGCGAACTACATCTGACGGTGGCGAACGAAGACTACTTGGAGTGCATGGTTCGCATTGAAAGCGAAGAGGGGGAAACCAACGGCGTGCGATCGGTCGACATCGCGCAGCGCCTTGGCGTCTCCAAGGCATCGGTCAATAAAGCGGTTTCGGCGCTCAAGGCATCCGAGCTTGTCGAGCAATCGCACTACGGCAAGGTAGTTCTGACCGATCGCGGCCGCGAGGTTGGCACGGCTATCTGGTACCGTCATCGCCTCGTCCGCACGTTTTTGGTTCAGGAGCTTGGTGTCGAATTTGAGCGAGCCGATTCCGAGGCCTGCATGATGGAGCATGCGCTATCCGAGGACACGATGAACCGCTGGCTCGCCTATCTCGAAAAGCAGGGAATCAGCGTCGAGGAATAGCGGGATATATATGGATACGAGTTATTACAATCGCTTTGGTGCCGAGGAACTTACGCGCCGCTTGTCGAGCGAGACCTTGTTGGCGCAGGGCCCCATGGGCAGTGTTCTGTTGAGTGAGTACGATGCCGCCGATATTCCACCGGCGTTTTGGAATCTGGCAGAGCCGCAGACCGTTTCTCGTATCCATCGCTTGTATGTCGCCGCCGGCGCGCAGGTACTCATTACCAATACCTTTCAGGCATCAAGCTATGCCCTCAAGCACGACCAGATTGCGCCGTCCGTGGCGGAGGTCAATCGCGGGGCCGTCGACGATGCCCGCCAGGCGCACCCTCAGCTGCTGCTGGGCTCGATGGGTCCGATCGGTATTGAGTGGTTTGCCGAGGACTCTGCCGAGTTTCGTGAGATCCGAGGCATTGCGCGCGAACAGGCGCACGCCTTGCTCAATGCTGGTGTTGACGGTCTGCTGATCGAGACGGTGACGTCTATCCGTAATTTGCAGCCCATGCTTGCCGGCGCCCGAGATGCCGCCGACGGCATGCCTGTTCTGGTGAGTTTTGTCGTTGACGATAAGGGCGACCTGTTGGGCGATGGCCTCAACATCGAGGCAGCCGTTTTGTACGCCGAAAAACACGGCGCAAACTCGGTTGGTGTTAATTGCTGTTCGCTTGCGGCCGCGAACGCGGCGGTGCCCAGGATGGTTGCATCGGCGACTACTCCCGTCACGGTGCGTCCCAACGTGGGCGATCCGGTCCAGACTCAGGATGGCCCCGTATGGCACGAGAACCCCGAAGCTTTCGCGCGCGCATGCATCGAATGGAGACATGCCGGTGCCGCAATGGTGGGCAGTTGCTGTGGAACCACGGCAATCACTACGGCAGCGATGGCCGAGGCGCTCGATATATAAAGGGCAAAACCGCTCCATACGGGGCGGTTTTTTTCATTGCTTGCATGTCCTCGGCAGCATTTGCCCAAATGGTGAATGCTGGTGCCGGCAGGTTGCCGAGTGTGTATCGCGGGTATACCTCATGCGTACCATGATCCAAACACTGTGAGGTGTCTGCGCGTGTGCGCGATAATTCATTTTGGAACTGACGGTTGGCGCGCTCGCGTCGATGAGGACTTCACTGCCGATAACGTTGCCCGTATCGCCGATGCCGTCGGCGAGTTGTGGCAAAAGACCAATCCGGGCAAAACGGTATATATAGGGTTCGACACTCGGCCCCTGGCGCGCGAGTTCGCTGAGCTTGCGGCGGGTGTGCTAGCAGCGCACGGGCTAGACGCCGTGCTCGCTTCGCGACCTGTTCCGACCCCTGCCCTTACGTGGGCGGCGGCTTATGACGGCGAGGCGTGCGGCGCGCTCATGGTGACGGGGTCCCATCATCCGCAAGGTTATCTGTGTCTCAAGATTCGCATGGGTGACGGCTCGACCGCCAACCAGGATGTCATCGAAGAGCTCGAAGAGACCATGGCTCCCGAGCCAATGGGGATCGAGGGGCAATATCGCACCGCGGATATCATTCCTGACTATATGCAGGCGGTGGCATCGTTTGTCGATGCCGAAGCCATCCGCGCTGCGCACCTGCGCGTGGTTGTTGATCCCATGGGCGGCGCAGCCCAGGGCTATCTAGCCGACTTGCTGCGCGAGCTTGGCGTTGAGGTGCACGAGATTCACGCCGGGCAGGCGCCTGACCAAGAAGATATCTGCCCCGATCCCGTTGAGCCGTGGGTGGACGCTTGCGAGCATACGGTTATCGAGGACGGAGCTTGCGCTGGCCTGGTGACCGACGGCGACGCCGACCGTATCGGCGCGGTTGACGAGCGCGGCAGATATATACATCCGCATCAGATCATGGCGCTCGTTTTGGGCGACTTGGTTCAATTTCGTAATTTGGAGGGGCGCGTCGTCGTCAATCTTTCGTGCTCGACGCTCGTGCGTCGCATTGCCGAGGCGCTTGGCTGCCGCGTGACCGTCAAACCAGTCGGTTTCAAATATATAGCGGCAGAGATGAAGAAGGGTGGCGTCCTCATAGGCGGCGAAGAAGCCGGTGGTATCGGCATCGCCGCGCATATGCCCGAGCGCGATGGAATCCTCGCCTGTCTGATTCTGTGTGAGCTTATGGCAAAGACGGACGCGCCTTTGGGCGTTCTGGTCGACCAACTCGAGGACAGTTTTGGTAAGACGAGTTACGGTCGACGCGATTTGCGCCTTGAGGCCGAAGATGCCGAAACGTTACGAACCCTGCTGCCGGGCGTAAACCCCAAGTCGATTTGTGGCAAGGTGCCGCAAAACGTTAGTCATATGGATGGCTTGCGTTTGGCATTCGAGGATGACACGTGGCTGCTGGTCCGTCCTAGCGGGACCGAACCAGTGGTGCGCGTCTACGCCGAGGGGTTCTCGGTGGAAGAACGTGATGAGTTGCTCGATGCTGGCTGTGCTTTAGCTAGGGGAACGTATCCGCTTTAACCATGAGACTGCCGTATATAAAGAGATGCTCGGCGAGCGGTAGTTAACGGCTGGCAAACGTTATTCGGATCCCAAATTGTATAGGAAATGTGTACGCCCAGATTCCCGCCCCCGGCGCCCCTCCGGTCTGGCAATATATCTCCTTGCCGCGCGGC
>CABUNB010000005.1 GCA_902492755.1 uncultured Collinsella sp. | reverse complement strand
GGGCCGGCCGATCCGGCCCTCAGGGTATCGGGTTCCCACATTCATCCGCACATGTGCGGATGAATGTGGGAGGTGTTCGGATAAAGTTGATAATCAAGGTGAAGTCTCCAGCTCCAGCTACATGGATGTGTTCTATCCGAAGTACCAGGTGACCTGGGATATGATGAACGTTGCCGGTCCGAACAGCATGTTCATGCACTGCCTGCCCGCCAACCGTGGCGAGGAAGTCGTCGACGAGGTCATGGACGATCCCGAGCGCTCCCTGTGCTGGGTCGAGGCCGAGAACCGCAAGCACTCCATTCGCGCCATCCTGGCCACTCTGTGCCCCCAGAGCGAGCCCGACGAGCAGAAGGCTGCGGCATACCGCGCCACCATCAATGAGCGCATGGCCGCTCTCGGTAAGCACGGTCTGTAAGACGTACCAGGTCGGGCGAGCTACGGCTCGCCCGCCTTCGCAGGAGATGGGCGACCTCATGGCCATCGGCGAGGAGAACTGCAAGGTCTCCGACGACAACCGAGTGCATCAAGGGCGCCGACTTCATCTACACCGACGTGTGGTATAGCCTGTACGATGCTTTCTGATGGGCGGCAGCAGATGCTTGTCTCTTGCTGCCCATCATCTGCGCCACTGCGCGTAGGCACTGGCGCCCTGTCTGAAGTTAAACAGACCTTTCGAGTGTGCACGAAGTGATTGCGCCAACAACGAAGCCCCAACCTGCTCGCTAACTCATGGGCAAGCCACCTGAGACTACTCATTTCCCCTACTAGCAATGAAGGCCTGCAACCTGCAGTTTTGCAAACTGCTTGAAAGGCGCCTGCGTTGATTCACTTCCTATTGCAGCTGGCGGCTCGCACACGAAAAGGCACTTGAGTTTCAAAGCGGGCGTTTTCGTCGATATCGAACCTCTAAAGGCTGTCCGCCGTGCCCTTTGGGACAAAAACGAAAACTCAAAGCCCCGAGTTTGGAATGAGTTTTTGAGATTGCCCCGGCTTTTGTCCCCGAAGCCGATGAAACACGACATAGTGTTACTTGGCGGCACTCGGTTTGAGACGGCATCGAAAACTGAGGACAACTGGAATGTCGGGACAGTAAAACTGAAGCCATCGAGTGGGAGTAGGCCGATAGGGTTCTGACCTGCGATTTTGAGTGCCGCACTGTGCCGCTGAGTTTCGTTTCGTACGAGAGTCATGACAAAGCCACCAGCGACGGAGATGAGTAAAAGCGATTAAAGAGCCTCCGTTCCCTGCGTTGGGACGGAGGCTCTTTCTTTGCCGTTTTACTCCCTTGTCTCCGTTCGGGGATTATTTCTTGCTCATTTAGGGCTATTCGCGCTGAAAGATTTTGACTAGCTTGGTGTCCTTTATTTCGTAGACAATGTCTGCGACGTTCTCGACCAGCCTCTTATCGTGGGAGACGAACACTATCGTTCCGGCATAGGCGCTCATCATCTGCTCGAGGGCTTCGGCGCTCTTGATGTCCAGGTAATTTCCAGGCTCGTCCATGAGCAAGATGTTGTATCTGCCCAGCAGCATCTTCGCGAGTAGCAGCTTGATGACTTCGCCTCCCGAGAGAACGCCAACGTCCTTTGTCAGGTCGCGCGGTCCGATTCCCATAGAGGCGAGGATGCCTCGAATTTCGGTCATGCTGTACTCGCAACCATCCTGCATGAACGAGATCGCAGACTGACGGGCGTCGAACTTGTAGCCTGTTTGCTCGAAGTAACCGATCTCTGCCTTGGGAGAGATGTTGATACCGTCGGCGCGTCGAGCGATTGCCTTCAGCAGGCTGGTCTTTCCTGTACCGTTGCCACCGGTGATGGCCACTTTGGCACCGAGCGGTATCTCGAATTTCGCGTGGTCATAGAGCATGCAGTTGCCGAAGCTCAAGCTGAAATCGTCTGCCGAGATGGGAAATTTACTATGCAGTTCCAGGGCCTTGCTCTGGCGGAACCGCACGGCGCGAATGCTATCTGGGGCCTCAATCCCTTCGAGCGCTTCGAGGCGCTTCTCCATGTCCTTAGCCGCCTGGTACATCCTCTTCTGTTTGGTGCCGGTTGCTTTCTGATGCCCCAATCGACCTGCATACTCGTTGCTTTTTTTCGCAGCCTTCCGCTTGGCGTCGACCTGCCGTGCTTTTTTCCGTTGTTTTTCGATGGCGGCTTCGAGGCGATCGCGCTCGCGCATCGCCTCTTCGTATCGAGTCGCCTGAGCTTTGCGCTCTTCTTCTTTCTGTCGCAGATAGTCGGAGTAGTCACCCCAGAATTCGGAAATACCGCCGTCTTTGAGCTCCCAGATCTTGTCTACCACCTGGTCGAGAAAATGACGGTCATGGCTCACGATGAGCAGAGCCCCATCAAATGCCTTGAGTTGTCCGACGAGAAGGCGGATGCCGTCTTGGTCGAGGTGGCTCGTAGGCTCGTCGGCGAAGATCGCGCTTGCATGCTGGGAGAGTGCAGAGGCAATCTTGGCGCGTGTTTCCTCCCCGCCGCTCATCGTCTCCTGCGCCACTCCGGCGACGTTGAGACGGGAGAGCATCTCACCACTGTCCTGAGCCGCATCAAGGTCGAGTTCATCGAGTTGGCCGATGAGGGCAATGCTGCCGAAGCGCCTGACGTCGGCGTCCGCAATGGTAAGATTGCCGCTCAGAATTTTAAGCAGGCTGGTTTTGCCTGCGCCATTGTCTCCCACCAAGCCGATGCGATCGTAGGAGTAGATTTCCAACTCTTCGATATCTAGGATATCGCGGCCGGCATATTCCAAAAAGATGTCTTTAGCTTTGACTATGAGTTCCATAGGTTGAACCGCCTTTTGTGTATTAGCGTTTTACTGGAAGCGCAGCCATGCCAAAAAAGATTGCTCACGTCGATTTTTCGCCTTTGCCCAATTGCCGGCGCGAGCGTTTTGACCTTGCGCAAGCCGGCAAATCCGAAAATGATAGTTGGCGACGAATAAGGAGCGCGATGCGGAATGTCGGTGCAATACCTCGTCGTCGCAAGGGCTTGAAGGCTGACGCTTGAACCGATGGCTGCTGCCTCTTTTTTTCGAATACTTGGGCTATTGAATCTGCCCGGTATCTCTTTTCCCCGCGTTTCGGACGCTCGGAGCAAGCAGCATAGCCATCGCAAGCAGTACCATGGTCGCTCCAGAGCCGACGAACCATAACGGAGCTCCAAGCAGATCCGCAAAAACGGAGGGGGCTGCGAGGCCCATGGGCATGGCCCACGCCATGATGGTTCCGTAGAGGCCGAAAACGCGGCCTAGGTACTCAGGAGGTATCTGCTCCTGCATAAGGGCAGTCTGGGTTCCCGCGTACAACGGGGAGCATGCGCCCATAAGAAAGCTCACCGGCAGGAAAGCAGCGAACAATGACGGGCCGAGCGATCCGGATACGATTGCGGCAATGCCGAAGCCGGCAATCGCGGCGACCATGGTGAACGACCTATTGCGGAACCCTCCCGTGGCCGCCAAAATGCCGGACCCAGCCAGCATGCCTGCAGAAAAAAGGATTTCCACCAAAGCGGCATCCCCCGTGCTACCGCCAAAATGCCCCAAGGTCATTATTGGGAACAATGCCGCGAGCGGAGAGAACGCGAAAGCGAAGACGAACCCGCACCAAAGAAGGGCGAACAGCCCCCTGTACTCCCTAATCAGCTTGTAGCCGTCCGAAATCTCAGAGAAGAGCTCTCGAACCTTATTGGAAAAGGACAAGCTGCGGTCGGCTTCATCGAGGCCCCCTGCGTCTATCTGTGCGGCGAGGACGGCTAAAGAAGCGAAAAGCGCTCCCAGCACGTCGAGGACAATCATAGCGGTAATGCCCGCCACGGGATAAATCACTGCTGCAAGCGCGGCGCCAAGAATGTATCCGCCGGACTGAATCGCCTGAGTCACCCCCGATAGGCGAACGAGATGCTCTGGCGGGGCGAGATGGGGCGTGAGAGATTGGGAGGCTGGCGTGTAGAACGAAGTACCAACTGCACGGAGAAACAGGGCGATGAGAATTAGCCATGCAGGTAAGCTGCCGGCCAACGAGGCAATCGCCAAGGCGGCACCCACCGCGGCAATGAAGAGGTCGGCGCCGATGAGGACACGTTTCAAAGGCAGTCTGTCGACAACGGCGCCCGCAAGGATTCCGAACAAAGCAATCGGCAGAAAGCCTGCCAGCGATGCTAAGGAGAGGAGAGAAGACGACCCTGTCGTGAGGGCGAGATGCCAAATAAGACCCATTTGGAGAATCGAACTCGTCAATGTCGAAACGAGCTCCCCGCCACATACGAAACAAAGCTTGAATTGCCATGAATGGCACAGCAGAACAGACCTGCCCCGAGAGGTTTCAAATATCATGGTTATGTCCAATCGTGAAATGGCGTGCAGAAAAACAGCGCGACGCCACAACAGCGCCGCTTTCTAGGCGCTCATCCACGTGCGGAAAAGACCAACCACGACACCCCTCCTTTGTTAATTCGGTCTGGCAAACCATGTAATATTAACGAGGCTTGAGTTTGCCTGTCAAGAATCGAGCATCGGTAAGGGCAATCCTCTCTGGCCATTCGATTCCTTTTGTATCTTTGGTTGCATAGGTGACCCGCCAGGGCTATTACGCGTGGAAGAGGCGCCTGCCGAGCTGGCCGATGAGGCGCTGAAGATGGCCCTGGTCAGGCGAAACGATCCCAAGGGATGCGTACATCATTCGGATAGTAAGAATGTTGCCAGCAGGTTTTGCGGCAACCGCAAAGGAGCCGTATCCTGCAGCTGGAATCACGTTGCAGCATCCTGACCCGCATTCCGATTGGCGGACGGCCCGCTTCGGCATCCTGACCAGCACAGCGATCGAGCCTTGTCATTCCTTGGATATGCCGGTTGCTCGGGGCGGTCCCGACGGAGGCCCTCGCCTCCCCGGTCCGTGACCCAAGAAGGGCAAGCATGCTGATCTGCATGGCTGGTTCCTCCTTTATGTAGACGACCATGCAAAGAAGGGACAACCGAGGAGGCAGGTTACTGATGCGGGCTCCCGCACGCCCATGACTACCCGACGGGCTGTTTTTCATCTCCGATGCCCGCATTGCAGCATGAACGAATGTGCCTCGACATCTCTGCTGGCATGGTACGACTGGGATCGCACCTCGACGCATCCTTGCGCATACTGCCTTCCAAGTTTCGAAACCGGGAAGGAAAGTGTATGTGAGCGACGATATCGGCGCCGATTCGACGCTCGAGAGGGAGATTGCGCCGATTCTATCCATCGGGGATGCATTCCCGAAGATTCTCATCACTCGCACGAGGCATGAGCCCCATACCCGGGAGGGCGTGCTCGTGCTGAATTTCGCGAGGTGGCTGCTTGGCGGGTAGGGTTCTGAACGTCGCATTGGGATATCGCGCGACAGGGCACGCAGGGCTGTTTGTGCCCGCACGGGAAACGCCGTCGCCATGCGGGCGGCCTGTCGTGTCCGATTAGCCTTTTGCTAAACAGGCTTACGCCAACTCATGGGCAAGCCACCTGAGACTATTCACTTTGCTTATCGTTGACAAAGACCTGTGGCCTGCGGTTTTGTGAACGGCTCGTAAGCCACCCGCGTCGACTCACTTACTGTTGAAGCTGGTGGTTTGCAGGCTCAAAGGCGGTTGAGTTTCAAAACGGGCGTTTTTCGGCGATATCGAGCCTCCAAAGGCGGCTCTCCGTGCCCCTTGGGACAAAAATAAAAACTCAATACTCTGAGTTTGAAAATGGTTTTTGAAGTTGTCCCAGCTTTTGTCCCCGAAGCCGATGAAACGCGACGTCGCGTCATTCAGCGGCACTCACTTCGAGATGCCGCCGAAAACTGGGTGCAACTGGAGTGACGAGACGGCAAAACTATAACCACCGAGTGGGAATAAACGATATTCGTTGATTTCAAGCCTCTGACCTGCGAAAACAGGTCGGGGGCTTCTTATTTTGCAACCTCTGTGCAACCTTTGCGGTTTCGCGCCCCGTGAACAGGGGATGTAGCACTGTTCACGTCTGGGCCCATGTCGGCACCGATCAATGCCCGCGCTGCTTCTGCTTGCGCTTCAGCTTCCGCTGCTCGAAGCACGTCGCCCGGGGTTCCTCGCCAGAGGAGAACTGACCGTTCCTTGCGAAACCGCGAGACCAGCTATATCCGCTTGCTGCGGGCTTGCTTGAGCCAGTTCCTCTTGAAAGAGCCTATACCTCCGAAGAACTTGTTGTACGTCTCACCGTTCTCCTTGGCCTCGCACTTGACCAAGGCAAGTTCGATGGTGCAGAGGTAATCCGCCACTTGCTCGAGGCGGTAGTCGGTCATCGAGGTCTTGCGGCGTCGGACGACCCCTTTTGAGAGGACCTTGCCCACCGAGCCGTCTCGCCCACGGAACAGAAGGAACGCATCCTCGCGACCTTCGGCGACCTGTGCTGCGAGATGGAGGGCTGCACCATCGCGCAGGGCCCTTTCCAAAGCGAAGTGTCGAGCCGAAGTGTTGAGCGTCGGCCCTGAATGTTCAATGGCCGTTGTTTTCTGTCCCTCAAGTGGTGGACTTTTCCTCGGAGCTGTTGATTCCCCCACGCGCTCCCTTCCGTTCTCTGTTCTCCCCTTATACTCCTTGTACGAGGAGGTAAGAAGTCATGGACAAGACCGCACAGGACAGCTTGGCAAAGAAGCCCGTCGACATGAGGGACAGGATTCTCGAGCATCTCGAGGCCCTCACCTCTGCCGTCTCGCTCGACGACCTTGCCCGTCTGTCCACCTCCGACATCGCCGAGACGCTCATCATCTCCAGGAGCCTGGCGAGCCAGTACCTCAACGACCTTGTTCGCGCCGGCCTTGTGGTTAAGGTGGCGGGCAGGCCTGTCCGTTATTTTCATCGCCGCGCGTTCCAGAAGCGTTTTCAGGTAAAGCTCTCTGCAAGCGAGTACGCCTCGCTCGCCGACCTCATCCAGGCGACGGGAATCGCCGATCACCGCGACTTCGCGCGTGCCGTGGGCTTCGACCTGAGCCTCAGCTCCGTTGTCGAGCAGTGCAAGGCTGCGGTTCAGTACCCTCCGTTTGGCCTACCCATCCTCTTGAGCGGCGGCGTGGGTGTCGGTAAGTCTTTCCTTTCTCGCCTTGTGTACGAGTACGGCAAGAACCAGGGCTTGCTGTCCCGCGACTCCTCCTATGTGCGCATCGACTGTGCCGGGGTCCCGGACGCCGCCTCGTTCAACGGGCTTCTTGACGAGTCGATCGCGAAATCGCACGGGGGTGTGGTCTTTGTCAACGGCATCGAGGCACTCTCTCCCTCTGCGATGGAGCACTGCCTTGCGACGGCCCTCGGGCTCGATGCCTCCCAGGATGCGCCGCGCGCTCGCCTCGTTCTTTCGACGACGCTTTCCGCCGATGACCTGAAGGTTTCCTCGGCCTACAGCAAAATGCCCATCTGTGCCCGCGTCCCCTCACTCAAGGAGCGGACCCCCGAGGAGCGCGAGGATCTCATCTTGAGCTTCCTGCGCAGCGAGGGGTGCCGAATCGGTTCTGATGTGAAGATCAGCCGCGGCGCATACCGTTGCCTCGTGAACGCGGACTTTTCCGATAACATCGCCGGCTTGCGCGCCTGCGTGACGAACTGCTGCGCCAAAGCGTTCCTCAATCGCGAGGGCGACTACGTCGTCGTTCGCCCGTATCTTCTTCCCAGCGGGCTCCTCTCCTCCGCGCAGATCGATCAACAGCCCGACGATGGCGTTCTGATCGACGCGTCTCTGGATGCCGCCGAGAGCACAGGGCCGGTCGAGCAGGCGCTCGATGCCCTGTGCTCCCTCGATGAGCGATTCTGCGCCGGGGAGCTCTCTGTCTCCGAGCTTGTCTCGCAAGCTGTCTCCGCTGTGCGCGGCGTTGAGGATCACTTGATCTTCGACCACGGCGTCGCCTCCTCGAGGTCGCGCGCCTTCGAGCGCGTCGTGGGCGCGGTCCTTGCCGACGCAGGCTCTTCTTATGGCATCGAGCTTTCGAGGAAGGTCGCTTTTCTACTGGCCCAGGAGATTTGCCTGCAGTTGTGGCCGGGTATCGGCCTGGCTAAGCGAAAGTCTGCCTGTGCGGAGCAAATCTCCCATCTCCTCGGTGCCGTGACCTCCGAATTGCCGTTTGCCTCGAGTGTCTCCGATCAGGTCGCCGCAGACGTGGAAGGGGCGCTGGGAATCTCGCTCGATCACTTCACGAAGACGCTTCTGACGCTGTGCGTCGCATCGGAGTCTCGCGATGCGAAGGCCCTTCGGACGCTCTGCGTCATCTTGTCCCACGGCTACTCAACGGCGACGAGCATCGCCGACGCGGCGAACCGTATGCTCGGCATGCATGTGTACGAGGCTGTCGACATGCCCTACGACCAGCAGCTGAAGGACATCGTCGGTCCGCTCCAGCGCCTCGTCGACCGCCATTCCTACTGCACCGGGGTCGTGTTCCTCGTCGACATGGGCTCCTTGGAGGAGGCCTATAAGGCCCTCGAGAACGTTACCGACTCCACTATCGGCGTGGTGAACAACGTCTCTACCGGTCTTGCGCTCGAGATCGGGGTCGGGCTGCTCGGCGGCAAGTCCATCGCCGAGGTTCTTGGCGATGCGACCGCCGCGTGCGTGACGCACTGCAAGGTGATCGAGCGCGTCAACCGTGAGGACGCCATCGTCTTCTGCTCCGAGTCCGGGGTCGACGCCGCGGAGAGGATACGCCAGCTCGTCTCGCAGAGCCTCCCGCGCACCATAGGCGCGCGCCTGCTCACGAGGCCCTTCAAGCAGCTCGTCGCGAACGGGTCGAACGACGCCGTTTTCTCCGAGCACCGCGTCTGCGCCGTCATCGGCACGGGAGACCCCGGGGTCGCCTCCGTCCCCTTCGTCGCCCTCGAGGACATCATGTCGACGGCGTCCGCCTCTAAGGTTGATGCCGTGTTCGGCAGGTGGCTTGACGCTTCCGAGCTCTCTTCTTTCCACGAGAAGCTGCTCTCGAACATGACGCTGCAGAACGTCATCCGCTCCATCACCATCCTCGACCCGGAGCGGCTATTCCATGAGATCGAGAGCGCCGTGCACGAGCTTCAGCGCAGGACAGGCGAGAAGATCGGCAGCAACGCCATCATTGGGCTCTACGTTCACCTCTGCTGTCTCGTCGAGCGCCTTGTTACCAGAAACCCCATTGAGACCTACGTTGGCCAGGACCGCTTCGAGGAGGAACGCGCCGATTTCATCGAGTCCTTCAGGCAGAGCTTCTCGAGCATCTCGACGCGCTATCGCGTAGAGGTTCCCGTAAGCGAGATCGCATATGTCTTCGACTACATAAGCGTGAGCGCCGCCCCGGCGCGAGAAGAGCGCCTCGGCTCCTCGGACCTCCTGCTCGACGAGTGACCTTCCCCGCGCCGCCGCAAGCTGACCGCGCGTCCTCAATAATCCGATAACCCCTTGCCCGGCGCGAATCCGGATAGCGCCGAGGCAGTACCGAACGTAAAACTTCATTTGATAGGAGCAAACATGAGTGTTGTTATGGCACGAATCGACAATCGCCTGCTTCACGGCATCATCGTGACGCAGTGGGCCCCGGTGTCGGGCGCGACCCGAGTCATGGTCATCGACGACAAGGTCGCCGGCGACGAGGTCCTGAAGTCCACCATGAGGATGGCGCGCCCCGCGGGCATGGCCGTTTCGATCATCTCCGAGCAGACCGCGCTCAAGAACTTCGCCGCGGGCAAATACGACCGCGAGAAGGTCTTCGTCATCGCCAAGGAGCCCGAGACGATGCTTCGCCTGGTCGAGTCGGGCGTCGAGCTCCCGTCGCTGGTCGTCGGCGGCTCGCTCGTCAAGGAGGACGGCATCCAGCTCACCCAGCGCGCCTACGCCTCCGCCGAGAACGTCCAGAGCTACAAGGCGCTCATCGCCCGCGGCGTCAAGGTGACGGCCCAGTTCGTGCCCGCCGACAAGCCCGTCTCCGTCGCAGACCTCATCTAAGGGGGAAATATGGTCAACTTCACTATCCTGCAGGTCGTCCTTTTGACCCTGCTGGCCTTCATCAAGCACGTGGACTACTACGGCATCCCGATGATCTTCGTCAACTATGCCGTTTTCTGGGGCCTCATCACCGGAGTCGTCATGGGCGACTGGAGGACCGGCCTTGTCATCGGCGGCACCATTCAGCTCATGCAGCTCGGCGTCGCGGGCTTCGGCGGCTCCTCCATTCCCGACTACGGCACGATGGCCATCATCGCCACCGCCTACGGCGTGACCCTGGGCTCCGACACGGGCCTCGCCATCGGCCTGCCGGTCGGCATGCTCGGCATCCAGCTCGACGTCGTCGCCAAGATCCTCAACGGCTTCGTCGTCGAGAAGTCCCAGAAGTTCTGCAACGAGGGCAAGTTCAATCAGATGAACGCCATCCTGTGGGTCTGCCCCGCGCTCTTCGGCCTGTGCGCCGCCCTGCCCGTCTTTGTCTCCGTGACGCTCGGCCAGCCCGCCGTCAACTGGCTCCTCGAGGTCATGCCCCAGTGGTTCCTCTCCGGCCTCACCCTCGCCGGCAAGATGCTCCCGGCCGTCGGCATCGCGATGCTGCTGCGTTACATGCCCACTGGCAAGTACTTCCAGTACCTGCTCGCCGGTTTCTTCCTCTCGGCCTTCCTGAACGTGCCCATCATCGGCGCCGCCATCGTCGGCGTTGCCCTCGCGATTGCGTTCTACCAGCGTGCCGAGAGGGACACCGAGCTCGCCGCCCACGCTTCCGCAGACGCCTTCATCGGAGAGGATGAGTAACCATGGAAAACGAGAACATCACCGCCGTCGCCGAGGGCAAGCCCTCCGGCTACAAGGTCACCAAGAAGGACCTGCGCAACGCGAACTGGCGCTGGCTCATGAGCGTGTGCACCTTCAACTACCAGACCCAGCAGGGCGCCTCAGTCGCCTACGCCCTCTCGCCGGTCCTGAGGAAGATCTACACGAACGACGAGGACTATAAGCAAGCGCTCAACAACCACTTCCGCTACTACAACACCCAGCCTTGGCTTGCCGCCATCATCCTTGGCGCCTGCGTGGCCATGGAGGAGCGCGACGGCCTAGCGGCGGCGGACGCCGTCCAAGACCTGAAGATCGGCACCATGGGACCGCTCGCCGGCGTCGGCGACTCCCTGCTCATGACCATGATCCCGACCATCATGGGCTCCATCGCCGCCTACATGGCCATCGAGGGCAACCCCGTGGGAGCCGGCATCTGGTTCGCGCTCATCCTGGCCATCTTCTGGGTCCGCATGCACGCCCTCGAGTTCGGCTACAAGCAGGGCGTGAAGCTCGTCACCGACTTCAGCGAGAAGCTTCCCAACCTCACTGCCGCCGCCTCCGTGCTCGGCCTCACCGTGGTCGGCTGCCTCATCGCCTCGGTCATCGGCGTCACCTGCCCGATTAGCTTCAGCTTCGGCGACGTCGCGATGGAGATTCAGCCGCTGCTCGACAAGATCCTGCCTGCCATGATCCCCGCCGCCATCACGGGAAGCGCGTATTACCTTCTTACCAAGAAGAACGCGAGCATGACGGCCCTCATCCTCGTGGTGATCGTCCTCGCGATGGTCGCCTCCGCCGCTGGCATCCTCGCCTAGCTTCGACCCAAGAGATTGGTGAATCAATGAGAAAGATAGTTGTGGCGAGCCATTCCCTTCTCGCCCAGGGCTTCAAGGACACCCTCGAGTTCCTTACGGGTAAGGGCGACGCCGTCAACGCCGTGTGCGCCTACGTGAACGACAACGGCGAGGGGCTCGACGCGGCGGTCGAGGCGGCTCTTTCGGGCACTGACGAGGTCGTCGTCCTCACCGACGCGCTCGGCGGCAGCGTGAACCAGCGCTTCTCCCGCTTCGCCTCCGACCGGATCCACGTGATTGCGGGTGTCAACCTCCCGCTCGCCATGACGGTCGTGCTCGCGCGCCCCGACGAGAAACTCGACTTCGACGCCCTCGTCAACGAGGCGCGCCAGCAGATCGTCTACGTGAACGGTGCCAGTTCCGCCGAGTGCGAAGACGACGAATAGAGGAGGTCGACGATGAGAGAGTTCCTTAAGGACGTGTGGATGCACGGCGGTGAGGAAAGCCGCGCCATCACCCCCGAGAACATCACGGGCGAGAAGGGCCGCGCCGCCATGTCGGCCAGCCACCTCGGCGTCGGCCGCAAGGGCTCGTGCTGCGTGCCCCTTGAGTCCGGCGAGACCATCACGCTCGCGGACATCGAGGGCCCCGGCATCATCCGCCACATCTGGATGACCGTCCCCGACAAGACCGCCGCCGGCAGCTTCGTCATGCGCGACCTCGTGCTGCGCTTCTACTGGGACGACGAGGAGACCCCCTCGGTCGAGTGCCCTGTCGGCGACTTCTTCTGCAACGGCTTCGGTGAGCGCGCCATCGTCAACTCGATGCCCATCTGCGTGAACCCGACGGGCGGCATGAACTGCTACTTCGAGATGCCCTTCAGGAAGCACGCCAAGGTCACGCTTACGAGCGAGCACCCCGGGTTCATTAAGTACATCTTCTACACGTTCAACTACGCGCTCACCGACGTGCCGGACGACGCCATGTACTTCCACGCCCGCTTTAACCGCGAGCGCAGCACCCGCAGGGGCGTCGACTACACCGTGCTCGACGGCGTGCGCGGCAAGGGCTACTACGTCGGCACCTACATGGCCCTGTGCGCCCTGGAGCGCTATTGGTGGGGCGAGGGCGAGATGAAGTTCTTCCTCGACGGCGACGAGGAGTTCCCCACGGTCACCTCGACGGGAGCCGAGGACTACTTCGGCGGTGCCTGGGCCTTCCTCGACAGGCCGCCCCACGCGCTGCCCGAGGCGCAGTGCTTCAACACGCTGTTCGCCGGCTACCCGTACCGCTCGACGCGCGACGCCACGCGCGACCGCTTCAGCGCGGGCAAGCCGAACCCGAACCCGATGCTCGCGACCAACGACGACGCGCTGCCCAGGCACGGCCTCTACAGGTGGCACCTTCCCGACCCGATCTCGTTCAAGGAGGACCTGCGCGTGACGTTCCAGGACCTCGGCAACGACGACATCAAGCTCTACGAGCGCGAGGACGACATCTCCACCGTCGCCTACTGGTACCAAAGCGAGCCGCACGCCGTGCTCGCCCCGTTTGCCGCAAGGCAGGACCGCGTGCCCAGGTAGGGTCGCCTCGAAACAAGCCAACGTTATGGGCGCCCGCGGTTGACCATGACTGCGGGCGTCCCTTTGTAAGGAGGATCACATGAGCGAAAAGCAAATGAGGCTCGGCGCCCTCGAAGCCGGCGGGACCAAGATGGTCTGTGCCGTGGTGTCCGGCGACGGCGAGGTCCTCGACCGTATGGAGACCCCGACGCTTACGCCCGCCGAGGCCGTCCCGCAGATGATCGAGTGGTTCACCGCCCGCGATGTGGACGCGTTGGGCATCGGCGCCTTCGGCCCGACCTGCGTCGACCCCAACGACGAGCGCTACGGCTCCATCCTCCAGACGCCCAAGCTCGCGTGGCGAGGCCATGGTCTTCGCGCCGCGTTCGCCGACGCCCTCGGGATTCCGGTGGCCTACGACACGGACGTGAACGTTGCCTGCCTCGGCGAAGTGGTCTTCGGCTGCTGCAAGGGGCTCGAGGACGCCGTCTACGTGACCATCGGCACCGGCGTGGGCGCGGGCGTCATGTGCGCGGGCAAGCTCCTTCACGGCATGTTGCACCCCGAGGCCGGCCACATGCTGGTAAGGACCCGTCCCACCGAGGAGGGACGCTGCGTCTGCCCGAGCCACGCGAGCTGTCTCGAGGGCCTCGCCTCCGGCCCCGCCATTGCCGCGCGCTGGGGAAAGCCCGCGGCCGAGCTCGCGGACAACGATGAGGTGTGGGCGCTCGAGGGGGATTATCTGGGGCAGATGTGCGCGAACCTCGTGCTCATGTACTCGCCTCGCCGCATCGTCCTCGGCGGCGGCGTGATGCACCAGGAGCAGCTCTACGGCATCGTCCGCAAGAAGACCCTCGAATATCTGGGTGGCTACATCCAGACCGCCGAGCTTAAGGACATGGAGAGCTACATCTGCGCCCCGGGCTGCGGCGGCGACCAAGGAATCCTCGGCGCGGCCGAGCTGGCAAGAAGGGCGCTCGCGTAACTTGCGCTCTCTCCGCCATACAACGCGTTAAGAAAAGACGAGCGCTTCTTGCCAATTGAGCGGCAAGAAGTGCTTGTCTTTTGCATTTTTGTCTCTCAAAATCTTATTTTCACGATTTGCATTTTCATCCCGTTGTCACCGACCCTTGCGAGAAACCGGAAAAAGCCGCTGACAGAAGGGTCTCTCAAATCGTTATAACCCAGCATATAGCCGCGACTTGTGACCTGCAGACGGCTGTCCCACGTGCCGATTTCCTTGGCGGCATCCGAAACCGCAAAATATGCCCCCACATCCTTGATTTTTGCAGTCTTAAGCCATGTTTTTGCGATCATCTTTACTGCTGTCCGATTGGCAGCATCAAAGACCAGCACACCGCCGGGGAAAGCGTCCGCCATCTCCCGCACCAGTTCCCGGACCTGCTGGGTCAGAAAGTAATAGAACACCCCGGAGGCAAAGAACACCGCCCCGCCGGAGGCATCGATTTTGCCAAACCATGCGGTGTCTTTCAGGTCGCAGGGGATATTTTGTTCCCGATCCCCGGCGGGCAGTAGCTGCTGCCGCAAGGCAATCACATCCGGGAAGTCCAGATTGTAGATCTTGCATCTACCGTTGTCGCAGGTTCTGCCGGTGTTGTCCAACCCGCAGCCCAGATTGACCACCGCCGCATTGGGATGGCCTTCCAGGTAATCCCGCACCTCGAAAGCAAGGTCACTCTGCCGCATGGCCACCTCCAGCGCACCAAAGCGCTGCATCAGGCTGCGGGAGTTTTTCTCTGCCTCTGAAAAGTCGTAGTCGATTTGGTCGAGCAGACGAACCGCTGTTTCATCCCTATAAAGGTTCGGGTACAGCTCCGTACACAGCTTCCGGGAATACAGCGGGAGGATCAGCGTCTCTTGCACGGTGTTTTTCTCAATTTTACATTTCATAGGTTTCTTCCTCAGTGAATAAAAACTGTCATAAGTGCCGCCGCCAGCACAGCCGCTATGACCGTCATGCCTATCGCCATGTGCAGGGTGGATGCAAAAACGCCCGTGCTTGATACCCTTACTTCCGCGCCACAACCGCAATCCAGCACCTTGGCGTTTGCTGCAAGTTGTAGAAATCGAAGTCCCCACCGCGCCACAGGGCTGTGGCCCAGATTCATCATGGCAACCATAAGTTTTCCGCCGAGGCCCACGGGCTTGCGGGTGTTGTCAAAGAACGACATCTGGCCCCTCCGATTTCGTGCATTCCGCATAGGTCAATGGGAACGAGGCCTTTAGCACCGCGCTTTTCTGCACCGCCCAGCCGTTTTGACGCAGGAAACACAGGTATTCCTCGCTTGTCCACCTGCTGTGGAGGGGGAATCCTGCCATACTCATGAAAAAGGCTTTTACCTTGCCGGAAACCGAGTTTCCCGCGTGGGTGAAGGTTGGCGCGATGAGCACGCCGTCGTCCTTCAGCACCCGCCTGATTTCTTGCAGGGCCTTTTCTGGATGCGGCACTATGTGAAGCGCGTTGGACGCGATCACCACTTCGAAGGACTTCTGTGCATAGGGCAGGCGGAACATATCTTGTACGGAAAAGTGCAGCTTTGCGGATTGATTGTCCCGTTTTGCTTCAAGGATCATCTTTGCAGAAGCGTCCGTAGCCTCGATGTGCGCCGCCGCATTCACGATGCTCTTTGCGATAAGCCCCGTGCCGGTGGCAACCTCCAGCACGGTTTTTGCTTTCACTACCGGCCTGATCAGTCCATACATCTTCTCATACGCCGCCCGGTCGTTTCGCATGAAACGGTCGTATCGACCGGCATTCTTGTCCCAGAAGCCCTTGCGTTCGTGCATGGCTATCGCCCCCAAACAGTTAGAGCCATCTAACTATAACACACGAATCATACAGTAAAATAAGGCTAACCTTATTTCTTGGCTAAGATGCATCTCTTCGGTTTTCGCTTATAACGGCGCGAGTCAGATACTAGGCTGGAGCTGAAGAAGGAGCTTGGCGGACAGGTAGGTCGATACCGGTTCCCGGAACGGTGATCCAGCCAATTACACCAGGGCTCTAGTCATTGAGTGGGAATAGAAAATTCCTTAGTTATGGGGGTATAAATTTGATTTCCTTCAGGATAAACCCCCATGACTATATGAATTGACCTGCTGACTTCAATGAAGATTGGAGGGTAACGGTCAGGGGTGACGGCCCAGCGAGTGTTATTTTGCGAGCTATGCGCATTGAAAGCGACCTTTCGTGGTATAAACTACTTGCCGGAAGCCGCGGCTTTCAGAGTACGGCTTACGTGTACGTTTGACCTCCGTGGGCGACGGGGTGCCGCAAGGCGTAGAATATCGCCCACCTGTAGGGGCCTGCAGCGATGCGGGCCCCGCTTCGTATGAAGGGGGCGTAACCGATGAAGATCGTATCCATCTCTCAGGATTTCTTCGACCTCGTCGAGGGCGACCGCGAGCTCATGCTTAAGCACAATCGCCCCTGCATCGTGGTGGTGAGGCTGCGTTTCCGCGGGAAGCGCAGGGACTTCGCCGTGCCGCTGCGTTCCAACATCGCCCCTAACGTGCCCAAAGACCAGTACTTTGCGTTGCCACCCCGCCCCACGACGCGCCCCGGCTGCCGCCACGGCATCCACTACATCAAGATGTTCCCCATAACCAAGGCCTACCAGCGCCGCTTTAGGACCGAGGGCTCGGCCTACTACGAGACGCTCCAGCGCATCATCGACGGCAACACCAAGCGCATTGTCTCCGAGTGCCAGGCATACCTCGACCGCTACGAGCGCGAGGGAAGGCCTCGCTTTGCCGTCGACATCGACCGTATCGTGGGGCTGCTGGAGGGCGAGAAGTAGGGCACCTCGGCTCAGTCTCGAGCCATGCGGAGTCGCTCCGCATTTTTGAACGCCGCGTGTGCGTCCCAAATACTTGAGAAACAAGCTGTGAAGTGCGGTGGCGCGACCGTGCCCGTGCATAGCCGTCACCATTAGCGTCTGCGCGGCGTCGGCTTCAAGTGGAACTGGCGCCGCTGCTGTATATGGTTTGCCTTGCTGCAAATGGCGATCAGTGCCCGCGATGTTTCTGCTTGCGCTTCAACTTCCGCTGCTCGAAGCGCGCCTCCGCCTCATCCGCGCGACGCTGACTTCTTGCTTGAGCCGACTCCCGCTTCATCGCTTCCCGCTGTGCCGCGAGCGCCTGTTGTGCCTTGGTGCTCACAGCGGGCCGTTTAAGGGCCTTCGCCGCCTCGCGAGCGCGCCGCTTGGGGTTCTTCGCGGGCTTGCTTGTTTCAGTGGCCTTGTCGCCGAAGAACGAGAGCTTCTCCCATTCGCTTGTAACGAATCGCAGAATCTCCTCATCGGACGGCTCCGCGCCGAAGACGATGCGGGCGACGCCGTACCTTCCGTCCTCGACGTGCTCCGCCAGCCCGACCCAGAATTGGCCGTCGTGATATGACGATGAGCAGCAAGTCGCTGATAGCCGCCCTGCGAAGCTAGTTGCCTTGTTCGCAGCCGGGCCGCAGGCCGCACCTACGCTCGAGCTCTGCCACGAGGGCATCGTTGTCGGTCACCGAGACGATGGCGTCGCCGTCGTAGGGCGCCTCGATATAGACGCGGTCGAGCGAGTTGGCCGTCCCCGCCCAGAGCGTCCTGGTGCGCCGGACGCCCCGCACGTGGGCGTAGGGTATCACCGAACGCATCCTAGCGTACACGACGACGAGGCGGTCGCCGTAGAGCTCGAGGCGGTTGCTGCGGACGGGAAGGGCGGCCAGGGCCACGAGGGCCGGGACGGGCAGCAGCGCGAACCAGCCCCATAGGAGCGCGGGACTCGAGCTCAGGAAACACGCGATACACGCCGCGGATAAACCGCCCGCCACAATCACCATGGCCGCTATGAACCACGGGTCTGTCCTGCCGGGGAACACCCGCTCCGGCCGCTCGTCCTTCTCACCCATTACGGCCTCCCTCCCGACGCCCTCCCTAGCGGAGCGTGGGGCCGGAGAGTGCCTTGAACCCGTCGCCGACCATCTCGCCCCCCGTTCCGTGGGCCTTCTGTAGTGGTGTGTACCCCCGACTGTTCGACGGATGTCGTACGATTGAACGTTTTTCGAACTTTTTTAAGATGGGTGCGGCAGGATCGAGCAGATTGTTCGCGCGAGAGGCTCCCCGCCGCCGCGCCCGGTCTCGGGTTCGATGCATCGACATCCGTCTCAGGTGGTGTCTCCGCTGCGCGACATTGCAGGGGGCAAAGCCGAGATGCCATGGGGCGCGCCGAGGCTTTGCCCGCGGGGCGAAGATTCTAGGGGTCCGACGTGGCCTGGAGGGGAGACGGACATGCAAGCGCTTATGACTGAGGAGCTGGCCGAGTGCCTGCCGCCGCTGTACGCGACCGAGGGAGGGGCACTCGCCCTCGACCTCACAAACCCGGAAGGCGAGGACCACCTTGACCTCTGGTGCTCGCTTACCATCAACCTTTCGGGTGACCCCTTCGCCTCCACGTGGCGCATTCACACTTGTGCCCGGCATCATGGACATGGGCGTCGCCAAGTCGGCCGACGGGGCGCAAGCCCCTGTTGACTCAACGTTCGACGAGATAAACCGCATGTTCTCAAAGCTCGGCTTTATCGATTACAATTCACGCCTCGCGCAAGGGCCGTTCTACTCCCCAAACCTAATCTGCCTGTCGCACGCATCGAGGCGACGGGGCGGCGCCTTCTCGCGTGAGTCAATTCCTGCTTTACTGGTGCGGATCCCAACATGCCCTTATGCATGGTGCCCTGCCGCTTTCGAAACTTCAAAACCATTCGATTTTCGAAACTGAGTGGGAATAAGTTATCGGTACGCTTTTTTATAAAATGTAAAAAAGCACCCCCATAACTGATGAAATGGACGCTGAGAAAAAAGGGGGCGCATCTTGCGTATATACCGACGTGAAGATCTACCTCTATCTTGCATCGCGCGGGTATGAGCTTTCTGTGGGCCGTATTGGGAAGCTCGAGTGTGACTTCATCGCTCGTAGGCGCAATGCTTACGCCTACATCCAGGTCTCTATGTCGATTGCCGACAGAGGCGTCGAGGAGCGCGAGTACAGGCCGTTCGACCACATCAGGGATGGTTATCCGCGCTACTTGTTCACGCTTGATCCTCTATTGCAGGAGAGGGATGGCATCAGGCACCTTAACATGGCGTCGTTTATGCAAGATGGCGGTGATCTTATTTGAGCGGCGGCCAGATTCCTTTGCCCCCTAGTGCGCAAACAGCGCGGGTATCAAATGAGGACCATTGCCTCACGTAGAATCGATAGATTGAAAACTTGTTTTGATGTTGACAGGCTTTTGGCCAGTGGCTCCTATTGTCGAGTGGGAGTAGCTGAAACGAGGCGATTGAATAACTCCATACGTTTTGGTTAAAACAAAAAATATGCCGCGCGCCTGCGGCATGAAGGAGGGAGATTTCTATGAATATCGTTGTATTGAGTGGTAGCCCGCGTAAGGGCGCCAATACTGACACCATGGTCGAGGCGTTTGCCGAGACCGCGCGTGAGGACGGCCATGCGGTTGAGGTCGTCCGCGTTGCCAGCAAAAAGATCGCTGGTTGTCTGGGATGCCAGTACTGCTTTACCCATGAGGGCACTTGCGTGCAGAAGGATGACATGGCCGACGTGATCGAGTCGCTGAAAGGCGCCGATATGGTTGTCTTCGCTTCGCCTATCTACTGGTTTGATATCACTGCGCAGGAGAAGGCCGCCATCGACCGCCTGTACGCCTTCGGTGCTACAGGCTTCCCGTTCACCAAGACGGCCCTTTTGCTCGATAGCCACAGCGAGGGCGTCTATGATGCGGCGATTGCTATGTATAGGGTCACATGCGCGTACTGCAAGTGGGAGGACCAGGGCATTGTCACCATTAGCGGCATGACCGAGCGCGACAGCATGGCCTCCTCGCCCAAGTTGGAAGAGGCGCGAGAGCTCGCTCGCAAGCTCGCCTAAGGACAAGAAGAACGCATGGCAATCGGTGTTGGTGGAAAATGCTTGCTATCCTTACCAAGAGGAATGCTGATTGCCATGCGTTGATGCTTCCGCGGACAATTCCGGCGTGCTAAAACGCCTTCTCGTTCAAGAATTCCCTGAACGCTGGGATGTCAAAGCCAACGAGGCCACGTCCGCGCTCTCCGATGACGCCGTCCTCGAGGAGACGGCGTTTATATTGGCTTGCATAGTTGCTGGCAACGCCCATGCGTTTGGCTATCTCCGAGACCCTGCTGGGGCCAGAATCGGGCAGCATCGCGAGTAAAAACTCAATGTCTTTATCGGAAAGTTCCCGATAGGTCGTTTCGAGAGAAGCCCGACGTCATGCTTCTCGAGTTGCCTGAAGACGCCATTCATGCCCGTGCGCCAGTTACCCTGAGTCTCCTGAGCATATGTCCAATCGATGCCCACTGGGCCAATTTGAACACCGTTTATGCGCGCGTGAGGCTGTGAGAGGTAGCTATCTGCGGCTTCTTTGGTTCGCTCGATAATATCTTCGAGCATGCCTGGCATGGCGGAGACATTTGCTGCAATCCATGGTGGCCCCTTTGCAGGTTTTGCTAACTTTTGCAACTTTTGCTAACTTTTGCAAGTTTTACTAACGGCTTAACATGCCTTGTGCCGTGGGGTTGCGGGAGTGAAAAACGGGGATTCCTATTATTCTGACTGCGTTGCAGCGAGCGGGGCCCGGAGCGCAATGTTGCTGCGCTTCGGGCCCCACCGTTTTGAGAGCTTATGGCGGTTCTGCCGTCGTCCTAGTCAAACAGACTCGGCATGTCGTTTTCTTTCATGAGGGCACCGGCGGAGGGCAGACTCTGCGCGGTGAACTTCTCGGCCGAGACGCCGGCGCCAAGGATCTCTTCGGTTGTGCCGACGGTGGTGACCGAGCGGCCCTTCTTGGCCGTAAAGGCCTGGACACCCTGCGTGTTGGTAGTCGTCTTGGTCTTGAGCAGCGACGTGTTGAAGTTCATCAGGCGGTAGTCGCTCGAGACCAGCGCGATGTCGCGGTCCTCCTTGAGCACCTGGGCATACAGCAGCTTGCTGCCACCGTAGATGGCGTTCTTGAGGCGCTTGCGGTTGGTCTTGGTGACGTATCCGGAAAGCGCGACGCGCACCACGCGGCCGTTCTCAAAGACGAACAGCACGTCGGCCTTGTAGTCCTCGGGGTCGATGACCCAGATGACACTCTCATCGGGTTCCATCTCAAGATCGGTCGGCAGGTACGAGCCCAGCTGGGCCGACTTGGTATCCTCAAACGCCGCAACCTTGCACTTGTACACCTGGCTCTTGTTGGTAAAGACCAGCAGCTCGTGGGTGTTGGAGGACGGGAACTCGATAAAGGGTTTGTCGCCGTCCTTGTACTTGAGCGTGGTCGCCTTCTTGAGCACGCGATCCGTCATCTTTTTGAGGTAGCCATCGCGCGAGAGCATGATGGTGACCGGGTACTCCTCGACTTCGGGCTCCAGGCTCACCTCGATGACCTCGTGAGGTTCGATTCTGCCCGTGCGGCGCGGCATCACGTACTTCTTGTTGACCGCGGCCAGCTCGTCGCTGATGACCTTCTTGATGTTCTCCTCGCTGGAGAGGATCTCTTCAAGCTCGGCAATCTCGCCCTCAAGCTTAGCGATGTCCTTGGTGCGGTTGAGGATGTACTCCTCGTTGATGTTGCGGAGCTTAAGCTCGGCAACAAACTCGGCCTGGGTCTCGTCGATGTCGAAGCCCTTCATAAGGTTGGGCACGACCTCGGCTTCGAGCTTGGTGCCGCGGATGATGGCGATGGCCTTGTCGATGTCGAGCAAGATCGCCTCGAGGCCGTGCAACAGGTGCAGGCGCTCGGACTTTTTGCCTAAGTCAAAGTTAATGCGGCGACGCGTGGACTCAATACGCCACTTGACCCACTCGTGCAGAATCTGGCGCACGCCCATAATACGGGGATAGCCGTCGACGAGCACGTTGAAGTTGCACGAGAACGAATCCTGCAGTGTGGTCGAGCGATAGAGCTTGGCCATGAGCTTGTCGGGGTCGACACCGCGCTTAAGGTCGATGGCGATGCGCAGACCCGAGAGGTCGGTCTCATCGCGGATGTCAGCGATTTCCTTGACCTTGCCCTCCTTGGAGAGCTTGACGATGCGCTCGATGATGACATCGGTCTTGGTGGTGTAGGGAATCTCGTAGACCTCGATGATGCGCTCTTCGGGAATCCAGCGCCAGCGGGAGCGGATTTGGAAGCTGCCAAGGCCGGTCTCGATAATCTTTTCCATCTCCTCGCGGCGGTAGATGATCTCGCCGCCGGTCGAGAAGTCGGGCATGGGCATGTACTCAAGCAGGTCGCAGTCGGGATCCTGCAGGTAGTGCATGGTGGCAGTGCAGACCTCGTTGAGGTTGAAACCGCAGATGTCGGACGCCATGGCGACGCCGATACCCTTGTTGGCCGAGACAAGGATGTTGGGAAACGTGGTGGGCAGCAGGCGCGGCTCCTTCATGGCGCCGTCGTAGCTGTCGACGAAGTCGACCGGGTCCTTGTCGATGTCCTTGAAGATCTCGGCGCTAATGGGGGAGAGCTTGGCCTCGGTATAACGCGAGGCGGCGTAGCTCAGGTCGCCCGAATAGTACTTGCCAAAGTTGCCCTTCGACTCAACGAACGGTGCGAGCAACGCCTCGTTGCCGGTGGCCAGGCGCACCATCGTCTCGTAGATCGCGGCATCGCCGTGCGGGTTGAGCTTCATGGTCTGACCCACGATGTTGGCGCTCTTCTGGCGCTCGCCCTTGAGCAGACCCATCTTGTACATGGTGTAGAGCAGCTTGCGGTGCGAGGGCTTAAAGCCGTCGATCTCGGGGAACGCACGCGAGACGTTGACGCTCATGGCGTAGGGCATGTAGTTGACCTCGAGCGTCTGCGTGATCGGCTGATCGGTGACCTCGGAGTGCAGGCCGATGACGTTCTCGGCGTTAACCTGCTTTTTCTTTGGCTGGTTCTTCGTCTTCTTCTTTGCCACGATATCCTCTTGAACTTCTTATGGGCCGTCGTTATCGATTTGCTGCTATTGCAGGTCCAGCTGGTCCAGGTATTCCTTGCCGTGCTCAGAGATATGGCGCTTGCGGCCTGCCTCGTCGTTGCCCAGCAAAAGGTTGAACATGGTCTCCATCTTGGTGACGTCCTCGGGCTCCACCTTGATCAGACGGCGCGTCTCGGGGTTCATGGTGGTGAGCCACATCATGTCCGGATCGTTTTCACCAAGACCCTTGGAGCGGTTGATGGAACACTTCTGGTCGCCGATCTCTTTGAGGATGCCGTTCTTTTCGAGCTCGGTGTAGGCAAAGTAGGTCTTCTCTTTGCAGTTGATCTCGTAGAGCGGCGACTCGGCGATATACACGTAGCCCTCGTCGATAAGCGTGGGCACCAGGCGGTAGAGCATGGTGAGCACGAGCGTGCGGATGTGGTAACCGTCGACGTCGGCGTCCGTACAGATGATGACCTTGTTCCAGTTGAGGTTGTCCAGGTCGAAGGCGCCGAGGTTCTTGATGCGCTTGTCTTTGATTTCCACGCCGCAGCCCAGCACGCGCATGAGGTCCATGATGATGTCGGACTTAAAGATGCGCGGGTAGTCCTCCTTCAGGCAGTTGAGGATCTTACCGCGGACGGGCATAACGCCCTGGAACTCGGCATCGCGCGAGGTGCGAATGGCGCCTGCTGCCGAGTCGCCCTCTACGATGTAGATCTCGCGGCGGCTCTTGTCCTTGGAGCGGCAGTCGATGAACTTCTGCACGCGGTTGGCCATGTCGGTCTTTTGCTGCAGGTTGGTCTTGATGCTCTGGCGCGTCTTCTCGGCATTCTCGCGTGAACGCTTGTTGATGAGCACCTGCTCCATAATCTTATTGGCGGCGTCCTTGTTCTCGATCAAGTAGGTCGAGAGGCGCTCCTTAAAGAAGGCAGTCATGGCCTGCTGGATAAAGCGGTTGTTGATGGCCTTCTTAGTCTGGTTTTCGTAAGACGTCTGGGTGGAGAAGCAGTTGGTCACTAGTACCAGACAGTCCTGGACGTCCTGCCACTTAATGCCGCTCTCGTTTTTGTTGTACTTGCCCTGTTGCTTAATGTAGGCATCGATGGCGCTGGTCAGAGCACTACGAGCCGCTTTCTCCGGCGAGCCGCCGTTCTCGAGCCACGATGAGTTGTGGTAGTACTCCTGCATCATGAAGGTGCGCGAGAAGCACATGCACGCGGTGATTTTTACGTTATAATCGGGCAGGTCCTCGCGATCGCGACCGCGACGGTCGGCCTCGATAAAGAAGGGCTCGGTAAGGTAGTCGGTACCGACCTTCTCGAGCACGTAGTCCTCGATGCCCTTGGGGTAGCAAAAATCCTCTTCGGTAAATTCGCCATCGTCGCCCTCGATGCGCAGGCGGAAGGTCACGTTGGCGTTGACCACGGCCTGGCGGCGCATGGTCTCGCGATACCAATCGTGGGGGATGCTGATGGAGGTAAAGACTTCAAGATCGGGGCGCCACTTGATGGTGGTGCCGGTACGGTCCTCGTTGCTGGGCTCAATCTCGAGTGCCTTCTTTTTGGCACCGACGACCTTGCCCTTCTTAAAGTGCAGGGAGTACTTGTTGCCGTCGCGCCAAACCGTGACGTCCATGTACTCGGATGCGTACTGGGTCGCGCACGAGCCCAGGCCGTTGGTACCGAGCGAGAAGTCGTAGTCGCCGCCCTGGTTGTTGTTGTACTTGCCGCCGGCGTAGAGCTCGCAGAAGACGAGCTCCCAGTTAAAGCGCTTCTCGGAAGGGTTCCAGTCGAGCGGGCAGCCACGGCCGTTATCCTCTACCTGAATGGAGCCATCGCGAAAGGCGGTAAGGGTGATGAGCTTGCCGTAGCCCTGGCGTGCCTCGTCAACGGCGTTGGACAGAATCTCGAAGGCGGCATGCGCGCAGCCATCGAGTCCGTCCGAGCCAAAGATAACGGCAGGGCGAAGACGTACGCGTTCCTCGTCTTTGAGCTGGCGGATGCTGTCGTTACCATAGTTTGCGGTGTTTTTTGCCATACTCGCTCTCTCGGTGCTCCTTTGCTGCGTTTAAGTCATATAGATAGTCAAGGTAGCATAGCCAAGCCCATAGGCGATTCCAACCAACACGAAATCCATCGAACAACCGTTCGAACTTAGGATGGAAAGAGCTTACTCGGACAAAACCGAGTCGGTTCTGTCCGAGTAAGTTTGAAGGCGGCTGGAGGCGCCCTACCTTGTTTGCGGATGGATCGAATCGAACATTGGGACAAGCGTCTCGTTTTATGGGCCACGGGCGTGCGTGTGCGAGTCCCTTTGGCCCATAAGGAACGCTGGCGGGTCGTTATTTGGGCCGTGGGTCACTTCGCCGGCGCCGCGTTTCGTCATACGCTCATAGTGGAAGCCGATGCCACGGAGCCGACTTGCGACTCGGGCAACGGATGAGCTGCAAGCCGAAAGGAGCGGTGAGGATGATGAAGCCCATGACGAAGAAGCTGCTGTTAGGAATTCCCACCGTGACGCTTTCGGCTGTGTTGGCTTGTACGCTTGCCGGCTGCGGCGGTAATGTGCCGAGTGGCTCGGGCGGGAGCGCACCTGTGCAGGAGAAATCCAAGAAGGCCAAGGCCTATGAGTCGCAGACGGTCGAGGTGGCAGGTATTACCTATGAGTCGGTGGCTCACGGTACGTTCTATCGCGGTGATGCCAAGAAGCAGGACGGCTTTTACCTGCACATCAAGATTACCAACAACAACACAAAGAACAGGACGTTCAGTTCCTTTAACGTGCATGCTGCCCAGGGCGATCTTGAGGCAGGCGACCCGTTGTTTACTTCCGGCAAGGCGGCCGTGCTCGACTACGTTGCAAGCGAGGCTCCCGATGATCTGCACAAGGGAATTGACCTTTCCGAGAGGCCAGATATCGGTCCGGGCGAGACCGTTGAGTACGTGTATTTCTGGGCGCCCAAGACGGCGTACTACGGGCCCATCACTGTCGAGTTCGTAGACGCTTACGCCCCCGCCAAGAATCATGAGGCCATGCACTTTGACACCACAGACTGCGAGACCAAGGAGTTCAAGGCGGCCGGCGGCGTGGCCGATTCTGGCGAGAAGGCAGATTTAACGGGCATCGACTGCGCATCGTACAGCATCGAGGCCGCCGATGGGTACACGCTGGATACGTCCGACGAAGAGCGCGAAAAGGCAAACTTCTTCCACGACGAGACTGGAGGACGCCTGAACATCAGCATCTTCCCGCGCTCGCCGGAGGAAGAGGTTGCAAGCCTAGAGCAGGTCTACGAAGGCAAGGAGACAACAACCGACCAGGTCGAGTGCAACGGCATAACGTGGCTGCGCTTTACCGGTCCCGACAACGGTCATACGCTGTTTGCGACGGCTCCCGCAACGGGTGAACCGTCCGCGTGTCGATCGGCTGGAAGATCGACTGGGATGCCGCCGTGCCCATGATGGAGGCACTGAAGCTCAAGTAACGCCGCGATTCTTACGTCAGGCGACTCAGGACTGGCTCCGAGTTATCGGGGCCAGCCCATTTTGATGTTCGATGAGCCGAGTTGGCGTCTCTCACAAAAGTAACTAGGAGCTAGCGAGGCTTATCCGAATTGACCTCATTGGCGGTGTCGGTTTCGAGCGCCGTGCGGCGGGCGCTGTAGGCGACAAGGCCGGCGCCTGCCGCGGCGAGTGCTGCGGCGGTTGCCGTAAGGGGAGCGTTGACATCGCCCGTGCCCGCAAGCGCGCCCGCTTTTCCGGAGCGCTTGTTATTGCCGTGGTCCTTGCCGCTGACAGAGCCACTGCCGCCACCGGAGCTGCTTCCGTCGGAACCACCTCCACTCGAGCCACCATCGCCGTCTACTGTCATCGGGGCGTCGTGAAGCCCTGTCGTATCCGCGCTGTCGCATACGCCGACCTGAACTTCTGAGCGTTCGCATGTCGCGTCGGGCACATGAAGCTCGTGCAGAATGGCGCCCAGCGTCGAGTTTGCGCCCGGTCGAATTTCCTCGAGCGTCACGGGATCGAGCGCCACCAGATTACGCGCCTTCGCATACAGCGTTACGCGTTTGCCCACTTCGTCGCTCCAACTCTCGGGGATGGCGAAGCTCATGCGGAACTGTGCCGTGCAACCCGGTGCCAGCACGGCGTTGCCGTTGTCGGCTACCAGCGGGTGCGTTGCAAAACGTGTGCCCAGCGTCTCGAGCGCGTACTTCACGTGTGCCATGTCGTTGGCCGAAGCGTCTTCGGCAAGCTCTGGATCGTAGGTAGAAGCCATGCGTGCGTTCGCTCCGAATCCGATGGATGCGCTGGAGAACGGCTGGCTGGAGCCCTCTCGGTACAGATCGATCGTGCCGGCGGTCAGTAAGGTGTTGCCGTCGTTTCGCACCGTGACCATGAAGGATTCGCCTGCTGCTCCGGGCACCACCGCGCCCGAGGTAGCGACCGCGCCCGTCGGAGTGGCACACGCTACCAAGGGTACTTCGATGCCGTGCAGCTCTGCCTCGCTCTTCTCCGCGCTCACAATGTGCGTGGCGAGCGCGGAGAGCATGCCTCCCGACGTCAAAAATGTCGTTATCTGATCGACGGGATGGTCCAGCTCGCACATCACGAACGGCTCCGTGAACAGATCGCCTGCCAAGGTGCTGGCGAAGATGCGGAAGTGCTTGCCCATCACTGCTACCGGGTTGCCTTCTTCGTCGTAGGTTTGTCCCACCTTGCCATCGGTGTTCTCTACATAGAGCACGCACCTGCCGTTGTTGCTTACGCTAAACGATGCCGGGCCACAGCCTGCGGCGCCCACGGGCTGCGTTGCAAATGCCGATGCGCCTCGCGTCCAAGTAATATGCTGCAGCTGCTCGTTGACAGTGGCCAAAAAGCCCGAATGCTGTGGCCACGGCACCGCATGGGGTACCGTGGCGTCTGGTGGCATAACGCCCCAGCCCGCAATGGACTGGCCAATCACGGCGTACGATGCGCAGCCGCAACCGTCTGCGGTCTCGTACGCAACGGGCGTCACCATTTTGCCGTTGATATTCTCGGGCTCGCCCAGCTCGATACTCGACGGTGCTTGCGGAAAGCGGAGAACTTGGCGGAACGTCAGGCTGTCGCCCGAAACGTCCGACCACAGGGTAAAGCACTCCAGCGCAACCTCAGCCTCGCTGCCGAGCGCCTTCTCTGCGGTGGCTCCGCGGCGGTGGAGGTAGGCACCCGACAGGCGCCCGTCGACCAGCGTCTTGCCCACCGTGATGCGTGGGCACTGCAGGCAATGGTAGCCATCCTCTTGCAGGCGGCCGCGCGAAATGCTGCGCCATGACGTATGCGACACCACGCGAACTCCGCCGTTGCTTATGCGCAGGCGCACAACGGACAGTATGCCGGATGTGCTCGCCACATCGAAAAGGGTGTTGTCGCCGTCGCGGCGCTCGCCCGAGACCAGCAGCACGTAGGCGTCCTGGTTTCCTCTTCCGTCCGTATATTCCACCACGTCGAAGTCGTAATCGTATATGCCGTCGCGCTCCACGTCGCCCTCGCCAAAGCCAAGGGGGAAGTCCACGGGCGTGGGAGCGGACCACGTGCCGTTTGCCTTTGCGTGCACCACCAGGCGCGAGCGGCCATTGTCGCCGTAGCGCACCGAGGCGATGCGGAACAGGCATTCTACGCCGGCGATAATTGCCAGTTTCATGTGAGCTTCGCTGAGCACGCCAGTAAACAGTACGTTGTCGCTCGAGGGTTTGATGCCGCCACGCTCGTCCTCCGATACACCGGCAGAATTGGCGTTGGGGTCCGCAACAGCGTTCGTCGCCTGCCCGATATAGGTGTACTCGTACATCGGCGCGGCGTTTTCGTCGTTCCCTATCAGTGCATGGACGAAATGCTCGATCTGTCCCGTGTCGTCGCTTTCTGCATCTGCCTCGAGCTCAATGCGCGCGACCGATCGGTCCCAATCGCGCACGACGGGCGCGACGTTTACGGCAGTGGCCTTAACCTCGGCGCGTGCGAGCAGCTCGGCGTTGGTGACGATGGTGGCCGACGCGATAAACTGCGGCACACCACCTGCCTCGGCGTTGCCGGGCGTGCCGAAGCGGGCATCCAGCGTGTAGGGCGTATCTCCACCCAATGCGAGCTCAGAGCGCTGGAGCACATACTGGTCGCCATTGTTCACCGACATATTCCACGAATCGATGAGTGTGGGCCACGACCCCGACCAAGCCTTGGTGGTCCACTTGAACATTACGAACTGGAGTATCACATCGACATCGACGTCTGCACCTACACGCAGCCGCGGAAGCTGGTGTCCATCTGCCTTCTCGTACCCAATGAACAGCGTGAGGGATGCGGCGCCGCGCACGGCAGACGAAGCGACGCCTGCAACGCCGGCGCCAAAGGTGACGGCAAGCCCGATCTGGATGGTGAATGAGCCCGAGGTGTTTGAATAGTCGAGCGATATGTTTTTAAAAAACGCCGCGCCGCTGCCGTGCGTGTGGGCACCCACGGCGAGCGCCAGTTTTGCCAGCACCCAGGGGTTGACGTTTAGGAAAAACGGCACCGGTCCTAGGGTAAACTGCTCGGTCCAATTGAGGTCGGTTCTTACCTGGAAGAGGGCCTTGATATTGCCGTATGCGGGGTCGTTGTTGTCACCCCAGGTTTTGCCCACCCAATCGTAGGCGAGCGAGCCGTACAGCTGTGTGGCGATATCCATCGTGAACAGCGGCGTGCAATGGTGGCGAAGGAGCTTGGTGTTTCTTGGGTCGGTGCCCGAACCGGCACTCATACTCTTGTACTGATTCCACTTCCCCTCCATCTCGTCGAGGTAGCGGTTTGCCTGCTTGGCGCCCGACTCGCGCGGCGACTTCTTCCAGTACTCCGGATCCGGATTGCCCGAATCGTTCATATAGCTGGCTGGTTTGTATCCTCCGCCAAACAGCACGTATCCAGCAAACGAGAAATCGAAGAGGATCGGAAATGTGGGCATCCAGCACGTGAACTTATTGCCGCCGATGCCGGGAAACGCCGCGGGGAAATCAAACGGAGTGATCTCTTGGTCCATGGTAGTGGGGACGATAGTGGTCGAGCCCGATTCTGCCTTTGCGGCCGGCGCAGTGACAACGGCCATGGGGGAGGAGAGTGTGTAGGTCTTGCCCTGGTAGTCGAGGACAAAGCGCAACTTGCATCCTTCTTCCAGAAGGCTCGACGCTGCATCGAGGAACTTGTCTTCCAGCGTGAATGTCGCCAGATTGTCCACGCCCGATGCGCTGGCCTTGATCTGACCAATCTGCGTGACGGTTTCGGTTGAGCTGCCCGCAGCGGGCATCACTTTATTGATATGCAATGTTGCCTGCCCGCCCTGCGGCAGATGAGCCTGCACGGTAAAAGCGTGCGTGTCGGGCTGGTCGTTTGCCGCTTCGTCCGCTGGCATTGCCATAAACGTGGCGTCGGCGTACTGGATGTCCCATTCGTCGAACGTGAGCTGGCGGAAGTACGGCTCGCCATCGGAGAGCGGACGTGTGGGTGCGGTTATGGCGGTGCCGCCCTGGATACGCGCAAGGGGAATCTCGACATCGCGGTAGCCCGCCATGCTAATGGAGATGCCGCCGTTAAAGTCGTACGCGTCGAGAAGCGTTGCCTCGTCCACGTAGCCTTCCGAAAGAGGGGCGACCTCAAAGATGGCCGTGCCTTCTTCATCGGTCGTGGCGGCGAGCTGCTTGCCTGCGGCGTAGCGCGACGTGAGCGTGACCTTGGCGCCTGCGATAGGCGTATTCTTGTTGGCGACGTCGACCACCACCACGCCGAACATGGTGCGCGAGAGCACCAGGACCTTGAAGGGGTCTTCTTCGTCGGCATAGGCCGCGGTGGGCGTGAACGGCAGCAGGAAGGCATTTTCGCTTCCCGGCACGCGAGGCAACATAATGCTCGCTAACGAGGACGCTCCGGCGACAAGTAACGAACGGCGATCAAGCATCTTGGGCTCCCATCCCGCAAATATCGGTGGAAATAATCCAATTTTGCGAGAAGGCGCCCCGTGGCGGTAGTGCCGTCCGGGGGCCAAAATGTCCAATTTGAGCGAGTGAAGCGCCGGGGCTCCGGAGCGCGCATGCTGCGCTAGGCAGTCTGGCCGCTAACGCAGCATATGCGCGACCAGTTCGGTGCGCGTGCCGATGCCAAGCTTTGCATACACACTGGATAGGCGGTTTTTGACAGTGCCCGGCGATACTCCCATATGGCGTGCGATTTCGGCGTTGGTCCATCCGCGGCAGGCGAGCATGGCCATGGTGAACTCTGTAGTCGTCAGGTCGTCAGCCACGTCCTCGCCCGAATCGGGGTTGTGGATGCGCCGCCAGCCGTAGCTGAAGCGGTATGTGATCTCGATGATGTGCGCGAAGTCGTCAGGGTATTGCGTTTTTAGGCACGCCTCGATGAGCCCCTGTAAAAGGCCGTGGTGCTCGCCGATGAGCTCGATGAGGCCGTCGGGGCGCGCAATGTTCCAAGCAGCTCCGAAGTGCGTTTTTGCGGCGTCGATGTCCTTGAGGCTCATGCATGCCATGGAAGCTGCCAGGTGCAGGAACAGTTCCGAGATGGGATAACTTCCCTGTTTCATGATCAGGGCGTTTTCCGCCATGCCCAGACTGCGGCCATATTCGCCGCGCAGGTACAGGGCATGCGCCATCACGTAGCTGGCGAACAGGCGCAGGCCTTCGGGCAGATGCGCCGCAAGCGGATAAAACTCTTCGGCGGAATACGGGGAAGGCAAGTGCAGCAGGACGCTCGCGGCCGAGGCGAACAGGATATGCGTGGCGTGGACGGCGGGCGATTCCTCGTCAGTTGGCGTATCGAGGATGCCCGCAAGGCAACGGCGGGCATCGGCGATACGGTTGAGCGACAGACTGGCATATCCGCAGATAAAGCATGCGGAATAGCGCAGTGCGGGGTCGGTGGCGTCAAGATGGGGGCGTGCTGTCTCGGCGGCGAGGGTGGCCTGTCCGCGAAAGTACAGCGCTTCTGCCGTGGCAATGGCGCGCGAATCGGGGTCGGAAATGCCTGCAACCGCAGCGTCAATCTGCCCCGGCACAAAGGCAGTGCACATCAACGGCATGGGAACGCATGGGTAGCCATCGCAGTCCATCTTCCATCTCCCAACAGCCGGCAACAATAGCAGCAATTGTACTCCTGTTGCTCGGGACTGGAATTTGTGGGTATCGCCTACGATTATGCCGAACGTATAAAGGAAGAGTCTATTGGCGATGCTCCCAAGGTGGCTACTGAAGCCTAGCTGACCTCGACATTAGGAAAAATTGCCGCCCCTACAAAAAGCTCTGCCGCAGCGATGGGAAACGCATCTTCTGGGCATTCCGGCGTCTCCAGCCAGCGCTGGACTGCTGCTGTCGCCTGCGCGTTGGCGAGCGAGGCGTGGGGACTGTCCGGCGACCAGCGGTGACGGGCGAGCCCTGCCGCGTGTGTGGGCCTCCATCGGCGTAGACCCGTGACCCCCATGGCATCGGAGAAGTCCACCATGGCGTCCAGGACCTTACCGTCCGGCATGTCCAGCCTAGCGGCTCTCTTGATTCCGAGGTCGAAGGGGGCGTTGTGCAAGGCATATGGGGCCGAGTGGAAGTGGATCAAAAGAGCGTTACTTGACGTTTCATGCATAATGCCAACCGTCCCGCGACATCACGTTCGCAGCGCGCAGGGGCCGGAGAACCTTCGCGATGAGAGTTGACGTCTAATACCTTGCATCGTATAGTGTGTATAGCACAGTATATGACGAGAGGAGGTGTGCGGATGGAGGCACAGATGAAGCGCGGCTTCCTGGAGGCCTGCGTGCTCGCGGCCGTCTCCGGCGAGGAGTCCTACGGCTACCAGATCGTGAAGGACGTACCGGCGAGCATGGGACTCACGGAGTCGACGCTCTACCCGCTGCTCAAGCGCCTGGAGAAGGCCGGGTGCATCACGGCGCGCTCCGCCGAGCACAACGGGCGGCTGCGCCGGTACTACCGCATCACGGACGACGGACGAGCGCGCATCGAGGAGTTCCTGGCCGAGTGGCCGTCCGTACGGGAGATTTACGCATACGTTGAGGAGGCGCACCATGACGCGCGATGAGTTTCTGGGCCGGTTGGGCGAGCTGCTCGCCTGCCTGCCGGCCGAGCAGGTGGAGGAGACCAAGGCGTTCTATGCGGAGGCCATCGCCGACCGCATGGAGGACGGTATGAGCGAGGAGGAGGCCGTGGCCGCCATGGGCACGCCCGGCGAGGTGGCGGAGGCCACGCTCGACGACCTGCCCGCCGTGCCGCGCGCGATCGCGAGGACGCGCCGGCGCAGCACCGCGCTGCTGTGGGTGCTGGCCATCGTGGGCTCCCCGGTGTGGGTGCCGCTGCTCGCCGCCTTCGCCGCCGTGGCCGTCACGGTCTATATCTGCATCTGGGTGCTGGCGCTCTGCGTGTGGATCGTCGCGGTGGCACTCGGGGGCGTGGGCGTAGTTGGGCTCCTGCTTGCCGTAAGCGGCGTCATCATCGGCCACTTCCCGTACGCCCTCGCCTCGGCGGGCGTGGGGCTCGGCCTCGTCGGCGTGGCGCTCTTCGTTGGTGCTGGCGCTTGGGCAGCCTCAAAACAAATTGCGCGCCTCTCGGCGCTCTGGGCGAGGAAGGCCGCCTCGCCCTTCTGGAAGGGTAAGGGCGAGAAGGGCGGCGCTGCCGCGCATCTCGCGGCGTAGAAAGGAGTGAGTACCATGACCAGTGCGAAGAAGATCTACCTCACCGTGGCGGGCGGGCTCGTTGCCGCGGGTGTTGTCCTCGCGGGCATTGGCTTTATCGCTTCGGGTTTCGACCCGGCCGTGTTCACAACCCAAATAGACACACGCGACAGCACCATCGTGCTCGGCGGCGTCGAGGTGGACGACCCGATGGGCCTCCCCCTCATCGAGCAGCTCGCCAATCTGGGCGAGATCGACACCTCCGGCGTCGCGGATCCCGCCGCGCCCTAGGCGCAGCGAGCCCGGGCGCTCTGCCCGCCAAGCTGCGTAAGCCGGCGAAACCCGAACCTCAACCTCTACGCAACTGGCCCCAAGCCTGCGCCGATTCGCTCTCAGCGCCGCGCGGGGGCCCGTGACGCATGCCCAAAAAGGTATGAGGAGAAAGGAACGCGATGACGACAACCACGCCCTTCCGCCTTCACGGGGCCACGCAGGACCGGAAGCGACTGGGCCGTGCGGTGGGGCTGTGCTTGGATTGGCTACACTGATATGGACAGTTCCGTGAGGGGCGCGAGAGACGGGACTCTGGGGAGATCTTCGAGGAGGAGTGTCTCGACTGGAAGCGCGGGTTCAGTGGAGCAGGAACCTAATCTCTGTCTCTCCTGCTTTTTTGATTTGTTGAGAAGCCGGCATTTGGGGGCATTTTGGATAGCGAACAGTTCAAACAAGAAGCTGAGAAAATAGAACAAAGCCTGAGTGCCTTGAGAGTCGCCGAGCGCAATGCAGTGATTCCCTTCATGAACGGCGACTTTACCCAATGGGATCTATATCTGGCATCCTCCTCTGAGTATGCGATGAGACTGATAGACGGATTCATCTCCATGCTCGAGTCGAGGAATCTTGTTTGCGTCGCCCAGCTTCTCCGCGCACAGGTTGGAGTCTGCCTGCGGACATTCGCATTATTCGCCGCCGAAGACCAGGATGACTTTCTCAAGCAGGTGTTTCAAGGTGTGCCTGTGAACAAGCTGAAAGATTTCTCGGGTGAGAAGATGTCCGATGGAAGACTTCAAGACTTACTCGAGAAGTTCGATCCAAAGGTAAAAGATGTATACAAGGTGACGTCTGGATTCGTCCACTTCTCCATTGATATTCTGCCGAGCATGGGTGTGCCTGGGGAGGGCTATGAGGTCGAGTTTAATTTTGGAGCCGAGCCCAACGAGAGAAACAATGCGCCTCTCGTGGAATGCGGCAAGGCGTTCTGCCACTATGTCGACCTGCATCTCCAGATGCTCCATAAGGTGATTGCTTCGGATGAATGGTATCCGATCGATTCCGTATCGATTCCGATGGTCCTGCAGATGAGGCCTCGAAAAGCGAGAAGGTGTAGGTCGAACGCATTGACGCTGCCTTGACAGCATCCCGATATGATAACGAATGGGAGGTTCCCTGCGAAATGTGCGCCTCTGTATATTCTCGCTAGGACGCCCTCGACCGATAAGGCATCGTTGAGTTCAATTTGAGTTCAGCTCGGGTGCCTGAAAATCGCCCAACTCTGATAAAAGGGGAGACGACGGTACACCACGTAGACGAGAGGCTATGGAAGTGCACGATTTGATTGTATTGGCGCGCTAAACCGCCCCGCTGCCCAACTTGAACTCCGCTCACGCGTGTATGGGGCTGCGAGAGGTAACGGCCTGCGGCCTCCTTTGTGTGCTCGATGATATCTTCGAGCATGCCGGGCATGGCGGAGACATTCGCTGCAATCCAGCCGTGTTCAAGCGCCGTTTCGGATAGGGGCGAGAGGGGGCTGTCTTGCCCGTTTCCCTTGCACCCGTAAAGATGGTTGACAGTTTGGGGTTTCCCGGGTCTTTAGCTTTTACCGCGCTAGATGCCTCATGGAAACTGTTGGACTTTAATCAGACAGACCCAGCATGTCGTTTTCCTCCATGAGGACATCGGCTAAAACCGCAACACCTATGCTTGTTTAAGCAAACCTCCTGATAGTCGTGGAGCTGCTGTAGCCCGACATGCAGGACATCGCTCGGCTTAAACACCGGATGCCGCATCCGCGAAACGAGTTGCGGTGCACCCTGTTCCAAAAGGCTGCCAAGTACCATGGCGTGAGCGTTGGGGGTAGCCATCATTCAGCGTGGATACATCCGGATGCGCATAGATCCAGACGATTCCAACGTTCTCGTATTTCCCGTGCAGGTAATCGAAGAGGGCAGGCGACACCATACAGTTGCCGCCGACGGTCACGACTCTGTCGGGGTTTTCTGCCGCAAGCTTCCTCTGCGCATCCTGAATCCCCGCCAGGACTTCGTCCTCGGCATAGATGCGAACTTGTCTCCCATTTCTCATGTCCAAGTTTTGGGACGCGTTTCACAATGTCGAGTGGGACTCCTGGACAGTCGGATCACGTGGTGGGCCCCTTTGAGAGGGTCACGAGCATCACGGTCCCGTTCTCGGAACTTGTTTCGACCTCCACTGTGCCACCGTGAAGAGCTGCAATCTCCCAAACGAGCGCTAGTCCGAGTCCTGCGCCGCCGTATGCCCTGCTGCGGGATTTGTCTAGACGAAAGAACGGTTGGAAGATGCTCTCACGGTACTGCTTGGGTATTCCCGGGCCCTGGTCCTCGACTCGCAGGAACACGTGGCTGTCGTTGTCGCAGATGGAGACGGTAACGCTCGAGTCGGTGCGGCTATAGCGGATAGCGTTTTCGACCAGGTTAAACACCAGCCGATAGAGGAGCGTGTCGCTCCCGATTACTAAAGCGTCTCCAGCACAATTGAGGGCTACGCCCTTATTCTCGGCAAGTGGCGCAAGGTCGGTGAGGACCTCTTCGGACAGGGGGCCGAGTTCAACAGCGTCCCCGCAAGGGACACTGCGGAGCTCACTCATCTCGAGCAATACCTTGGTCATTCGAGACATGCGCTCAGTTTGTTCTTGTAGCAGGCCGAGCAGCTCGGCTGTTTCGGGTTGCAAACCGGAGTGCTCGGAGATGAATAGTTCAATCTGTGCTTGCATAAGGGCGAGCGGGGTGCGCAGCTCGTGTGCGGCGTTGCCGGTAAACTGACGCTGTGCAGAGAACCCTTCGCCAAGACGGTCGATCATGTCATTGAAAGAGGCACTGCATCGTTGTAGCTCGGTGGGCACATCTTCACTGAGTCTGATTTCGCTTAGGTTGTCAGGCTGCACACGCTCAACCTGGGCTGCAAAAGCCCGTAGCGGTTTGAGTGCACGGCCGCTCACAAAGTATGCCAGCGCGCCGCCAAGGAGTGTGACTCCAGCCGTGATGTACCAGGCTGTCGTGCCAAAAGACTCCTGTGCGTCGTTTACGACGATTGTGACCTTGTCATCGAGGGCCGTTTTCGTTGGGTCGAACACCTGGGGCGAATCCGCGCTGGCAGCGTTAAAGGCCGAGATGTCGCTGCCGATGGCATCCATGTAGCGCATGCCCGTATAGCCGACCAGGCAGTTCGTCAGCACGCATGCTGCACACGTGAGCAGTGCCGTCATAATCGTTATGCGCCATTGCAGCGAAAGCCTTTTCATTCGCTATCCTCCATAACGTAGCCCTCTCCAATCCGATTGCGAATCGGGTCGTATCCCAAAGCGCTGCGTAGCTTTTTGCGGAGCGACGAGATGTGAACGCGGGTTGCGTTGCTAAAGCTGTTCACGCTGCTATCCCAAACGTGCTCGATAAGCTCTTCTTGGCTTACCGGACGCCCCTGATTAAGCATCAGATATTCCAAGATTCCCGTTTCCTTGCGTGTAAGAGATAGAGCCTCGCTGTCCACGGAAGCGATGCGCGCCTTGGTATCAAAGCGGAGCTTTCCGCAGGTTAATACTATGTCGCTTTGTGCGAAGCGCCTGAGGGTAAGGCTGCGGATCCTTGCCGCAAGTTCGTCCAGATGAAACGGCTTGGTAAGGTAATCGTTGGCGCCGGCATCGAGTCCGGCGACTTTATCGGATACTTCGCCACGCGCGGACAGAATCAGTATCTTGGTCTCGCAGTCGGTTTTCCTAAGTTCCCTGAGCACGGTCATGCCGTCGATACGGGGGAGATTGAGGTCGAGTACCACGAGGTCAAAGACTTCGATGCTCAGCAGATCGAGCGCCTCCCGTCCATCGTGGCAGCAGTCGACGCTGTATGCCAGGTTTCGCAAGCTGCGTGCGATCGTGTCGCACAGTGCTCGCTCGTCTTCGACGATCAAAATACGCATAACAGTCTCCTTGCACATTCCAAATCGCGCTTAACACGGATTTTATAGTCGATATGGTCCAATGGTCGCGTAACGAAAGGAGTGGTCGTGTTGTTCAAAGCGGTAAAACCCGTGGTACAGGTCGCTTTGTTGATCGTCGGAATTGCCATGGTGTGCTTTGGCGTTATGCGTGGCGAGGCGGATGCCGTGCTGGCCAAAGCGATTAGGCTGTGCTTGGAGTGTATCGGAATTGGATAAAAGAGAAAACACTGCGTCGCATGTTTTGGCCCGATTTCGCGGATTCATTCAGGCGGCGGCGACGCTCATCACCAATATTCACCTGCCAAACTTTGCCAAAGGCGGCATCTATCAGGGCGCGGGAAAAACAGTCTGCGTACCTGGACTTAATTGCTATTCGTGCCCCGCGGCATCGGGTGCGTGCCCCATCGGGTCGTTCCAGTCGGTGGTGGGTTCATCCAAGTTCAACTTTTCTTACTACGTCACCGGTACGCTCATTTTGCTCGGCGTGCTGCTGGGACGCTTTGTATGCGGCTTTCTATGCCCGTTTGGCTGGCTGCAGGAGCTGCTTCATAAGATTCCCGGCAAAAAGTTCTCCACGAAAAAGCTCAAGCCGCTCACGTACATCAAGTACGTCGTGCTGTTGTTTGCCGTGGTGCTGCTGCCGGTGCTGGTGGTCAACGATGTGGGGATGGGCGATCCGTTCTTTTGCAAATACGTCTGTCCGCAGGGTGTGCTCGAGGGCGCCATTCCGCTGGCCATTGCCAACGCCGGCATTCGATCTGCGCTGGGGCAGCTCTTTACCTGGAAACTTGTCGTTCTCATTGCCGTGGTAGTGCTGAGCGTTTTGTTCTACCGCCCCTTCTGCAAATGGATTTGCCCGCTCGGCGCGTTCTATGCGCTCATGAATAAGGTGTCCCTACTGGGGATTCGGGTCGATGCATGCAGATGTGTCTCGTGTGGCAAGTGCTCAAAGGTTTGTCAGATGGACGTTGATGTGGTCCGCGCGCCTAATCATGCCGAATGTATCCGGTGCGGAAAGTGCATCGGGGCCTGTCCTGTCGATGCCATCAGCTATCGCTATGGCCTGGATGTGTCGGCGGAAAAGCTTCCCTTGACCGCCGATAAAAAGTAAACAAGCTTCGACAAAACGGAGGAATGACTATGAAGCTTTCTAAGATTGCGGCCCTGTTTATGGTGCCGGTATTGGCCTTGTGCCTTGTGGCATGTTCGGCGCCCGGTGGCAATGCGAGCGAATCTGCGAGCTCCGATCCTAAGATCGCAGAGCTCACTGCGCAGAAGCCGGCCAATGCCGACGAGGCCGCCGAGCTGTATGCAAAACTCATGCAAAAGGAGAACGATATCTTTTCGAGTGATAACGCGCTGTGGGAAAAGGTATTCAATGCGGCAAATAAAGACTCGGCAATGATTGAGGATGGCAGCAATTACGGCGATTTTCTGCTCAAGACCATCGACGGCGCCAAGGATGAGTTCACGGCGGATGAGCTTAAGACACTCAAGGCCGGTGCACAGCAGATCAAGGAGATCGAGGACAAGCTCGAGAGCCTGGAGAAGGAGTTCCCCGGCTGTGGAAGCACGCCGAGTGCAGGCGAGAGCGTCGACGCTTCGACCGCTGGCATGACGGCTGGTGCCAATGCTTCGAGCGAGACGACGAAGTTCCCCAGCTTTACGGGCAAAGACCTGGATGGCAACGACGTGAGCAGCGACGAGCTGTTCTCTAAGAACAAGGTCACCGTCATGAACTTCTGGTTCACCACTTGTAAGCCGTGCGTGGGTGAGTTGGGCGACCTTGAGGACCTGAATAAGGAGCTCGCCAAGAAGGGCGGCCAGGTCGTGGGCGTCAATTCCTTTACGCTCGATGGCAACAAGGGCGAGATTGCAGATGCCAAGGACGTGCTGAGCAAGAAGAGCGTGACGTATAAGAACATCTGGTTCAAGTCGGATAGCGATGCCGGTAAGTTTACGTCAAATTTGTTCTCGTTCCCGACAACGTATGTCATCGATCAGAATGGCAACATCGTAGGGGATCCAATCGTGGGAGCCATCAGCTCCGCTGAGCAGCGCGCAGCGCTCGACAAGCTTATTGACCAGGCGATTGCGAATAGCGAGCAGTAGAAAACGCGTAAAGCATGGCGAAGATCGTGCGCCGCTGTGCGAAGTAGTCCGCTACCTTTCAAGATAAGCTCCACCATATAGAGGTCCCGCTCGGGACCTCTTCTTTTGGGCGCCGTCCCGTTCGTTTTTTGGCGCGGTTTGTTACATTCCTCACTGGCGTCGGCAAAAAATGGGGATAGAGTAGGACAAACGCGTCGAATACGAACGGCGGAGGAGAGCGGGCAGGGTGCCTGCGCAGGAGAGGTTGCCGTCCATGCTGGAGCTCAAAGGTATTTGCAAAAGGTACGTTACGCAGTCGTTTACGCAGGTGGCGCTCGACAACGTAAGCCTGTCTTTTCGCGATAACGAGTTCGTGGCCATTCTGGGTCCCTCGGGTTCGGGTAAAACTACGATGCTCAACGTCATCGGCGGACTGGATCATTTCGATTCCGGCGACCTGCTCATCGACGGCATCTCGACCAAGGACTTTCGCGATCGCGATTGGGATGCCTATCGCAACAACCGCATCGGCTTTGTGTTCCAGAGCTATAACCTCATTCCACATCAGACCATTTTGGAAAACGTGGAGCTGGCGCTCACGCTCACAGGTGTGGGGCATGCCGAGCGCCGCCAGCGTGCGCGCGAGGCGCTCGAGGCGGTTGGCCTGGGCGAGCACGTTAACAAGCGCCCGAGCCAGCTATCGGGTGGACAGATGCAGCGCGTGGCCATTGCCCGCGCCCTGATCAATGACCCTGAGATCGTCCTTGCCGACGAGCCGACTGGCGCTTTGGATTCAACGACATCCGTACAGGTTATGGATTTGCTCAAAGACGTTGCGCGCGACCGCCTGGTTATCATGGTCACGCACAATCCCGACCTGGCGTACCAGTACGCCACGCGTATCGTCAATCTGGCGGACGGCAAGATCACCGACGATTCCGACCCCTTTGATGCTGCCAAGGCCGCGCGTCGCGAGGCAAAGCCTACGCGCAAAACCTCGATGAGCTTTGTGACGGCGCTGGGGCTTTCTGCCCGAAACCTCATGACCAAGAAGGGCCGCACGGCCATGACTGCCTTTGCAGGCTCGATTGGCATTATCGGCATTGCGGCGATTCTGGCGCTGTCCAACGGCGTAAACGGCTACATCAAAAAGGTCGAGGAGGATACGCTCTCGAGCTACCCGCTCACCATTTCCAAGCAGGATTACGACCTGTCGTCCATGATGGGCGGGCAGGGGGCTGCGGATGATGACTCGCCTGAAAACGTGGATTCGTCCGACGACAGTGCCGGCGGCAAGGCTAAGGGAACCGATAAGATTCCCGTGGTCACGGCCGTAAAGGATATGTTCGCGAGCGTTAAGTCCAACGACATGACGAGCTTTAAGGCATGGCTCGATGCCGGTGGCGACGGTATCGATAAAGAGGTCAACGCCATTCAGTACGGCTACGGTGTATCGCCGGTTGTCTATCGTGCCGGGAAGGGCGATGAGAAGCCTGTCCGGCTGGTGCCCAACGCCATGACCGAGGCCATGAGCGGGGGCGCGAGCTCGGCGGCGACGGTGAGCATGGAGTCCATGGGGACCTCGGTCTTTAACGAGATGATCGACGACCAGAGCTTGCTCGACAGCCAGTACGATGTCGTGGCGGGGCATTGGCCTACGTCTGCTAACGAAGCCGTGATGGTGCTTTCGAGCCGTGGCACGGTGGGCGATTACACGCTCTACAGCATCGGTGCGCTGGATATCGATGAACTCAACGACCTGGTTAACAGTGCCATGACGGCCGACGGCAAGGTCGAAACGCCCGAAACCGGCACCGACTTTACCTACGACGATGCGCTGTCTACCACGTTTAAGATGCTGTCGCCGGCCGATGCGTATCGCAAAAACGAAGAGACCGGCATGTGGACCGATATGTCTGGCGACACCGACTTTATGGCCGACAAGGTTGCCGACGGTATCGATGTTCGCATTGTGGGCGTGGTGCGACCCAACGAGACCGCCAACGCGAGTGCGTTGTCTCCAGGCATTGCCTATACGCATGTGCTGACTCGCCAGCTTATGGAGCGCGCCGCCGATTCGCAGATTGTGCAAGAGCAACTCGCCCACCCCGAGACGGATGTCTTTACGGGCAAAACCTTCGACGAACTGCAAGGCGAGGCCAAACAGGGCGTGGATCTGGGCAGTATGTTCAGCGTGGACGAGGCGGCGCTCAAGAGCGCGTTCTCGTTCGATGCATCTGCGTTCTCGGGCGCGGCGGGCGGTATCGACCTTTCTGGTATCGACTTATCCGGGCTGGATATTGACCTTTCGGGCGTTGGGAAGGACATCGACTTCAGCGACATTATGGCCAAAGCGCCAACCCCAGATTTTTCGGGTATCTTTGACGGCCTGGAACTTACGCCCGAGCAAATGCAGCAGGTGGGAACACTAGCCAACCAGCTGTTTGAGGGCTTTTTGCAGTCTGATCAGTTTAAGGCGCTGTCGCCCGAAGATCTTAAGGACGCATCAAAGCTTGCTGCCGCATTCTCGGCGTATCTTGAGAGTGATACGGCAGCCCAGCAAATCCTGACCCAGCTCAAAGCGCTCGGCGGCGATGCCCTGGCCGAGCGGCTGCAGCAGGCGATGACCGACTATGTGCAAAAGCAGCTGGCTCCGTATCTGCAGCAGGCTATGGATCAGGTGACGAAGACGATCAGTGAGCAGATCGCGACGACGGTATCGGCTCAGCTCAAGGCGGGCGCGGCAGGGCTTATGGACCAGATGGCGACGCAGATGTCTTCGAGTTTTGCCAACTTGGCGGGCGCCATGCGCGTGGATGCGAGCGCCTTTGCTCGTGCCATCCACTTCAACATGGACGCCGAGGACCTGAGTTCGCTCATGATGAGCTATGCCAAGGCGTCGAAGCTCACCTACGACAACAATTTGACCACGCTGGGCTATGCGGACGAGGCAGACCCCATCTCGGTTAAGATTTTCCCGCGCGACTTTGAGGCCAAGGAGCGCGTGCTCGATCGCATCGATGCGTATAACAAGCAGGTCAAAGCTGCCGGCCACGATGAACAGGCAATCTCGTACACCGACTACATGGGTATCATCATGGGTTCGGTGACCGACATCGTGAACACCATCAGTTTGGTGCTCATCGCATTCGTGAGCATCAGTCTGGTCGTGAGCTCCATCATGATCGGCATCATCACCTACATCAGCGTGCTGGAGCGCAAGAAGGAGATCGGCATCCTACGTGCGATCGGTGCGTCGAAGCGCAACGTGGCAAACGTGTTCAACGCCGAGACCTTTATCGAGGGCCTCATCGCCGGTGTCTTTGCCGTTGTCGTCGTGGTGCTCGTGAGCTTCCCGGTCAATGCATGGGCGCTTGCGGCCAAACAGGTCCCCAACCTGATGAGCCTGCCCGTGCAGGATGCGCTGGTGCTCATTGCAATTTCGGTGCTGCTGACGGTCGTTGCCGGTCTACTGCCTGCCCGCAGCGCCTCCAAAAAAGACCCCGTGGAAGCCTTGCGCTCCGAATAATGTGACAAAGGGACAGTCCCTTTGTCACATTGAGACCCTTGCGAAAACGGGGTCTAATTACCGTTCGGCAGGTTAAGAACTCCCTCTCCCCGCTTAATGCTTGACGAAGAGTCCTCTGGTTTATATACCTATCGGTAGGCATATAGGATGTATTGCCGATAGAAATGGAGCAACCATGACTCTCGCCACACCAGCCAAAAAAGATTGTCTCCGTGAAAGCGGCGCATTTGCTTGGGTCGTCGTTATTGCGCTCGGCTTAATGTCCGCCGGAACAACTGGCACATATAGCATTATTGCCGGCTCATTCGTTGCTCCAGTATGTGAAGATCTGGGCTTTGACTACACTTCTTTTTCTTTCTATTTCACCGCGATTCTTCTTGGCCTTGCGCTTGGGCTTCCGCTTTTGAGTCGCTTCATTCCAAAAGTAATCGGCAAACCATGGCATATTTGCATTGAACTCGTCCTTATTGCCGCCGGCGCCGCAATGGCGTTCTACACCGAGGTCTGGATGTTCACCGTCTCCGCCGCAGTGATCGGCATCTGCTTTTCGTTTACAACGGGCGTCTGCATGTCCGATGTCATTGACCAATGGTTCAGCAAATCGTCCGGTCTCGCCATCGGCCTCGCTTGGGGCGTTAATTCTCTCTGCACGCTGTTATTGAGTCCTGTCATTACACTGGTCATCGAGCAGCAAGGCTGGCGTACGGGATACATCGTGCTTGCGGCCGTTTCTGCAGCTATGATTTTGCCTGCAAGCGCATTTATCATTCGCCTTAACCCCTCTGATCGCAATATGCTTCCGTACGGAGAGACCGCCTCCGAAACCCATGAGAGCTGCAGCGCCGATGAGCAGGAAGATGTCCTTTCGGGCATGGCACTCCGCGATGCCGCGAAAACGCCGTCTTTTATTCTCTGTGTCCTCTTGCTTTGCGTGGCGCAGCTCACCTGCTGCATGAACCAGCTGTTTCCAACCTATGCAAGCGAGGTCGGTTTCAATCCTATCGTAGGAAGCTTAATGGTCTCGGCAGCTTCACTCTCCGATATCTTCCTAAATCCCTTCGTGGGCAAAACATGCGACAAGCTTGGCGCTATTAAAGCAACGGTCGCATGGACAGGTGTCAGCATTCTTTCATTCCTGCTTCTTATCATTGGCGGAAGCAATGAGACCGTTTCCATCATTGCAGCTGGTGTAAACGATGTCATGTTCGCCATCGTTGGAACCGCAATGCCGATGCTTCTCCTCTCGCTCTTTGGATCACGCGATTTTGGAAGGATCTATTCGATCGTTTGCTCAGCGGGCTATGTCGTCGGTGCTTTTGGAATGCCGGTCATGATGAAGGTTTACGGCATGGCAGGGTCATTCCAGGGAGTATTTATCTTCTGCATTGCCTGCAACCTTATGATTGCTGCGTTTGCTATCGTTTCCGGCTTTCTCAATAAGGCTGCTGAAAAGTAATAAGCGCCGATTTGCATCGGCATAGATTGCCATGCAACAGGGGTCGACTCCAAGCCAGACTGGAGTCGACCCCTGTTTTCGTTTTAAAGGTTGCCCGCAGGCACCATGGGTGCCAACATGCGCTTCAGCTTGGCTGGTTTATTTGAACATAAGCTCGACTATTCCCGCCCAAACCGCTTTCTCATCAATATCCTCACCTTGAGCGACCGTATTGCTTGCTCCCTCCAGAACGGTATAAAGAATTTGTACGTAGAGCATTACGTCGGCGCTATCGGAAAACGCGCCAATCTCTACACCATGAAGAAGGATGTCTTTAAGCGCATCCATGGTTCGTTTGGTCGCCGTCGCTTGACGTTCCTGAACTGCAGGAATTCGATTTGCTTGAACGCTAACCTCGGCCAGCACGCGCCGGCGCTTTTCATCGCTTCGATAGCCACCTATAACTGAATTGCCGAGCTCGATAAGCGCGGCCTTGAACCCGTCCCTATCGACTATTAGCGAGTAGTCGCGCTGATAGTCGATGGTCGGAAACATGCTGTCCAAGAGCGTAGTGAAAATCTCCTCTTTAGAGGGAAAGTAGTAGTACACCGACGGCTTGGATATACCGACAAAGTCGCAAATCTTTCCGATAGACGCTTTGTCATAACCGACTTCTGCCACAAGATCGTACATTGCGTCCAATATTTTTTTTCTTGTGCTCACGCTGCATTTCTCCATTGCAAATCATTTCCGCACTACCAACATTATTAAGGATGGCAACGGAACATCAATTCGTGTCCAAACATGACCACTATATACGGTGAACGGTATGTATCAGTAGGCGAGCGGCAATTATTCAAAACTATCTACCGAACGGTAGGTATAGTAGTACTATAGCAGGTGAAACCCCGCTATTGTCGCGGCCGGACAGCATCGCGGGAAACCCGACGGAAGGACCAACCATGTACGAGAACTATCGTATGCCGGGCGAGTTCGAGAAGCGCTCCAACGTCTATGTGACATGGCTTCCCGATTACATCCGTGCAGAGGGTTACGATAACCGCCAGCCCTGCGTTGACGTGATCAAGGCTCTGCTCGAGTATGGCGACGTTACGGTCAACCTCAATTGCGGCACCCCCGGCTCCTATGAGGAGGCTTGCTCGCGCCTGAAGGAGGAGGGGGTTGATCTCGATCGCATTGAGATCACGCAGCTCGAAGACTCCAACTTCTATGTCCGCGACAACGGCCCCAGCATCATGGTCGACGATAAAGGCCATTCTTATATGGTCAACCCCGCTTGGACCTATTACGGCGTGTGGGACAAGAACTCCCCGGAGTGCCAGTCCGCACGTAAGGCAGCCGTTCACATGGCGGTTGCGCTCGGTTGCTTCGATATTGTCAATTCCGAAATGGTTTCGGAGGGCGGCGACCGCGAGTTTGACGGTCACGGCACTCTAATCGCCATCGAGGACACGGAATGCCGCAAGCGTAATCCCGAGTTCACGAAAGAGGAAGTAGAGGCCGAGTATAAACGCATCTACAACCTCAACAAGGTTATCTGGCTTCCGCAGCCTATGCTCGAGGACGACGACTATCGACTGGGCATCCTCGACGAGAAGGAAGACGGAACTCCCGTCTTTGGCATGAGCTTTGCAGCTCACATTGATGAGATGTGTCGCTTTATCACTCCGAACAAGATTCTTCTTGCCGAGGTGTCCGATGAAGAGGCAGCCTCGAGCAAGGCTGGCGCAGAGTCTCGTCGCCGCATTGAGGCGGCCTACGAGATCCTGAGCAACGAAACGGACTGGGAGGGTAAGCCCTTCGAGATCGTTCGTATGCCCACCGCCGAGCCGATTGAAGTCGTTATCGCCCCTGGCGATGAGGATTACGAGCTCTATAAGGGCTTCATCGACGAAATGGGCGGCAAGTTTATGGATGGCACTCCCTGGCCCGAGGGCCCCGTCCACTTCTACGCAGCAGCGAGCTACTGCAACTTCCTCATCTGCAATGGCGTCGTTCTTGGTCAGCGTTATTACCACGAGGGCATGAACGAAGTTGTGAAGGAGAAGGACGAGCAGGCCAAAGCCGTTCTTGAGAGCTGCTTCCCCGATCGCAAAGTCATCATGATTGACTCTCTCGCGCTTAACCTGTCCGGCGGCGGCGTGCACTGCTGGACCAAGGACGTGGCAGCCAGCTGCTAGCGAGCCTTTGAGCCTGCACTGTCTGATTTAGGCGCCACACTTACTGCTCCCCGAGGGATATCCGTGTCTCCCTCGGGGACACATTCGACATTCATCTATCACTAAATGGAAAGGAAATAGGCATGAACAACAGCCTCCGCGGTCGCGACTACATCAACATCCATGATCTCTCCTCCGAGGATTTCCGCTATCTCATCGATCTTGCCTGGAACCTTAAGGCTCAGAAGAAGTCTGGTGTCGACCAGCGCTACTTCCCCGGCAAAAACGTCCTCGCCAACTTTGAGTGGGGCTCGACCCGTACTCGTTGCGCATTCGAGACCTCCTGCAACGATTTGGGCATGGGCTTCACTTATCTGACCAACTCCCACATGGGTGACTGCGAGACCGTCAAGGACGCCATGCGCGTCTTTAACGGCATGTATGATCTCATCGTCTATCGCGCACAGAAGGACGAGCAGTTCCTCTATGACGTCGCCGACCTGGTTGACATCCCGGTCATCAATGCCCTTACTCTCGGCGATCACCCGACTCAGATGCTCGCTGACGCTCTTACGATGGAAGAGCAATGGGGCGGTTTGCGTACGAGCCGCGGCAAGAAGATGGCTTTCGTTGGCAACTGCGCCGGCGCCCCGGTGTGGTATGGCCGTCTGTGCGCTATGCTCGACATGGACTTCCTCGCCATCGGCCCCGACGACCTCCGTCATCAGATGTGCAAGGAAATGATCGAAGAGGTGGAGGCCTGCTACGCCAAGTACGCTCCCAATAGGACCTTTACCATCACCTCTGACCTCGATGCCCTGGATGGCGTTGACGTTATCGTTACCGAGGAGTGGCGCTACATCAACCCCGAGTGCGGCGAAGAGGTTCTGGATCCCGACGACTACAACTCCTGGCTGGGCGATGCCGAGTCTTTGTACCCCTATCGCGTCACCAGCGAGCTGTGCAAGCGCACCAACAATCCCGACATCTTCTGCATGCATGAGCTTCCCTCTGTCCATAACGCAGATCACCGTGTCGGCAAAATGCTCCTCGACCAGTGCAAGAACGACCTCCATCGCGAAATCATCACCGAGGGCTTTGAGATTGCCGACGAGTGCTTTGAGGCCAACGCTTCGGTCATCTTCCGTGAGGCAGAGAACCGTCAGCACACCATCAAGGCCGTTATGTGTGCCCTTCTGGGTCTCTAGGAGCTGTATCAATGGAAAATGCAAAGTTAAAGAGCAGCAAGGTTTACGCATGGGTTCTCGTAATCGCGCTCGGCCTTATGTCTGCCGGCACGACCGGATCCTATAGCGTCATCGCGGGCTCCTTCGTCGCACCCGTGTGCGAGGAGTTCGGGTTTGACTATTCCATCTTCTCGTATTACTTCACCGCAACGCTCATTGGTCTTGCGGCAGCTCTTCCGTTTGTCGGAAAACTCATTCCCAAGGTCGTTGGCAAGGTTTGGCTCCCCGTTGTCGAGCTTATTTTGCTTGCTGCCGGCGCAGGCATGGCCTTCTACACCGAAGTCTGGATGTTCATCGCCGCTGGCGCCCTGATTGGCGTTTGCTTCGCCTTCACCACCGGCGTCGCCATGTCCGACGTTATTGACCAGTGGTTCAAAAAATCTGGTGGCCTGGCAATCGGTCTCGCTTGGGCAGTGAACTCGATTTACATGCTCATCATGAGCCCCGTCATCACCTCTGTCATCGAGGCCGCTGGCTGGAGGACTGGCTATCTGGTGCTCGCTGGCGTCTCCGCCGTGCTCATTCTCCCCGCTTCCGTCCTGATTATCCGCTATAAGCCTCAGGACAAGGGCATGCTGCCCTATGGCTACGTCGAGGGCGAGACGGTCACCGAGACCGAGGAGACGACCGAGGATAGCACACGTGGCGTTAGCTATGCGCGCGCCATTAAGTCGCCTGCCTTCTTCTTCTGCATCGGCTTCCTCTGTCTCGTTCAGCTCACTTGCTGCATGAACCAGCTCTTCCCGACGTATGCTTCCGAGGTTGGTTTTAGCCCCATGGTGGGCGGCTTCATGGTATCCGCTGCATCGCTCTTCGATCTGTTCCTCAACCCGATCGTCGGCACCACTTGCGATAGGTTCGGCAGCACGAAGGCCATTCTGGGCTGGCTCGCTGTCTCCATCCTCTCCTTTGTCATGCTCATGATGAGCAGCGGCAACTCGACGCTTAGCATCCTCGCAGCAGGCGTGAACGACGTAATGTACGTCATCGCTGGCACTGCCCTGACCGTTTTGGTTATGGATGTCTTTGGCTCCCGCGATTTCGGTCGCATCTTCGCGCTGATCTGCTCCGTGGGCTATATCGTCGGCGCCTTTGGCATGCCCGTTATGATGAAGGTCTATGAGCTTGTCGGCTCCTTCCAGGGCGTCTTCATCTTCTGCATCGCATGTAACGTTATTATCGGCCTGTTCTTGCTGCTGGCAAAAAAGACTGGTAAGAACCTCTCCTGGGACGAATAGTTCGATTCGTCTTAGACATACGCTGTAGGGCTTAACCTGCAGCCGCTTTGGGGCATCGACTAACATCGGTGCCCTTTTTCATCGAATGTGACAAAGGAGCAGCCACTTTGTCACATTGAGTGGCATGTAAATCGAGGTCTAATACTTTTCCGAGAAGTGAACGGCCATACTTGGACCTCCGAAGCATCGACATTTTTAGACGTCAAACCCGCAGGATTTGGCTGGCAAAATCGCAGGAAATTGCATCTCGAAAGCGCCGATGCTTCGGGGGCCCGTTTTCACTCGTTCACTTCTCGGGAAAAGTATTAGACCTCGTTGTATGGGGTGCGGCTGGAGGGTGGTCATCGTTCAGTAGCTACCTCTTCCTTGTGAATCGCCTGAAGCGCAAGGCATAATGCATGTGACAAAGGGACGGCCCCTTTGTTGTGTTGATATGAGAGAAGAGTAGATGATCCTTTCGCTGGCCCCCATGGAGGGGATTACCGGGCATGTGTTCCGTCGCGTGCATGCGGAGTGCTTCGGTGCGCTCGATTGCTATTACACGCCGTTTTTGCCGCCGCCGCGGGTGGGAAACCGCTTTGGCGGCAAGGCGTTTAAGGAGATCGATCCTGCCAATAACCAGGGGCTCAACGTGGTGCCTCAGCTGATGTCCAAGAACGCGGACGAGTTTGTGTGGGCGGCACAGGTGCTCGCCGACATGGGCTACCGCGAGGTCAATCTCAACCTGGGTTGCCCTTCGGGAACGGTTGTCGCCAAGGGCAAGGGCTCGGGTTTCTTGCGCAATCTCGACGAGCTCGAGGCGTTCTTAAGCGATGTGTGCGAGCGGTCGCCGTTGCCGGTGTCGGTAAAGACCAGGCTGGGGCTGGAGAATGACGACGAATACGAGCGCGTGCTCGATCTGTATTGCCGCATGCCGTTGGCAGAGCTCATTGTGCATCCGCGCGTGCAAAAGGACCGCTATACGGGTTCGCCGCGCAAAGAGTTTTATGGCGAGACGCTGGAGCGTGCGCCGTTCCCCGTGGCCTATAACGGTGACATTTTTGATCTTGAGGATATGGACGCGCTGGTGGAGGCCTATCCCGGCACGCGCCATGTGATGTTGGGGCGTGGCCTGCTCGCGAACCCCGCTCTGGCTCGCATGGTCAAGGGCGGCCCTGCTGCAACGGCTGCTGAGCTGCAGCGCTTCCACGACACGCTGTTTGCGGCATATGCAGAAGAGATTGGCGGCAATGCGGTCTTCCGCATGAAGGAGTGGTGGTTCTACGCCAAGTGCGCTTTCGCCGACCCCGCTACCGTTCACAAACTCGTACGTAAGACCAAAAAGGTCGACGAATACCGCGCTGCCGTCGACCGCGTCTTCCGCGAGCAGCCACTTGCGCCCATAGCTCGCTTCCACGGCTAACTAGTCATCGGGAGCGTTCTTTAACGACTGGTCATTTAAGGACGTCCCCAACGACTATGTAGCAAAAAGCTGTACACCAGCATCCAAAGATGTCGAAAAATGTCGACTTTGGATGCTGGTGTACATGTTTGGGTCCGACGGGGGAGCGGGCCTAGGCAATCAGTGCATCAAGTGTAATGAGCTCTCTGAGCCGCTCCGTGCGTGTTTGCCCATGGCGTTTGGCTTTTTCGTCAAACGCCTCAAGAATCGATTCGCCCACACGTGCTGATATAACGACGCTCGGCTCATCGGAGATTGGTGGCCTTCCCAACTTGATGGTGCGACCTTTCGGACACTCATCTTTTTCGTAGGCTTCCGCGGCTTTCTTCAACTCTCCGGGAGCAAACCCCATCATCTTTTCGAGCTGCTTAGCATCCATGGCGCCTCCTATCGATCGACATAATGTCGAGCGCTGGTTCTCGGATTCCCTTTTTTGTGTACAGTTTTGTAGACAAAAATACAAGCAGTTTATCAGGCTAATTAGCTTGTTTTGATCCGCCTGCTCGATAGGAAATGAGCATTGACGGCTTCGATACTCCTTTGCTTTTCAGCTTGGAATTTGGATGCTCGTTGAACTTCCGGAGGGGAGCGTTTTATTAAGCTATCGAGATTCTGGGCAGGAGCTCTCACCGGTCTTCGATAGTGGGACCAGCTTAATTCGCGACACAGTGTGTCACGAATTGGAGTAGTCGTTGGGTGTCCTTCAATGGCTAGTCATACAAGAACGTCCAAGTGCCGGATTTTGTCATTTAGTGTCGTTCTCAGCGACTATTCTGGAGGGTCGTGGTCAAAAAAGGGCAAATATGAGTACTGTTGCCATTATGGTTGCATTTATTTTGCTATAAATAGCAGCTCCTGATGAGATTTGTTCCCATTAGGAGCTACTTTTATTGAACATATGAGGAGAAATAACGTCGTCTGCGGACGAGTGGAACGTTGAATAGTTCCTGAAGTGATCAAAATCGCTGCTACTAAACAGGTAGCAGTACTCATATTTGCCCTTTTTTGACCACAGCCCTCTCGGAAACCTTTCCAGAGGCGTCAAACAGCCATAATCCAAAGGTCGCCTCAAACAATTAGCCGGCTAAGAGCGTCCATGGCTACCCAAAAGCTGTACGCCAGCATCCAAAGATGTCGGAAATGGTCGACTTTGGATGCTGGCGTACATGTTTGGGTCGTATAGGTTGGGGCGAGCCGGTCGCAACGCGAGTGTTAGAGTAGGTTCTCCTGTGCCCACGCGATGATGTCGCTCGACTCGTAGAGTGGTTTGCCGTCGATGAACAGGCAGGGAACCTGGCGTTTTCCGCCGACGGCGATGAGCGTCTGCTCGGCATCAGGGTCAGTCGAGATATTGCGTTCGGGAATGGTCACGCCGTTATCGGCCAAAAAGCGCTTGACCTTTATACAATACGGGCAGCCAGTCATAACGTAGAGCACGAGTTCGTGATCAGTAGCCATGGTGTCTCCAATCGGTTGAGGTTTCGATTGAGATACCCAATGCCGCCGCGGTCTATGCGCGAGTCAGCGATGACTCGATTGCCTGAACCAGAAACGCCGTGGCTCCGGTGCCGCAGGGCTTGTCGTAGTAGTCAACAAAGCGCTGGTCGGCAAGATAGCCGTGGGCGAGCCCCAGATACGCCTCCTCTTGGGGTTCGTGCCCCCAGTTAAGGCCAATCCATCGACGGTGCATTGCGACAAGCTTGCGAGCCTCGCTGCCTTCCGGTTCGCCATCGCCCATGGCGATCGAGAGCTGACCCAGAACAGCGCGTTCAAGTTCCTTCATGTCGTTCCATGTCTCGGGGTCCATGCCCAGCAGTGCCTCGTTTACTGCATCGATCGCCTCGTCGCCATAGCGCGCCCGCGCCTCGGCACCGTAGCGCTCCTCGTTTTCCTGCACGGTGCGCCAGCGCTCCAGTTGCGGCAGCACGGCGCCCATGAGCGAGACGGCTTCGTCAAGCGACATACCGGTGTTTTGTGCCAGCCGCGGGGCACAATCCTCGATCATTGCCTCCATGGTGATGTCATAGGTGTACTTGCCGTGGTCGTAGCACCACTTGCAGTAATGATCGGTCGTGGCGCCGTGAGCATCGGTGCCGCAGTCGTCGGGCGTGAGTATCATGCCGCAGCTCTGACAATAGTGCTCGGGCATTTCGAGCAGGTGGGGCAGAGGCTCGCCGGTCACGGCGGCGATGAGCTTCATCATGTCGATGCCAGGGGTGACTTCGCCGCGTTCCCAACGGCTGACGGCTTGGCGTGTGACGAAGAGCTTGGCGGCAAGTTGCTCTTGGGTGAGGTGGTGGGCGCGACGGACAGCAATGAGCTTTTCTGCGAAGGCCATAACGGCTCCTTTCTGCTGGTTGATGGCTTAAGCATACGCGGCGGCTGGTGCCCTTCCAAGCAACTGTTGGTTGCACGACAGGGACCGCGATAAAGAATTGCGCGCAACACCCCACGCCCCCATGCCGTACAATGACCGGCATGGAACCTATTGCACACATACATACCGACCTGCCGCAGAAGTTCGGCATTCCGCGCAACAGTTTTTTGGCGCCTCATCTGCAGGGACGTATCGTATTTGAGCCGGAATTTGCCTCCAATGCAGCGGTTGAGGGCCTGGACTCCTTCTCTCACCTATGGCTGCTGTGGCGTTTTGAAAACGGCACGCCCGGCGGCACGGCTAAGGACATAGCTGCCGATGCCAAGTCGCAGGACAGGTCCGGAACTAATGCCAAGTGGTCGAAAACCGTGCGTCCGCCGCGTCTGGGCGGAGCCGAGCGTGTGGGCGTCTTTGCCACGCGCAGTCCGTTTCGCCCTAATCCCATCGGGCTCACCTGCGTCAAGCTCGACCGCGTCGAGCTTACCGACGATGGCCCCATCATCCATGTGCTGGGGGCCGATCTGCGCGACGGCACGCCCATCTATGACATCAAGCCCTACATTCCGTTTGCAGACTGTCACCCGGATGCGACTGGTGGCTGGATTGAGGATGCGCCGTGGCAAAAGCTCGATGTCGAGCTCCCGCAAACGCTGCAGGACATGGTCCCGCCCGCAAAGCTCCCCGGCCTGGTCGAGGTCCTTCGCCAAGATCCGCGCCGCGCAGGCAGCAAGCACGAGCCAAACCGCGTTTATCACTTGGCATACGCCGGACTCGACGTGTCTTTTACCGTTGACGGAACCAGGCTAACGGTGGTCGCCATCACCGACGCGCGAGACTAACCAGCCATTCGTCCGCACCCTTCAAATTAAGCGCCAAACCCCATGCCAAAACCGCCCATGCTGGTGGACAATAACGCCTACCAAAACAATCCGCTTTGCACGGGAGCTCAGCATGAAATACGACTTCACTTCGATCATCGACCGCCACGGCATGGACGCCATCGCCGTTGACTCCTGGGGCGAGATCCCCGGCATGGCTCCGAACGCACCCGACGAGGGCTTCGACCGCATCCCCATGTGGGTGGCGGACATGAACTTTGCCACGGTGCCCACGGTTCAGGAACACATCATTCAGCGCGCCCAGCACCCCATGTTTGGCTATTTCAATCCGCGTCCCGAGTACTTCGACCGCATCATCGAATGGCAGAGCCGCCGTAATGGCGTCGAAGGCCTGCTCCCCGAGCATATCGGCTACGAAAACGGCGTGCTGGGCGGCGTCGTGTCCACGCTGCGCGCGTATGTCCAGCCGGGCGATGCGGTGCTGGTCCACAGCCCTACCTACATCGGCTTTACCAAGTCCATCGAAGCCGCGGGCTATCGCATTGTCCACAGCCCGCTTAAGCTCGACGACCAAGGCGTGTGGCGTATGGACTTTGAGGACATGGAGCGCAAGCTCGCCCAAAACCACATCCATGCCGCGGTGTTCTGCTCGCCGCACAATCCCTGCGGCCGCGTATGGGAGCGCGACGAGATCGAGCGCGCCATGGATATCTATCGCCAGCACGATTGCGTGGTGATCTCGGACGAGATTTGGTCCGATATCATCCTGCCGGGTCACAAGCATATCCCGACGCAGTCGGTGAGCGAGGATGCCCGCATGCGCACGGTTGCCCTCTACGCGCCCAGCAAGACGTTCAACCTGGCGGGCCTGGTCGGCAGCTACCACATCATCTATAACGAGACGCTGCGCGACCGCGTGCGCATCGTGTCCAACAAGACTCACTACAACGAGATGAACGTCCTCTCCATGCATGCGCTTATCGGTGCCTACCAGTCGCAAGGCTACGAGTGGGTGGACGAGCTCAACCAAGTGCTTGCCGGCAATATCGAGTACTTCTGCAATTACGTGGACGAGCATTTTGCGGGCGTGTCCTATTCGCGTCCGCAGGGCACGTACATGGTGTTTCTGGACTGCACCGAGTGGTGCCGCGAGCATGGCCGCGATATTCAGTGGCTGCTCGACGAGGGGGCGCGCGTGGGCGTGGGGTATCAGGACGGCCGCCCGTTCCACGGGCCCTGCCACATTCGCGTGAATCTGGCGCTGCCGCTTTCGCGCGTAAGGGAAGCGTGCGAGCGCCTGGACCGCTACGTTTTTAACGCACGGTAAGTGTGCGCTGCATGCGGGGCCTTCTGCCAAGTCGGCTAGAAGGCCCCGCAGGGTAAAGCGTCTGTAACCATTGGGCGCTCGAGTGGTTTCATTTGCTATTATTTTTAACCATTTGAGTCTGTAAGCAGGATCGTCTGGAGCTCGATGAAAAGACCTCGCCGCTCGGTTGCCATATCGTTGTTTGGTGCGCTTGCGGTAGCGTGTGCCTTTGTCGTAGCGATAGCCGGCTGTTCCGGGTCGAATGACGGAGCCTCGACGTCTGCATTAGAAGAACTGGACGCCTCGCAAGTCAAAGACGACGACCTTAAGACGCTCAACGTCGGAAGCGACCTCTATCCACCGTTTGTGTATACCGATGAGTACGGCGATATCGTTGGCCTGGATGTCGAGATATTGACCGAGGCTTTGGCCCGCATTGGTTACAAGCCAAAATACCAGCTGATCGACTGGGAAAAGAAGAAAGAGCTGCTGGCGAGCGGCGAGCTCGATTGTGTCATGGGTAGCTTTAGTATGACGGGTCGCGAAAGCGAGTATCGCTGGGCCGGTCCGTACCTTGCGAGCCGCCAGGTGGTCGCGGTCAATCCCGAAAGCGACATCTACACGCTCGCCGATCTTGAGGATAAGGTCGTGGCGGTGCAGTCCACCACCAAGCCCGAGGACATTTTGCTCAACCGTACCAATGAAAAGGTTCTGCAAATCAAGGAGCTCTACAGCTTCTCGGACCGCTCATACCTGAACCCGGCGCTCGTCGAGGGCCTGGTCGACGCTATCGCCGCACATGAGTCCTCGCTGCTCACCTATGAAAAAGACTATGGCGTGACGTATCGCATTCTGAACGAGCCGCTGTTGGAGGTTGGTTTGGGCACCGCTTTCGATATCAACGACACGCGCGGTATCGACGCTAAACTCACCCATGCCTACCAAGAAATGCTTGCCGATGGCACCATGGAACGCCTGGTGTCAAAGTACTTTGATGACCCCTCACCATTTTTGAATATGGAGGGCCTGTCGTGATCGATGCGCCCGACTACACCGCTCAGGAGCGGGGCAATCATTCGACCTGGGTATGGCTCCTTGCCGCCCTGGTGGGTATAGCGCTCTCGGTTGTCGCCGGCATGATGAGCTACGGGTACACGACAGCCCAGGCCGAGCAGCGCTTTGCCGACGTTGTCGATTACGTGGCGACGCAGAGCCTTTCCTACGATGCGTTCAATAGCGCTTATACGACCAAAAACCTGATTCGCGTTATGGAGATCGCCGGAGAGGTGGCGCGCGATATGGAGCGGGACGGATCGGTGGATAACGCCGCGCTGGAGCAATATGCTGACCAGTTCAACGTGAGCGCACTGATCGTGACGGACGCATCGGGCAACTTGATGTCCGAGTCCTCGACGGATGGCGTGGGCTACGAATCGCTTGCTACGTATCTCAAAGAAGCGCCCGTGCTGGAGGTGGCAACCCATCCGCTTAAGTCCTATACCGATCGTATTACGCTTGCGGATGATTCGGTTGCAGACATCGGTTGCGTGACTCGGCAGGATGGCGAGGGTATCGTTATCGCGGTAAGGCATCAGAGCGCGAAGGCAGTTGCAAGCAATACGCTCAAACTGCAGAGTTTGCTCGAAGGCTATGAAACCATCGATAGCGGCAATATCGTGATCGAAAGCGACGGCAAGGTCGTTGCGACCAATGCCGTTGAACCCACCGTATTGGGCGTGTTCGATCTGCCTGCGACGGATGTCTTCATTGTCGACGGTATTAAGGATCGATGCCTGGCTGGTAAGGTCAGATTGGTTAACGCCGACGGCGAGTGGTATTTGGGCACATTTGGAAAAGCGCACAAATTCTATGTGTACACCTATGCCTCGGCGCAGCGCTACTTTGAGGTCGCCGCGGCTGTTGCCGCCGGCGTGCTGGTGCTCTACGGCGGTGTTATAGCCGTTGTCGTGACGGTGCGTCGCCGCGCTGATCGTCGACGTTTGACGGACTTGCTGCAGCAGGAGCGCGACTATGGCGACAAGCTGGCAAAGGCGGCGCGTGAGGCCTCGTCTGCCAACTCGGCAAAGACAGAGTTTCTGCGTCGCATGAGCCACGATCTGCGCACGCCCATCAACGGCATTCGCGGCATGGTCGAGGTTGGCGATGCCAATGCGGACGATCTGCAAAAGCAGACTGAGTGCCGCTCAAAAATCTGGACGGCATCGGGACTGCTGCTCGACCTTGCCAACGAGGCCCTGGATATGAGTCGCCTGGAGAGCGGACAGGTCGACCTGAACCTCGTGCCCATAAATTTGGTGGCCCTCAACTGTGAAGTGCGCGATATTCTGGAGCGCCAGGCCGAGGAGCGTCTGGTGACAATTATCTGCGACCAGCAGACGCTTAATCATCCCTATGCGCGGGTGAGCGTGACGCACCTCAAGCGCTTGTTGCTCAATATTGCCGGTAATGCCGTCAAGTACAACCGCCAGGGCGGATATGTTCGCCTGGTGTGCCGCGAGGTGGAGCCAGCGGATGGCGTCCCCGTCTATGAATACACGATCGCCGACAACGGTATTGGCATGAGCGAGGAGTTCCAACAGCACCTCTACGAGCCGTTTTGCCGCGAGGAGCAGCAGGTGGAAGGCGCTTCATCGGGAACTGGCCTGGGCGCGCCTATCGCAAAACAGCTGGTGGAGCTTATGGACGGAACCATGAGCTTTACGAGCGTCTTGGGGCAGGGGACGACGTTTACCATCCGCCTGCCGTTCGAGAAATGCAAGCGCTCCGAGATTCCTCAGGCAGTTCGCGCGGATGCGGGCGATGGCGATGCGCTCCAGGGCTTGCGCGTTTTGCTCGTAGAGGATAACGATCTGAATGCCGAGATCGCGCAGTTTACGCTCAGCCGTGCCGGTGCCGTCGTGACGCATGCTAAGGATGGCGAGTCTGCCGTTGAGGCGTTTGCCGCGAGCGCACCGCACGAGTACGACGTGGTGTTGATGGACATCATGATGCCTGGCATCGATGGCCTTGAGGCCACGCGTCAGATTCGAGCGCTCGATCGCGAGGATGCCGCGACCACGCCGATTATCGCCGTGAGTGCCAATGCCTTTGCCGACGACCGCAGACTTTCGCGCGAGGCGGGCATGGACGCGCACCTGAGTAAACCCGTGAGCTCGCAGGAGCTCGTTGAGGCGCTTGCGCACATAGCCGCCGACGCTTCATAAGCATATGGCCCGGTTCCAAGGTGGGTTGGAACCGGGCCATATTGCCATTTGTGACGCCTGTTCTTGAGGCTTACTTTTCTTGAATCTGCTTACCGCAAAGATGCTCAATCGAAATCTCGTAAAGCTGGACGCCCTTGATGTCTTTGGCGATTTCCTCTTCGACTTCTTCGGCAGAAGGGTAGTACTTAAGGGCGAGCTGGCGGACTTTGTCCTCGATAAACGCGGGGGTGTCATTCGCCAGGCGACAGCGGCCAAAGACCACGGTGCTCATAACGTAGGGAGCCCAGTCGCCGTCCTGGTACCACTCGTTGCCGTAAACGGTAAAGCAGACCTTGTCATCGCGCTTGAGTGAATCGACCTTGTGGCCGGCCTTGGCGCCATGGAAATAAATCTTGTCGTGCTCGGCGTCAAAGAAGTAGTTGACGGGAATGGCGTACGGGTAGCCATCGTCGCCGTTGACGGCAAAGACGCCGCGCTTGCAGGTGGCGAGCAGTTTGCGCGCTTCCTCGTCGGTGATGGCGCGTTTCTTTCGACGTAAGGGCCTAAACATCGTTGGCTTCCTTTCTGGTCGTGCGTGGTGGTTGAGCACAAACTATAGCGAAACGGATCCGTTTTTCTTGATGCGGGCGAGTATGTTTTTGAGCTTGTTAAAGTCGAGCGGTTTGGACAGATGGGCGTTCATGCCGGCATCGTGTGCCGCCTTGGCGTCCTCGGCAAAGGCGTTGGCGGTGAGCGCGATGATGGGGATATCGGCTGCATCGACCTTCTCGCTCAGACGAATCGCGCGGGTCGCCTCGTAACCGTCCATGTCCGGCATCATAATGTCCATCAGGATCGCATCGAAGCTGCCGGCGGGACGGCCAACGTATAGGTCGACCGCTTCGTTGCCATCGGCGGCGCGAGTTACGACAATGCCTTCGCTTTCGAGCAGCGCCTGGGCAATCTCGGCATTGAGCTCGTTATCTTCTGCCAAAAGAACGTTCATGCCGGCAAGCGAGCAGCTGTCTGCTTGCTCGTCCGCGCGTTCTCTTGCCTGAGGGTCTTTGTCGATATCGAGCGGAATCTGGACGTTGAACGTACTCCCTACGCCAACCTCACTCGAAATCTCAATCGTGCCGCCCATCAGTTCAATAAGCGACTTGACGATTGGCATGCCCATGCCGGTTCCTTGAAACTTACTGCGCGCATCGTCACCTTCTTGGGCAAACGGCTCATAGATATGCTTTAAAAACTTGGGAGTCATACCAATGCCGGTATCCGAAACGCTAAAGCAAAAGAGCGCGCGCCCGTTATCGAGTGGCTTGGTCTTTGAGCTAAAGGTGACGGAGCCGCCGTGCTTGTTGTACTTAATGCTGTTGTCTAACAGGTTGATCATGATCTGTCGGATATGGGTGGGACTGCCGATCATGTATGGCCCCGCGGCGTACGGCAGACTATTGTCCTGCATTGTGATGCCGTTACTGGACGCGCGGAGCTTGCACAGCACCAGTGTATCGTCACAGAGCTCTTTGAGGTTAAAAGGCGTATGCTCCAGTGTTAGCTTGCGGTCTTCGATTTTGCCCATCTCGAGGATGTCGTTGATCAGCGAGAGCAGGTGATTGGCGGCAACGCGCGCCTTGGCACGGCTTTCGCGGGCGACCTGGATATCGCCTTCCTTCAATTCCTCGATCTCGATAAGGCCCAGGATACCGTTGAGCGGTGTACGGATGTCGTGGCTCATGCGCGTGAGGAATGCCGTCTTAGCGGCGTTGGCGGCATCGGCTTTTTTGCGCTCGGTTCGAGCGCGTACGAGCGCCCAGATGAGCAGGACGATGCCGACCGACAACATACCGATGAGGGTAGCTGCAATGGCGGTGCGGTTGCGATAAAGGAATTGAAGCGTGTTGGATTCCTGGGCCGTGTACGACGTGGAGGAGAAATTGCTTGCGGAGAGCGATTCTCCGGCATTGATGATGCCCTTGTTGATGATTCCCAACAGCTCGGGTTTTCCGCGCGAAATCCAGCACGAGAGCTCACAGGTGTCAGGGAGCTCGGTCGTCTCGCAGTCCTCGAGATCGTAACGATCGCCGAGGGTTTTTACGCGTGAACTGGGAGCGACGATGCAACGTGCCGTTCCCTTCCTGAGGGCGTCGAACGCTTCATCGTCGGATTGGTATTCGGTCACGGTCGCTGTGGGGAACAGACTTTCAAATACATTTTGGTTGATAAACGATGATTTGGTACAGGCGATGTTCTGAAGGTCTTTGTTCAGGTTGCCGCCGGTGTGGATGGCGGTGAGGGATGTGGTCCCCAACGATATCGACTGCACAACGCCTGATTGCTCGGCAAACCAGTAATCTCGGTATACCGGCAGCGCAACGTCGATGCTTCCCTTTGACAGGGCCTTTGACATCATCTTGTAGTTATCAAAGGCGACGGTTTTGACCGTAATGCCAAATTTATCGTGCAACGTCGTCGCAAGCGATGCGAGCGAGCCTTCCATTTTGCCGTCTTCGTCTTCGTTGCAGTAGGGGAGTTTACCCGTAATGTAGCCGAGCGTGATGGTGTTGTTGTTCGCCTTGAGCCAGGAACGTTCGGGGCCGTTGAGCGATGATGAACCGCTGTTTTGGGCCGAGTAGTTAGATTTGACTTCGTCGATATAGCGTGGGTTGACGCGGGCGATTGCCGTCATGGCGGCATTGATGTCGTTCATCAGGTCGGGGCGGCTTTTGGGGACGGCAAAATAGTAGTCACTCGAGCCAACGTAGAACATGGGGGAGGCATCGGGCGAGGAAATGGTGTCGTTCATGATGACGGCATCGACTTCGTCGTTTGCGAGCGCGTCAAAGAGATCGGAACCTCCGTCATACTCCCTGTATGTGCAGGCGATTCCTTCGCTGGCGAGCCATTGCTGGCCAACGATGGTTTGCATGACGTCGGGGTTGAAACCGATAGTGAGACCCTGGAGTGCCTGGGGGTCACCCTTGGCCAGGTCGTCGCGATCGGGCTTGGCGTAGATGTAGTAGCGTTCGGTGCCCTCGGGGTTCGACGAGAAGAGCAGTTTTTGGGCGCGTTCTTCGGAGTAGGAGATGTTTGGCATGAGGTCAATCTCGCCGGCTTCGAGCTTCTCCATAAGCTCGGTGAAGGTGCCGGAGACGTATTCGTACTGCCAGCCGGGTGTGTAGTACGAGAGGGTTTGGAGGTACTCGTAACCCCATCCCGAGAGACGCTCGCCGGGGGTGCCGTCCTGGAAGCCCTCGTTGTTGACGAGCCAACCAACGCGGACCGTTTTGATCTGCTGACTAGAGTCATCGGCAAAAGCTTGGACAGGCGCGATAGAACTCAGCACGGCAAGCGCGGCAAGCACAATGGCCAGGGCGCGATATATAACTGAACGAAGGACAGTGGCAGCTCTCACATGCAATCCTAACGAATCGAGACATTACCGCATAAGGATACCAGCTCAGCCTGCCCAGTCGGCAGCTGTACCGCTAAACGCTCCCGCCCGGCAGTTGGGGACAGTCCCTTTCTGCCGGCACAAAAGGAACGTCCCTAACTGCCGGTTGTGGGACAATACCGAGCGAACGAGATTGGGCGTCTGGGAAAGGGGTCGCGATGAACAGGTTGAGGACGCTTGCCGATGTGCTGCGACAGGCTGGCTTTGCACGCATCACGGGCCTGTTTCTTATTTTCTATCTGCTTTGCTCGACGGCTGTCTGGCTGTCCGAGCCCACGACCCTCACGTTTGGCGATGGTCTCTGGTTTAGCTTTGAGACGGTCTCGACGATCGGCTTTGGCGATATCCCCGCTGAAACGCCGGTTGCCCGCGGCATTACCGTTATCCTAAGCGTCATCAGTATCTTCTATATCGCCATGCTTACGGGCGTGGCGGTGAACTACTGCAATACGCTTATCAAGATGCGCCAAAAGGACACCATGGCGCGCTTTATGGACGATCTTGAGCATTTGGAAGAACTCGACCGCGATGAGCTCGCCGATTTGTCGCGCCGCGTGCGCGAATACCGTCGCCGGCAACGATAGAACGGGTGCCGCGCGTCACGACGAGGGGGATTGCATATGAACATCACGGTGTACCTGGGCGCGAGCGTCGGCAACGACCCGGCGTTTCTGCCCGCGGTGCAGGAGCTGGGCAATTGGATTGGCGCCAACGGACACGCGCTCGTATACGGCGGGTCCAAATCGGGACTGATGGGCGCGCTCGCCGATAGCGTACTCGAGGCAGGCGGACATGTGACGGGTGTGGAGCCGAGCTTTTTTATCGAGGCAGAGTTTCAACATGACGGTATCGACGACCTTATCGTGACGAGCGATATGGCCGAGCGCAAGGCCAAGATGATTGAGCTCGGCGATGCGTTCATCGCCTTTCCCGGTGGGACGGGCACGCTCGAGGAGATTGCCGAGGTCATGTCCGCGGTGTCGTTGGGGCATCTCGATGCGCCGTGCATTTTGTACAACCTGAACGGTTACTACAACGACCTCAAGGCGCTGCTCGGGCACATGATTGATAAGGGGCTTTCGAGCCTGAAGCGCCAGCACGGCATCTACTTTGCCGACGATTTGCGCGAGATTGCCTCGATTATCAACGGATAAGCCTTGAGCCTGCCCCACTATGGCTCCCAATGGTGCCGTTTGCGGCGCAGACGGTTGGCTCGTTCGGGCAACGCTCGCCCTACAATAAAACGTATCCTTGTCGATTTTGACCGCGGGAGGACCCGATGAATAGTCTTGCAAAACCCAAAAACCGTGCGCTGTTTTTAGTGAGCGTTGCCGTGACCGGTGCGTTTGCGGGCGCCGCGGTCTGGCTGTTCTTCTTTGCGATGGAGCACGGCATCGACTATCTATGGACCGAGATCCCTCATATGCTGGGCGTCGCTTCGCCCGAGCTTGCGAGCGGTCCGTTCGGTTTTTTGCCGTACCCGTTTTTCGTCTGCCTGCTGGGCGGCCTGCTGATCGGTCTGTACGAAAAGATGACGGGCACCAAGACCGATGATCTCAACCAGGTGATGGCCAAGGTCAAACAAGACGGTCGCTACCCGTACGACAACCTGGGCAAGCTTTCGCTTGCGGCATTGCTGCCACTGCTGTTTGGTGGAAGTATTGGACCGGAGGCCGGCCTGACCGGCGTTATCGCAGGTCTGTGCAGCTGGGTCGGCGATCGCATGCGTCGCTTTGGCGCCGAGTTTAGGGAGCTCACGCTGCTGGGCACCCAGGCTGCCCTGACGGCACTCTTTACCGCGCCCGTCTTTGGCTTTGTGGCGCCGCTCGCCGGTAGCGCCGACGGCGACGAGGACCCCGCATCCGATGAGATCACCATCAAGCTCCCCAAGGCGCAAAAGACTGTGGTCTACGGCATTGCGATTGCCGGCGGTCTGGGTACCTACCTGCTGCTCGGACAGCTTATGGGCGGCGGCATGGGCATGCCGAGGTTCGAAGCTGCCCAGGTGGGTAACCTCGAGCTTGCCTGGCTTATTCCCCTGTCGCTCGTCGGTACGGTCTGCGGCTGGCTGTACTTTGTCTCTGAGCATGCAAGCGAGGCACTGTCCCATGCCATAGGGGAGCGCCCTGTCGTCAAGGCAATGCTGGCTGGTCTGGCGCTCGCCATCTGCGGCACGGTCCTGCCCTTCACCATGTTTGCCGGCGAGACGCAGGCCGACGTGCTCATGGAGACCTATCTGACCATCCCCGCCGGCGTGCTTATCGCGACCGGTCTGGTCAAGGCCATGCTGACGCCCGCCCTCATCAACCTTGGTTGGCGTGGCGGCCACTTCTTCCCGGTTATCTTCTCGGGCGTAAGCCTGGGCTATGGCCTTGCCATCCTCACCGGCGCCGATCCGGTCTTTTGCGTCGCCGTCTGCACGGCATCGACGATGGGCGCCGTCATGCGCCAGCCGGTCATGGTCGTGGGCCTGCTGCTCATGTGCTTCCCACTCAAGGGTATCGTCTGCATGATCATCGCCGCCGTTATCGCCGCCGGCATTCCGCTGCCCAAGCCGCTGCGCAAGTAGCGTATTGCGCTTTACGGTTGTTCAGAACTTGTTTTAAAGAAGCCGCGCGAGGCCGTTTGTTTACGGCCTCGCGCGGCTATTGTTTAGAGCTTCCTCAGCACAATGGCGATGGTGTTGAGGTATTCGAGCGCGCCGGATTCAACGGCAGCGCGGTCGCCTGCTGCGTACTCGTTGTCGCAGGCGAGCCAGTCTTCCCACGCTTCGTCCGTGCAGAGCATAGGTTGCATCGAGACAATCTCGACGCCGGGGGTCGGCTCGATCATGGCGCGCCACCAGGCCATGTCGTGCATGTAGTCGAGCTGCTCGGGTGCCCAGGATTTGAGCAGGCATTCGGGCAGATTATCGTGGCAGTCGCAGGCCATGCCAGGGATGCTCAAATACAGCATGCCCCCGCGCCTGACATAGGGGAGCAAGCGCTCGCTCAGATAGTGCGGGTCGCGGCCGTAGTAGTTGTACGAGTCGATGCTCACGACCGCATCAAAATAGTCGTGCTCAAACGGGAGCCCCTGCGAGGCGTCCGCCTTAACAGGGTGAATCGTGTTGCGGGGAATACCGAGTGAATCGAAGAACGCGCGGTTTTCGACGGGATCGCTCCACAGGTCGACAGCATAAGTGTCAAATCCGTATTCGCGGGCAAGCAGGGCGCTGGTAATGCCGGTGCCCGACCCAAGGTCGCAGACACGGGCGCCGCGGGGAATGCTCGCATCGCAAAGGAGCTCTTCGCAGAGTTTGAGGGGATTGGGGCCCATAATCTTAGAGTGCACAAGTGCCGCGTCGAAGCTGGTGGCTTTTGGGAAGGATTGAGATTTCGCAGAGTTCATTGTTCTTTCCTATCAGGTGCATATGTGGCAGATGACGGAGGCGGAACGGCGCAACAAACCGCGGCCGTTGGACGGCCGTTTTCAATTTGTATGCGATTGACCGTTCCCTAAAGAACAATGACCAAAAAGACATCCCCTTGGATGATCGAAATTGGGCCGAGGCCCGTGACGCTTTGATTATAGAACGTTGCGCACGGGCCGGGGAAATGCCATTTGTCACGGATTTGAGGGGCGCGATTGTGGCCGATTACGACCTGCGTGGGTCGAGATTCGCCCGCCTACAGGTCGCGTGCCCGATAGACCTTGGTGCTGACGATGCAGCTAAGTGCACATAGCGCGAGGGCCAGTACGGCAATTCCTGCGCACAGGCAGCCGAGGACGGCGGGATCGGGATTCGCCCCAGCAATCGACATGAGCCAGTTGCTGATGGGGCTGGAGGAGCTCAGTGTGGCCATGGCAAGGCATCCGAGCAGGGCAAACAGGCCGACGGAAAGGCGCAGCGCCTCCATGTGTCCAAATCGAAAGAACAGCGGCTGTGCCAGAAACACCATCATGAGGGAAATGAGCATGGACGCGGTCGAAGCGATTGCGGTCTCAAAGACGGTCTGTCCCGTCGAGGGGATACCCACGCTGTTGAAGAGCGGGATGGAGACGATGCTCAGAAGCGCGGCGGCGCACGCCATGACGGCCGAGAAGACAATGATGCTCAGGTAGCGTGCACAGATGATGTCTTTGCGCGAGATGGGCAGCGTTGCCCGATAGCGCTCCCATCCGTTTTGATTGTCGTAGCCGGCCAGCGAGTTCATAACCACGATGGGCGACATGGCACTGACCGCACAGGCGCCGGCGCTCATACCGGAATCGCCATCCGATGCGTTGGCGAGGGTCAGTACGACGAAGATGAACAGGCCGACGCCCGCGATGCTCGGGACAAGCGTGCGGACGATGGCGAGCTCAGACATAAAGGCGCGTTTCATTTCGAAGCCCCTTTCAGCATGAGGCGAAGATAGTCATCAATTGTTGCCCGGTCGCAGGGAATCTCGGGGAAGGCCTCGAGCGCCTCGCGACGGTTGGGCACGAGCACGTCCACGCTATAGGCGTGGTGGGCGGCACGGGCGCCTTCGACGCAAGCCATGAGCTCGGACGCCTGTGCTTGGGTGCAGTGGGTGATGCCGGCTCGGTCGGTAATGTCCTCGCGCGGCAGGTCAAACACAATCGAGCCGTTATCGATGCAGATGACGCGGTCGGCAGTGCGATCGAGGTCGGATGTAATGTGGCTTGAGAGCAGCACGCTGTGCTGGCCGTCGGCGACAAAGGCAAGCAACTCGTCGAGCAGTTCCTCGCGCGCCATGGGATCGAGGCCCGCGGTGGCTTCGTCCAAAACGAGCAGCTTGGCATTGTGACTGAGCGCACAGGCGAGCTGCAGCTTCATGCCCATGCCGCGGGAGAGGTCCTTGACCTTCGTCTTGGGATCGAGGCCAAATCGGTCGATGAATCCGGCGAACGTTTCGCAGCTCCACGTGGGGTATGCCGGGCCTACGAGCCTCTCGACCTGGCCCACCTTGAGCGTGGAGGGGAAGGGACACGTGTCCAGGACGAGGCCGATGCGGGAGCGCAGGTGGCGCTGCGTCTCGTCGGGCGCGTCGGCGCCATAGCGCTGCCCAAACAGGTGCACCTCGCCGGCATCGAGCTTAATAAGCCCAAGCGCGGCGCGAATGGTCGTCGTCTTGCCGGCACCGTTTGCTCCCACAAAGCCGACAATTTGGCCGGGCTCCACGGCAAGCGTGACGTCGCGCAACGAAAAACGGTCGCTCACGCGGCGCGATACACCTTTGAGTTCTAGCAAATTTTGCATGGTATAGCCTTTCTTGCAGATGGCTACTGCATGGTTTCGGGGGCTACGAGGTCGAGCATCTCGTGCAGCTTGTCGCGCGTGACGCCCAAGGCTTCGGCTTGGCTCGCCGCTTTCGCAAGCAGCTCTTCGATATGGCAGAGCTGGTTTTCGCGCAAGAGCTCCTGGTTGCCCTCGGCGACAAAACAGCCCTTGCCCTGCACGGTGCAGATAAAGCCGAGTTGCTCCAGGTCGGCGTAGGCGCGCGTGGTGGTGATGACACTCACGCCAAGATCGCTCGCGAGTGCACGGATGCTGGGGAGTTTGGCTCCCGCCGCGAGCGTGCCCGAAAGGATCTGAGCTTTGACTTGCGAGGCTATTTGCTCGTAGATGGGCTTGTCGCTCGAATTGGATAGGATGATGTCCACAGCGGCTCCTTAGCTGATGGGCTACACGTGTATAAAACCGGTAAGCACAGTATATATACACTATGTACAGTTACGCAAGAGACAAATTCGGATTGGGCCAGCTACCCGGGCCCTAACTGATGAATTTGTCCTGATAGACGCCCTAGAGCGGGATTTCACGGCTACAATAGTGCGGTTACATCGACGTAATGCACTCAATGCAAGAAAGGATCCGCATGGCAAGCCTGTCGGATGAAATCTCGTCGCGCCGCACATTCGCGATCATCAGCCACCCGGACGCCGGTAAGACCACACTTACCGAGAAGCTGCTGCTCTATACCGGCAGCATCCAGACTGCCGGCTCGGTCAAGGGCAAGAGCTCGGCCAAGCATGCCGTCTCGGACTGGATGGACATCGAGAAGGAGCGCGGTATCTCCGTTACCTCCTCGGTGCTGCAGTTCACCTACAACGGCGCCTGCGTCAACATCCTCGATACCCCCGGCCACCAGGACTTCTCGGAGGATACCTACCGTACCCTTATGGCCGCCGACGCTGCTGTTATGGTCATCGACGGCGCCAAGGGCGTCGAGGCCCAGACCAAAAAGCTCTTTAAGGTCTGTACGCTGCGCCACATTCCCATCTTCACCTTTGTGAACAAGCTCGACCACGAGGCTCGCGATCCGTTTGAGCTCATGGAAGAGATCGAGAACGTCCTGGGCATCAATACGTATCCCATGAACTGGCCGATCGGCAGCGGCCGCAACTTCCGCGGCGTGTTCGACCGTCAGACTCGTCGCGTCATCGCCTTTGAGGGCGACGGCCACGCCAACGCCACCAAGAAGGTCGCTGAGGTCGAGGCCGAACTGGGCGATCCTTCCATGGACGAGCTCATCGGCGAAGAAAACCATAAGAACCTGATGGACGATATCGAGCTGCTCGATGGTGCCGGCGACGAGCTCGATTTGGATGCCGTGGCCTGCGGCAAGCTGAGCCCGGCGTTCTTTGGCTCGGCGCTTACCAACTTTGGCGTGGAGCCTTTCCTGAAGGAGTTCCTGCGTCTGGCCCCGACGCCGCGCGCCTATACCGATACGCTCACCAGCGAACCGGTCGATCCCTGCCGCGACGACTTTAGCGGCTTTGTGTTTAAGATCCAGGCCAACATGGACAAGAACCACCGCGACCGCATCGCCTTTGTGCGCATTTGCTCGGGCAAGTTCGAGCGCGGCATGGATGCCTTCCACGTGCAGGGCAACCGCAAGCTTAAGCTCGCTACGGGTACTTCGATGATGGCCGATGACCGCGCCATCGTGGACGAGGCGTACGCGGGCGATATCGTGGGCCTGTTCGATCCGGGTATCTTTAGCATCGGTGACACCGTGTGCTCTGGCAAGCGCCATGTGCAGTATCCGCAGATCCCGACATTTGCCCCCGAGATGTTCGCTCGCATTACGCAGGTCGACACGCTCAAGCGCAAGCAGTTTGTCAAAGGCATGGAGGAGCTTGCCCAGGAGGGCGCCATCCAGATCTTCCGCGAGCTGGGTGCCGGCATGGAGAGCGTCATCGTGGGCGTGGTCGGCGTGCTGCAGTTTGAGGTGCTCGAGCGCCGTCTCAAGGCCGAGTACCGTGTTGAGGTTCGTCGCCAGCCGCTGCCCTATACGGACATCCGCTGGATCCAGAACGACCCCGACACTATCGATATCCCGGGCCTTTCGCTCACGCGCGACACCCTGCGCGTCGAGGACATGCGCGGCGGCAAGCTGCTGCTGTTCACGAGCCCGTGGAACGTGGATTGGGCAACTGACCACAACCCCGACCTTATCCTGTCGGAGTTTGGCAACGTGGCCTTTTAACGCATCGGCGCGGTGGCCCTGCGGGGCTGCCGCGCCGTTCGCTTGCCTGATGCCGCGCGAGCGGCTATCATACCCACCGTCGTCTCAAGACCGAGGCGTCCGAGCAGTTCGGGTCCGATATCCTGCTCGTTAAACCTAAAACCAAAGGAGTACATAATGATCAAGAAGGTCATGGAGGACTATAAGGTCCTGTTGCGGAGCATTCCCGCGGCAACGGTTTCGCTGTTTTTCGTGAGCGTCATCATGATGAACCTGCTGGCCAACAAAGAGCTCATCAGCCTGCCGTATCTGGCACTCGATTGCGGCTTTGTGGTGAGCTGGGTTTCGTTTTTGTGCCAGGACATGATCTGTAAGCGCTTTGGCGCCAAGGCATCCATCAAAATCTCTATCCTCGCACTGCTGGTCAACCTGGCCGTGAGTCTGTGCTTTTGGGCATGCTCGCTCACGCCCGGTATGTGGGGCGCCTACTACGACACCGGCATGATCGAGGTCAACACTGCCCTTAACGCCACCATCGGTGGCACCTGGTACGTGGTGCTGGGCTCTTCGCTGGCAATGCTCGTTTCTGCCGTGGTTAACTCCACGCTCAACCAGTCGCTCGGCCGCATGCTCAAAAAGAATAACTTTGCGAGCTTCGCCTTCCGCTCCTATGTGTCCACGGGTGTTGGCCAGTTTATCGACAATTTGGTCTTTGCCATTGTGGTGAGCCACACGTTCTTCGGCTGGACCTGGGTGCAAGTCCTCATGTGCTCGCTGACGGGCGCTGTTGCCGAGCTGCTGTGCGAGGTCTTCCTAAGCCCCGTGGGCTACAAGGTCGTGCGCGGCTGGGAGCGCGAGAATGTGGGCTCCGAGTACCTCGAGCGCCACGCAACCGCCTAAGGAGCAAGTATGCGGGTTTTGATCACGGGTGCTTCGGGCGGTATCGGAGCCGCATGCGTGCAGCGATTTTTGGACGAGGGCCACGAGGTCGTGGGCTTTGATCTGCTGCCGGCGGCGATCGAACACGAGCGCTACCGCCATCTGATTGTTGATGTCCGCGAGCCGGGCTCGTTTCCAGGCGACCTTGAACCCCAAGTGATCGTGAACGTTGCCGGTACGCAGGATTCGGCCGACGATATCGCCGCCAACCTGTGTGGCACCATCAACGTGACCGAGCGCTACGCCTTTGTGGGGGAGGGGCTCGCCGCCAAGCCTGCGCCGGCTATCAAATCCGTGGTCAATGTGGGGTCGGCGAGCGGGCATACTGGATCGGAGTTTCCCGCCTATGCCGCCAGCAAGGGCGGCGTTATCGCCTACACCAAGAACCTTGCAAACCGCTTGGCACCGCAGGCCATCGCCAACAGTGTGGACCCGGGCGGCGTTATCACGCCGCTCAACCGTTGCGTGATGGAAGACGAGCACCTGTGGAATCAGATTATGGAGCTCACGCCGCTTAAACGTTGGGCCACCGCCCAAGAGATCGCCGAGTGGATCTACTTTGTGGGCGTGACCAACCGGTTTATGACCGGACAGAGCCTGCTCATTGACGGTGGCGAGGCCGGCCGCACCCAGTTTATCTGGCCCGAGTAGAAAACGCGCCCGATGGTAAGATTGCCGTCGGGCGCGTTTTTGATGTATCGATTTTAGCCGAGACAAGTCCAGTTGACGGGGGTCGAGCCGTGCTGTTCGAGTAGCCGATTGGCCGCCGAGAAGGGACGCGACCCCATAAAGGCGGGGAGTTCTGCCGTGGCACGGTTGGCCGAAAGCGGCGAGGGGTGCGTGGAGGCCAGGCAGAACTTGTCGGTTGCCTTGCCCGCATCGGTTGCGACGAGCTTACCTTCGACCATCTGCTGGGCAAAGCGGCCCCATGCCAAAAAGACTACCGGTTGGGGCAGCTGACAGCAGCGCTCGATAACGTAGTCGGTGAGCGTGCTCCAGCCCAGTTTGGCGTGCGAGTTCGCGGCATGTTCGCGCACGGTGAGCGTGGTGTTGAGGAGCAGGACGCCCTGTTGCGCCCATGGCGTTAGATCTCCCGTGGCGGGAATGGGGCAGCCCAGATCGGCATTGAGTTCTTTATAGATGTTGCGCAGGCTCGGCGGCAACTTGGTTTGCGTCGCGGGGACCGAGAACGACAGCCCCATTGCCTGGTTGGGTCCGTGATAGGGGTCCTGACCCAAGATGACAACCTTGACCTGGTCGGCCGGCGTGTAGGCGAGGGCATTGAGGATGTCGTCTTGTGCCGGGTAGATAGTCTGCTCGGTACGCAAGAGGGCGATGCGCTCGAGCAGCTGGTTCGTAGTGTCACGTACCGGCTGCGGCGCATCGCCCAACCAAGTTGCTATGTTGCGGTCGCGGGTCGCGGTGTCCATGGGGCTCCTTTATGGCAGATGCTCTGTTGGCATCTATTGTAAAGGCGCACCGGTTGCCTTTATGCCGCGGCTATAAAAGGTGAGGCGCTTTACGAGGCTCGCTCGGGCGCTCCTGCCATGCGGGTATGGTCGTGAGCATGCGCATGAAGTCGCGGAAGCTCGACGGTTGCCACCATGACGCCGGTGAGGATGAGGGCGGCGCCAAAGAAGGCGATGGGGCTCAGGACCTCGCCAACCAAGAAGAACGAAAAGACGGCGGAGCAGACCGGCTCGAGCGAGAAGGCGAAGCCAGTGGTCTCGGCGGGCACGTGGGGCTGCACGAGCGTCTGGGTGATAAAGCCGTAGGCAGAGCAGATGAGCGCGAGGGCTACGACGACCACGATCTCGCTGGGCGTACTGGGAAGCGTGAAACCGCCAAAGGTGAATGCGGCGATGCCCGAGAACAGGCCACCAAAGCCCAGCTGCCAAACGCCCAGAGCAAGCGGATTGACTTCTTCGACAAAGCGCTTGGCCACGATAATGTGGCTGGCATAGATAAAGGCCGAGAGCAGCATGATGAGCGCGCCCGGGTTCAGGCTGGTGAAGTCGGCGCCCGAGAGCAGTAACATACCGCAGGTGACGATGGCCGTGCCGATAAGCACCTTGCGCTCGGGGGCGCGACGCAGCAGGGCCGCGTTGGCAAACGGCACGATTACGACCGTCAGGCTCTGCAAAAAGCCGGCGGTGGAGGCGGAGGTGAGGCTGGAGCCCAGGCACATGCACGTGAGCTCGGTTGCCATGATGGCACCGATGATGGCGGCACGGACCATAAGGCCGCGGTTGATGCGCAACGCGTGCTTGTGGAAGAGCAGCAGGCAGACCACAAAGGCGATGATGCAGCGTAGCGCGACGATGCTCGTGGCGTTCATGCTGTCCATACCGATCTTCATGAGGGGATACGAAAAGCCCCATGCGACGGGAACGGAAAATGAGAGCGCGATTGCTTTTTTGCGATCCATGGGACTCCTTTTGTTACAGAACGGTTTCGCAAAAAGGATTCTGCTCCCAGATTTGGATGTAGTAAAGCGAATGTATCTTCAGTATGATTAAGAAACGCTAAAGTTGGTGCGAAAAGCGCTGGCAAAACGTTTTACGGCTGCATTGATGTGGAGGCACGATGGCATCGCGGTATCAGATTGTTTGTATGGTGGTCGATCGCGGCAGTCTTAAGGGCGCGGCTGACGAGCTGGGCTACACACAAAGCGCTGTGAGCCAGGCCGTCAAGGCGCTTGAGCGCGAGCTGGGTACCACGCTTATCGAGCGCGGCAAGCAAGGTGTCTCGCTTACGCGCGACGGCAAGCAGTACCTGCCATATCTGCGCCAAATCGTAACTGCCGAGGCCGAGCTTGAGGACAAGCGTCAGGAGCTGATGGGGCTTTCCTCGACTGATATTCGAATCGCGA
>CABUNB010000004.1 GCA_902492755.1 uncultured Collinsella sp. | reverse complement strand
AAGTTTGCTGCTCTACAGTCCTGCGCAAGACGGAAAGCACATTAAGTGCTTTCCTTTGCGTGCGGAACTCGCGACAAACTTAACCCCCGCCCTCAGCCCCGGAGACCCTCCCTGCCGTCACATTGTTCAATCAGTTTTGCGGGCGTGCGCCGCTGCGCGGCTAGCCCGCATGCTCCTCAACGGGGTTGGTCTGATGGATCTTGTTGAACTTCCGCCTTTAGCTCAAATGGAAACGGGGGACGCATCTGCATCCCCCGTTTTTGTTGTGATTACTCTAGGTCAATAAACTTAGTGCTTAGGATCTTGCCGTCTTTTACTAGCATTCTGGCCATGGTGGGGCCTCGGGTGCCTCTGGGGTAGCTAGCGCTGCCCGGGTTGAGAACTAAGCAGCGGCCCACTTGGGCTTCTTTGGTTACGTGGGTGTGGCCGTTGATGGCTACGTCTACGGATCCCACCGGAAGGTCTTCGCGGTAGTGGGCTACGGCGAATTTAAGGCCTTCGTAGGTAAAGAGCGCAAGACGGTCTACATCGGGGCCGTAGTCGCGGTAGTAATCGTTGTTACCCAGTACGGCCCGCACGGGGGCGATGGTGCATAGGTGCTCGTAGTCCATCTCTGACGTGAGGTCGCCGGCGTGGATAATCAGGTCTGCGCCCTCAAGCTCATCCAGGAGCGCAGGCGATAAATAGCCGTGGGTGTCCGAGATGATGTCGATACGCTTGGCGCTTGCACTGTTCATGGGATCCCTTCCGCAAAAAAACGATTCGGCAGATACATACAAAAAGGCCCCACGCCTCCGCAGACGATAGGTCTACAGGGCTGCGGGGCCAGTGTGCTAGAGACTCAGGGCCTTCTTAAGCGGCACGACGCGGCGGCGCGAAACCGGCACGCGTTCGTCGACGCCCGTAATGCCCAGCTGGATGGCGCCCGAGGGCACCGTCTCCACATCCGTGACGCACGCCAAGTTGACGATATAGCGGCGGTGAACACGGAAGAAGCCAAAGTCGCAGAGCTTGGCCTCAAACTGCGCCAGCGAGGTCGTCGACAAAAAGCGATCATCGACGGTATAGATGCAGGAGTAATCGTCCTTGGCCATGATAAAGCGAATGTCGTCCACGGGAATGAGCACCTTGCGGCCGCCCTTTTCCACCGGGATACGCTCGATGGTCACCTTGCTGTCCGTAACCGGCTTGGCGCGTTGCATGACCTTCTCGATCGCGCGATCCAAGCGAGCTTCTTCGACCGGCTTCATCAGATAATCGACGGCATCCACGTCGAATGCCTCGACCGCATGGTCACTATACGCAGTCACAAACACGATCGCCGGCGGATTTTTGAGCTTATGCAGCGCCTCGGCAAGTTGCAGGCCCGAGGCACCGGGCATCGAGATATCGAGAAACACGACATCCACGCGACTTTCCATAAGCATCTCGATGGCGGAGCGGACGCTCGACGCCTCCGTGATCGTGCCGATCTTGCCCGTTTGCTCGAGCAGGAAGCGAAGCTCCGAGCGAGCCGGCGCCTCATCATCCACAATCATCGCACGCAGCATAGGGATAAAACCTTTCGTCAACTAACTACGCCGGGCATCCGTCGCATGACGTTGAGCCCGTAGCCTTTTATTTTACTCTTGAATGTCAAAGATGCTCTCTGACAAATCAAGATGAAGGAGCACTTTGGTGCCCTTGCCCGGCGCCGATTCGACACGCGTATAGGAGTGCGGCCCATAAAAGCGATGGATGCGCTCCGAAATATTGTGCATGGCCACACCGGCGCCGCCACCCTGGGGAGAGCTGGCGTCGGGACGGGCAGAGCGCTCGTCAAACAGTCTGGCGGCGGTACCCTCATCCATGCCAACGCCATTATCGGCCACGGCAATCAAGATTGCATCCTCGCCGTCTTGGTGAACGGTCACGTCGATCCTCAGGGCGTCGTCATCGCCCATACCATGACGCACGGCGTTCTCGACAATCGGCTGGATCACGAACGCCGGCACCAGCGTATCTTCCACGTCCTCGGACACATCGAACGTCGCAAGCACGCGATCCTCGCCAAAGCGGGCCTTCTCAAAGGTAAGGTAGCGCTTGGTCTGTGCGACCTCGCGCGAGACCGGAATAAGCGATCCCGAGTTGTCGAGCGTGGCACGATAGAACGATGAGAACTCACGAAGCAGTTCGCGGGCCCGCAGCGGGTCGGTGCGCGTAAACGATGCAATGGTGTTCAGCGTGTTGAACAGGAAGTGCGGGTTAATCTGCGCCTGCAGCGCACGCACCTCGGCGCGCGCCGTGAGTTCCTTTTGCACCTCGAGCTCGTGGATGGCGAGCTGCGTGGACAAGATCTCGGCAAAGCCCGAGGCAAGCGCATACTGGGTACGGTCGACGGCGCGCGGGGTCTTGTAGTAGAACTTGAGCGTGCCGACGGTACGATCGCCCACCTTGATGGGGGCGATAATGCCGGCGGGGACTTGGTTGTGCGAGCCGTCCGAGCCCACGACATCCACCATACGGTTGAACGACTGCACGATGCCATGTTCGATAACGTAGCGTGTGGCAAGCGTGTGGATGGGAGTATCGGGCAGCAGTTTTTCCTCAAACTCGCCCGCGCAGGCAAGCACGTTGTCCTCGTCGGTGATGGCCACCGTCATGGCGCGCGTCTCGGGCAAAATGCGCCGGCACACCAAACGCGCCGACTCCTGCGTCAGACCGCCCTTAATGTCCTCGAGCATGGCCGAGGCCACCGAGAGCGTCTCCTCGGTGTACTGGGAGCGCACCGAATCGGGATTGAGCGTCAAAAAGATAAAGATGCACAGAAAGATGCACAGCAGCGCGCAGGCAATCACCGTGGCGATCGGCTCGATACCGGTCACCAAGGCAAAAATAAAGTACACCAGCACACAAATGGCGCAGGCAACGGCAATGATGCGAAAGATTGATATTGAACTATCGCGCTGGGCGCGGCGGTCGATCATTCGGCCCCCTCCAGGATACTGATCAGTTGTGCGTCACGCCAAAGCCCGTCCATGATCTTGGGCCAAAAGCTCTGGAAACGCAGGTAGCTTGCAGCGTTTTGGCGCGCATAGGCCTTTGCCTCGTCGATACCATGGCGCCAGATGCGCAGGTAGCCCTCATGCTCGCGGGTAAACACGCTGCGGACCATAGCGGTCTTGCGCACGCGGTCGTCGAGCTCGCGCGAAATCCACGGGCCCGGGTAGGGCATGAGCGATGCCGCCGTAACGGGAATGAGCTCCTTTTGATGCGCGGCGAATGTCAACTTGGCCCGTTCGTAGTACCAACGGTATACATCCTGCATAAAGCGCGGTGAGCGCTTTTCGGACTCCGGAGGCAGATGGCGCACGGTCCACTCGTTATCGAACCACACGTCGTAGCCAAACATGCGCATGTTAAAGAGGTAATCCAAGTCCTCGCCGCGGGTGATAAACGGGTCAAAGGCCACACGCGTAAAGGCGCGGGCGTGCAGGGCCATCAGGCCGCCGCACACGTAGTTGGAGCGCGAGATGCGGGTGCCCGAAAGCGCCTTTTTCATCCAACGGTTGAACTCGATGCGCTTGGTCCACCAACGATGGCAGATGCCCGCCTTGTCCGTGGGAGCCAGCGGCGAGCCGTCGCGATCGTAGAAATAGCCGCTCTTGACCAAGATCGGCAAGCCCTGACGCGTCTGCTGTCCCAACGCATAGGTCGCGCGCTTCATAAAGTCGGCGTCGATGACAGTCTCATCGTCATCCAAAAAGATAACCGCGTCATGCCCCAGCACAGCGGCGCAGGCTAGCCCCATATTGCGGATGGCACCGTAGCCTCGCAGGCTCACGCACTCGCCCGAACCCTTGGGCGCGATCTGAGCAACCCGGTCTGCGATGCGCGAGGCCTGGGTGTTGGTGACAACGGTGACCTTGAGCGTGGGATGCGCGTCGACAATCTCGTGCACGCGCAGCGACACATCGGCTGTGGCAGAAACGGGACAGACCACCAAAAGGATGATGCGCGGGATGTCGCGCACCTGCTCAAGCGAGGCCAGACAGCGGTCGAGTTCGGGATTGTCGGCGTTGAGTCGTGTCGAATGGTCATAGGTGCCAGGGGCGTTTGCGCAAGCGTCATCGCCCGCCCAATACGTTGGAATCACGACTGTGGCGTTCATGCCTTACCCTCCCTGCAACACAAAAACGGGACGCCGCCAAACACAGGCGACGCCCCGCGACCTAGCTGATTCCATCATACCCACTTGGGCAAATCATTGCTCGCAAGTCGCAATGTTTATTGCGGATAACCCCAAAAGAGTACCGTGGACAGGCACAATAGCTGCTCGCTCCTATGCGGCATGCTCTGCCGCCCGAGTCATGCGGGACAGGCGGACCAGCAGCATAAAGCCAACGATCAGCAACACGCCAATGGAAAGGACGCCCAGTGACGGGTTGCCGGTCAACGAGGTGACGACCGACACCAGGAAGGTGCCCATGACGCTTGCATAACGACCAAAGATGTCAAAGAAGCCGTAGTACTCGTTGGATTTTTCCTTAGGGATAATGCGGCCAAAGTAGCTACGGCTGAGCGCCTGCACGCCGCCCTGGAACAGGCCGACCATAATGGCAAGCACCCAGAATTCGAAGGCGGTCTTTAGGAAGAACGCGGCAAACAGCACAATGCCCATGTAGGCGGCGACGGCCACCAGAATCATGTTGAGCGTGCCCACGCGTCCGGCGAGCTTGCCGTAGATGATGGCAGACGGAAAAGCAACAAACTGCGTAACGAGCAGCGCCAGCACCAACTGCGTCGAATCGATGCCCAAAGCCGAGCCGTAGCTGGTTGCCATGGAAATGACCGTGTGCACGCCGTCGATGTAGAAGAAGAACGCGATCATGTAGACCAGCACGGTCTTGTTGTGGGCGATCTCGCGCATGGTGTGTCCGACCTCGGAGAACACACCGCCCACGATGTGGCCGATGGTGTCCTCGGGACCGCGCTCGCGACCGTACTTTTGCTTATAGGTGCGAATGAGCGGCAGGGTAAAGATGAGCCACCAGGCACCAGTGATGATAAACGACAGACGCGTTGCCAGCATGGTAGGGACGCCAAGAGCGGGGCCACCCATGATGAGCGCCAGGCAGATGACGAACGGCACGGTGGAACCGATATAGCCCCAGGCATAGCCCGAGCTGGACACGGCGTCCATGCGCTCGTCGGTGGTAATGTCGGGCAGCATGGCGTCGTAGAACGTCATAGAAGAGTTAAGGCCGATGGTGCACAGCACGTACACGGTCAAAAATGCCATGGCGGACATTGGGATAGCCTGCGCCAGGCAAAGCACCAGGCCCGTGAGGAAGAAGCCCAAGAAGAACTTGATCTTGTTGCCGGCGTAGTCGGCAAGCGCGCCCAGAATGGGCATGAGCATGGCGATGACCAGCGAGGCGATCGTCTGCGCATTGCCCCAGGCGACCACCAGGTCGGCCGAGGAAGCGCCGGTATTGATGGCGTTAAAGTAAATGGGCACCACCGAGGTATTGAGCAGCACGAGGGCCGAATTGCCCACATCGTACATAACCCAGTTACGCTCGAGCTTGGTGTATTTCATGGACAGGGACCCTTCGTATTTGCCCGATATGCAGTTAGTTCATCGTACCCCAATTGTCCAGAAGCACCGGTAAGGATTCGGCAAAGGGGCACGCACGAGCCCTATTCCTCGCGGTCGAACTCCTCATCGGCTTCGAGCACGCGACCGCTGTAGTTGACGTGACTGGTCACGGCATCCATGTCACCAGTCTCGATAAAACGTGCGACCGTGCACTCGTAATCGACCAGCGCGCGATCAAAGACCTCGGGGAAACTCTCGTTCGAGACCTCGTCGGTAAAGGGATTCTTCCATGTCAGATGGCCCAGGTTACCGGTGCGCTCGGGCAGCTCCGTCGTCACGCGATGGGCAAGGCCGTCGAGCAGCGAGTAATCGTGCACCAAGCCCTCAACCAGCGAGATCGCGTGCGTCTTTGCGGAGCCGGCCGGCTCAATCGCGCGGTAAAGTCGCTGCATATTGGCAACGGCAGCACCGTACTCCCCCGCCGGAATGTCAATGCCGTACACGCGTCCGGCAACATAGCTCATCAGCACGCCGGCCACGCGATTGATGCGATCGGTGGTGACGATCTCGCCCGCCGGCGGGTAATCGTCAACCGTAGCGCCATCGCGTTTAAGCTGCAGCATCAGCACATCCAGGTCGCTCTCGATCACGGCATGGACCTGACTGCTCGAATCCTCAAGCTCTGAATCGGACTCCACGATGCCAAACTGCTGCTCATAGACAAAGGGATGAGCGTTGCGGTCGAGCACGTAATGAGACAGCAGGCCCAGCGCAAAGGCACGACCCAAGCTGGCGTCGCGCGGCAGCAGATGCGACACGCCGTCGCGTAGGCACGCGAACTGGCGAGACATGCGCGACCGATGCATGACCTGCGCCAGCAGCGTGCAGTCGGAAACACGCGGTGTCAGAATGTGAAAGAAGAACGGGTCGGGGCCTTGGTTGCCCAAGATAAAGGCAATGCGCTCTTCATCGGACGTGATGACGCCCTGTGGAAGACGGTCGATGCTTTCCTCGCCAAACAGATGATGGGTGATAAGCGCGGGCATAATGATCCTTTCGATTTCATTCGATGCCACCCATTATGCCCACCGCGCGCCCATGCCAAACCTGCGATGGTAAACGACGGCATGCAGACCGTCTACGCAAGCCCCAAGTGTGCTTTAACCTCGGCGGCACGACGACGGGACACCGGCACCGTCGAGTTCACGCGGTCGAGCCTGAGCTCCATCAACCCCGTGGAGCCAATCTCAACATTGTGCACGTCTTCCAAATTGACCAGGTAGCTGCGATGAACGCGAATAAAGCCCTCGGAGTCCAGGCGACGCTCGAGCGAAGAGATCGACTCATTGATCAGGTACGTTCCCTCGGCGCAGATGGCGTTGCAAAAATCGGCACGCGCCTCAAAGTAGCAGACGTCTGCGGCGGGAATGAACACCTTTTTGCCCCCGCGGTCCACCGTCAGACGCAAAGGCTGGCGCGGAGCATGGATAACACGACGGGCACCCAAGGCTGCCTCGATCTTGTCGAGTGCCTTTGACAGGCGTGCGTCCTCGACCGGCTTGACGACATAGTCGACCGCATCGAGGTTATACGCATCGGCGGCAAATTCGGCAAACGCCGTCACAAACACAACCACCGGCGGCGTCTTTAGGTTCTGCAGCGTCTCGGCAAGCTCAATTCCCGAGCGACCGGGCATGGTAATGTCTAAAAACAACACGTCGGGCTTGTTCGACAGAATCGACTCCACGGCTTCGGTGACATTGCCCGCCTCGGCAATCTGACCCACACGCGTATCCATTTCCAACAGATAGCGTAGCTCAGCCCTAATGGGAGGCTCGTCATCAACCACCAAGATGTTCCAGCCTTCGGACATATGTGCTTCCCCTCTTTTTCTCTCAATCCAACCGCGTGCTACGCCGTCAACGGCGCCGGCTCATGCGGCTCGCCGTTCAGCTCGACGATGACCTGCGTTCCCACGCCCTCCTGGGACTTCACGCGCATGCCGGAATCTTCTCCGTAAAAGAAATGGATGCGCTGAAGTACGTTAAAGAGCGCCAAGCCGCAGCCTCGTTTGATAGAACCGTCGGCGGTAATGCTCTCGGGCTCCTCCAGGCGATGTTGCTCAAACAGATGCGCGCAGACTTCTTCGCTCATACCGATGCCATCGTCCTCGACGATGATCTCCAAACCGTCATCGGTCTCGAAAGCCCTAACATGAATAGAAAGCGGCTCGGTCTCGCGCTGCGCGTGCTTGATGCAGTTTTCGAGCAACGGCTGCAAGATAAACGGCGGCACCATGCAATCGCGCACCTCAAAGTCGATATCGACCGAGACGCGCAGACGGCCGTCGCCATAACGAGCCTGCATAAGGTTGATATAGCGAGTGCCCTGTTCCACCTCGTGCTCGAGCGTTGTGAGGGTATCGGAATCAGAGAGCGTCTGACGGTAGTAATTGGAAAAGTCGATCAGCAGCGATCGCGCCTTGTCGGGCTCGGTTCGAACGAGCGACACGATCGTGCTAATGGTATTGAATAGAAAATGAGGATCGACCTGCGATTGCAAGGCGCGCAGCTCCACGCGGGCCGTAAGCTCGTCCTGGCGCTCGAGCTCAAAGCTCGCAAGCTGCGTGGAAATGAGGTCGGCAAAGCCCGAAGCAAGCGCCGTCTGGCGCATATCGATGCTGCTCAGACGGGGATAATACAGCTCGAGCGTGCCCACGCAATGCCCGCGCACGGTAAGCGGTGCGACAATACCGGCGCGCAGGCGCGGAAAGCAGCCACCTGTCTCGGTCGAGGCATCGCGCGAGAACACGCTTTGCTCACCGCTGTTGATCACGTTGAGCGTAGTCCGCAGCACCACCGGGGTGCCCGCGGGGCATTTTGCCGAGTCCTCGCCCCAGCTTGCCAACACCTGCTTGCCGTCGGTAAAGCAGATGGCAGAGGCGATAGTTTCGGACAGGATGATCTTAGAGGCGCCCAGGGCAGCTTCGGGCGTAAGGCCGCGCGACGTGTAGGCGAATATTTTTGAAGCGATGGCGAGCGTGCGGTCGGTTGCGCTCGATGTGAGGTCGTCGGGAACGACAAAGACGTACGAGAAGAAGAAGCACAGCATGACCAAGCCGGCAATGACGACAACGGCCGGAACGGGATTGGGATTATCGGTTAGATCCCAGATGAGCAGCAGGATAAGCAGCGGAACGACAATACCGAGCAAGATGGCTTGAACCACATGCTGAGCGGTACGAAAGACCTTGGTAGAGTTGTAGCTCTTGCCCAGAATCAGCCTATTGAGATCCACCGTCATCTCCTTCTTACCGACGCACCCCATAGCAATAAAGAGGGCCGCAAGCGACCCTCTCCATTGCATTATGCAATCAAATACTGTGTTTTACATCAAGCCATCGATGAACGGTAGCTTAGGCGCTGTACTTGTTTGCCTCGCCGAAGGTGCCGCCCTCGACAATCCAGCCGTCCTTCATGATGACGTCCATGTTGTCGGTGTTGAGCACGTGGATGTCGGCGGCGACGTCACCGTTGACGACCAGCAGGTCGGCGCACTTGCCGGCCTCGATGGAACCGGTCTCGTCCTCGATGTGGCACATCTTGGCACCGTTGAGGGTGGCGCAGGTGATGGTCTCGACCGGAGTGAAGCCGATCTTGTCGACGAACTCGTACATCTCCTCGATGGAGCAAGTGCCGTACGGGGTGACGAAGGAGAAGGAGTCGGAGCCGATCGTCATGACGACGCCGCGCTTCTTGGCCTCGCGCAGGCAGTCGTAGTTGCGCCGCAGCTCCTTCTCGACCAGAGTGCCCTCGTACTTGTCGTGCAGCTCGGGAACGTAGACGGGCGGATAGGTGGCGTACCAGGTGGGCAGGAAGGCGATCGTCGGAGTGAAGAAGGTGCCCTGCTCGGCCATGAGGTCCATGGTGCGCTCATCGATATCGAAGCCGTGGATCAGCTGCTCGCAGCCAAAGCGGACGGAATCGTAGGCAGCGGCGTGGTTGTTGTAGCAGTGGCTCCACACGGGGATACCGACCATCTTTGCCTCTTCGACCACGGCCTGGATCTCCTCGGAGCAATAGTGCTGGTCGCGACCGGAGTCCCAGCGCCAGACGCCGCCACCGGTAGCCCAGATCTTGATGGCATCGGGGTTCTCGCGCAGGCGACGGCGGACGGCCTTGCGAAGATCCCAAGGACCGTCGACCTGGTCGCCCCAGGGATGGGATTCCTTGTTGAGCTCCTGGGTGCAGTGGTGGGAGTCACCGTGACCGGCAACGCGGCAGAAGCCGAGGCCGGTGGCCAGAACGCGCGGGCCCTTAAAGACGCCCTTGTCGATGCAGTCGCGAACCTGGATACCAAAGCGGCCGATCTCGCAGACAGTGGTGAGGCCGTGGGTGAGGCAGTCGTAGGCCTGCTTGACGGCGACGGCCTGCTTCTCGAGGAGCGGCTGCATGACCCAGTCGGTGTCATCGTCGGTCAAGTTGCCCGAGAAGTGCAGGTGGGTGTCGATCAGGCCGGGAAGGACGGTCTTGCCGGCGGCGTCGATAACCTCAACGCCCTCGGGAAGGTCCTGCATAGTGCCGGCGTACTCGATCTTGCCGTTGTCGTCGACGAGAACGAGGGAGTTCTCGACCGGCTCGGCACCGGTACCGTCGATGAGCTTGCCGCCAACGATTGCATACTGAGTGGACATGGTTCCTCCTTATGGATCCATACAGTGGGCGAGGCCATGTTGGGCCAAGGCCTCACAAAGCTACCCAAGTGATGCCGGGTTCGGTGCGCAGAAGAGAGGGCCCCGCGCACCCGATCCGCCCCGGCTAGGCGTTACTTTTTGCGGGAATTGGTGAAAGCCATGAGGGCCAGGCCAATAGCCAACCAGCCGATCACGATGCTCCACTCCACCATGTTGAGAGAGGCGGGAGAGAACGGAATCACGAGCAGGCCGATGATGATGGCGCAGGCAGCGATAGCGAGGCCGATGCCAAACTTGCCGCCGGGCACCTCGTAGGGACGAGGCAGGTCGGGCTCGGTAAAGCGCATACGCAGGCAGGCGAGGGCGACCATGCCGCAGGAGAAGATGAAGGCGAGAGCCGACACGTTGGTCAGGGGGATGAGCATGTTCTTGCCCAGGAACGGACCGACGACGGTGATGACGCCCAGGACGACGCAGGCGAGCTTGGGAGCGCCGGACTTGGGGTCGACCTCTGCGAACTTCTCGGGCAGTTGGCCCTTGCGGCCCATGGCGAGCATGATGCGGCTCGTGGCGCCGTAGAAGGAGTTCATCGGGCCCATGGGTCCAAGTGTAGCGATGATGAGCATGGCCAGGTACAGGAGCATGTTGATGCCCTTGAGGCAGGCAAGCGCGGGAACCGGGCTCTTAACAAACTCATGCCAGTCAAGGATAGTGCCAAACGAGTAGATGCAGACCATGTAGAAGCCGCCGGCGGCCAGCAGGGCCAGGGAGATGATCTTGCCGAACTTGTTCCAGTTAAGGCCCTCGGCTGCTTCCTCAGCCTGCTGAGGAATGGTGTCGAAGCCGGCGTAGAAGAACGGGGTCAGAACCAGGACCGACACGATGCCGGCGAACAGGCTGGTGCTCTCGGTAGCGGCCTTGCCGCCGCCGGCGCCAGCGACCTGGGAGAACACAGGCATGGCATTGTCCGGCGAGCCGGTGAACAGCGAGACGCCCATGGCGAGCAACATGCCGCAGAGCAGAGCCTTGGTCAAGAAGGCCTGGAGCTTGGCGGCCGAGCTGGCACCGCGGAAGTTGAGGAAGATGACGTAGACTGCAAAGCCGAGCGCGATCAGCGTCGGGAACAGGTAAACGTCGGCCCCCAGGATGGTGTAGAGCTTGACGGCGCGCAGCCACTCAAGGCCGGGCAGGCTGCCGAACATCTCGGACACGAGGGTCGAAATGGCGATGGCCTCCCACGGGCACAGGATGCCGTTGCCCAGGGCCAAAAGCCATCCGGTGATGTAGCTCAGCGTACGGCCAAAGCTACGGTCGACATACTCGACGATGCCGCCCGAGATGGGAATGGCAGCCGTGAGCTCGCCGAAAACAGCTCCGACGGGCACGAGGAAGATTGCACCCAAGAGGAATGCGATCATAGCGGGAACGGGACCGCCGCCCACGACCATCCAGTCGCCGACCTGCAGAACCCAACCGGTGCCGATGATGGCGCCAAAACCGATGGTGAAGAAGTTCCAGAGCGAAAGCGTTTTCTTCATGCCGCCGTTATCCTCAATTGCAACTTCTGTGTTCTTGTCCGCCATTGTTCCCCTCCTTTCCTTTTTGACGCCCCTTGGCGTCGCCCCTTGTACAGCCTGTCTGACCGCACACTTATATTTCGTGACTCTACAATACGGCCTTGGCGCAGCATGGCCGCTTGTAGCTCGACCGAAGGCAGAACTGCAAAACGAGCGGCGCCGTTTTTGGGACGAACGGCACGGTTTGCCCCCATTGTTGCCGCCCGCCCGACGGGCGCACGCTCATCGGACGCATATAGAGATGTTTTTGAGGCCGTGTGTTTTGCGCCTTTCGTACCGTTTACCGAGCTTTTGACGCGCAGACCCATTTGTTACACATCTTTTTTGTAGGATAGACAGGCTATACATGAGACAAGGTGGTACGAATGGCATACGGATACAACGACGGCGATCAACGGCGACAAAGCGTTCGCCTTGCTGGCCGTACCACGCCGACGCCCAGAAGTGCCACGAGCGGCAATCCGCAACGCCCTCAAGAGCAACCCAGGACTTCGTCTCGGCAGCAGACAAGCAGAACACGGCAGAGTGGCCATCCGAGCACGGGCACAAGCGCACAGCAAGATAGCCGCTTGGGCGCGCGCACTCGACAACGTCAGGCCGAGGTTCCGCAGCTGAGCCACAACGGCGCACGTCAGCCCGGCATCCATATCAGCCGCTTCTTTTCGCATCCCCAAGGCGGACGCGACGGCAAGCCTTACCGCTCGACATCGTACGTGAATGCCCCTGCCCTGCCGGCTCGTCGACTTTGCCTCGCACTGTGCTCGATCCTCGCCTGTCTGGTCTTTGTGCTTATGAGCTCCTGTATGTCCCATGGCTCGGCCGGTCTCGAGCCCACCGCCGAGGAAAAGCTGCTCAAGGCCCCCGTCGCGCCCGGTTATTCTTTCGCCTTTTCGACCCCGCGCTCGCAATGGCAAGCCGGAACGATGCCCCATATCTATCAGATCGACCCTGCGTGGTCGGAGCTGCCTTACGCCGGCGGCACCATCCGCCAAAATGCCTGTGGGCCCACGTGCCTCACCATGGTCTATATCTTTAAGACGGGACGCACCGATATGACCCCCGTCGATATGTGCGCGCTTTCCGAGGCGGGCAATTACGCCCCCACCGGTGCAACCGAATGGTCGTTTATGACGAGCGGCGCGTGGCAGCTGGGACTTAACGGAACGGAGCTCCATAACGATCGCGACTCGATGACTCAGGCGCTGCGTTCGGGAGCGCCCGTCATCGCCGCCGTTCGGCCGGGCACCTTTACCAACGTGGGCCACTACATTGTGCTTTACGGTATTGATGACGCCGACCAGATTCAAGTCTTCGATCCCAACTCGGCCAGCCGCAGCGCCCGCCGCTGGGGCGTCGTAGAGGTCCTTAACGAAGTCGAAGCCATGTGGGCCTACTACTAGTCATTGGGCACTCATTGGGGACAGACTTAAATGAGTACCTGGGAAACTGTGCCCCGCTTTGGACACTCATTGTGGGATGCGCTTTCCGCAGTTGATCGGTGCCACTCATTTAAGTCTGTCCCCAATGACCAGCCCTAGGCTGCCGGCAGGAAAGGAACGTCCCCAAGTGCCGGGTTGAAACAAAAGCCCCGCAGTCGGAGCGGACTGCAGGGCTCATGAAGAGAGGCTAGTTTGTGGGCGCCTTGCTTGGCGCCCACGAGAGAGGCAACAAAGTAGGGACTACTCGTGGATGCGGGTACCGGAGAGGCCAGCCATGGTCTCGGCAGCCTTGTCCAGGGCGCCGATGATGCAGGTGCGGCCCTTGCGCGAACGGGCGAACTTGATGGCAGCGCGGACCTTGGGCTCCATGGAACCCTTGCCGAACTGGCCCTCGTCGGCCAGGCGTTCGGCCTCGTCGGCGGTGAGGTCCTCGAGCTCCTCCTGGTCGGGCTTGCCGAAGTTGATGGCGACATGCTCGACGGCGGTCAGCAGGAACAGAACGTCGGCGTCGCAGTCCTCGGCCAGCAGCTCGCCGCCCAGGTCCTTGTCGATGACGGCGGGAACACCCTTGTAGCAGCCCTTGTTCTCGTAGTCGCGGACGACGGGGATGCCGCCGCCACCGCAGGCGATGACGATGAACTCGTTGTCGAGCAGGTTGAGGATGGAGTCAGCCTCGACGATCTTCTTGGGATCGGGGGAGGCGACGACGCGACGCCAGCCGCGGCCGGAATCCTCGACGAAGACCTTGGAGGGATCCTCAGCCATGAACTCCTTGGCCTGCTCCTCGGTGTAGAAGGGGCCGATCGGCTTGGTCGGGTTCTTGAACGCGGGATCATCCGGGTCGCACTCGATCTGGGTGACGACGGTGGCGGCGTGCCAACGCTTATAGCGCTTGTGCATCTCGCGGCCGATGCCCTGCTGCAGGTGATAACCAATGTAGCCCTGGGACATGGCGCCGCACTCGGGCAGCGGCATCTCGGGGGTGCCGATGGCATCGTGGGCGGCGGCGAAGGCGTTCTGGATCATGCCGACCTGCGGGCCGTTGCCGTGGGTGATGATGATCTCGTTGCCCTGCTCGATGAGGCCGAGGAGCGCGTGGGCGGTGTTGCTCACGGCCTCGATCTGCTCGACGGGGTTGTTGCCGAGGGCGTTGCCGCCAAGGGCGACGACAATACGATCGGGCTTGCCAAGAGGCTTAGACATTGCTGGAATCCTTTCTGTAAAAGGCCTACAACCCATTAATAACCCGCGTCCGTGCGATACGCGAGTTTATTAAGGTTTATATTCTCTTTATCGCTCATTTTATTCATTTTGAAAATAGCGGAACGGTGAACGGTCGTTTTTACCCGCTCAGCGTAAAGAACCCCAGCTCACGCATATCTACGCCATTTACGTGCAACTTTATTTAAATAGAGCAGGGATTAGACCGGATTATGCAAACTATATCTTTGCTAAACACAAAACAGATAGCGCAAAATCTTACTCGCACTATACGAGATTCTATGCACTTATTGGACGAGTATGCAGCCCTGCAATAACATGGGGCTTTTCATCCAACTTAGGGAATAATCAATCGCGTCTCACCCTTCGGCAAACGACTGTGAGTTCGCAGTATGGAACTTTACCGTCGGGTACTGCATGAACGCCGCTGACGCCCTTTCGCTCCTGCGCGCCTAGGCAACCGAGAACGTCAACGGCGACACCGTCGACTTGGCCACCCTCAGCAACAGCGCCGCACGCCTTTTCGTAAAGTACCGTGCCAGTTCGGCGGCTTTGAGACCGAAGCAAGCTTTGCTATCTGCCATTTTTTGTATAATTTTGGGCAAATCTATTCGCCAATTTTTGTATGATTAGGGGCAAATCTATTTACCAATTTTTGTCATTTAGGGGTTTTAATGCTACGCCGTAAGGTCACTGACAGGCTTTTGAGCTGGAAGAATAACTCTAATAAGGCCTTGCTTGTTACTGGCGCACGTCAGATTGGCAAGAGCTATGCGATTCGCACGTTTGGAAAAGACAACTACGCATCGTATTATGAGGTCAATTTGCTGCTCGATACCGAGGCAAAGGATGTACTTGCTGGCGCCAAGAACGCCATTGACTTTATCAACCGTGTGGCCCTTCTTGCAGACGCACCGCTTGTTGAGGGAGATACCCTTATCTTTGTCGACGAGATTCAGGAGTATCCGCAGATTGTCACGCTTATGAAGGCATTGGTCGAGGACGGGCGCTTTAGCTATGTCTTCTCGGGGTCTATGCTTGGGACCGAGTTTAAGGGAATCTCTTCTTTTCCGGTAGGGTATGTCGAGCACATTGTTATGCGGCCGATGGATTTTGAAGAGTTTTGTTGGGCAAACAGCGTCAGCGAGAATGTGCTTGCAGGAATTCGCAGCCGCCTTGTCGAAAGGCGACCCGTCGAAAACTATATTCATGAGGCGATGCTCAAGAACTTTAGAGCCTATATCGTTTGCGGCGGCATGCCGGAGGTCGTTCAGAACTATATCGATTCGGGTTATTCGCTCGTGAGAACGCGTGAGCTTCAAATTCAGCTAGTCGATCAGTACAAAAGTGATATCTCTAAATATGCATCGACTCGAGCGTTTAACGTTCGCTCGATTTTCGAGCAAATTCCGGTTCAACTTGAGGCGGAGTCTCATCGCTTTGTTGTTTCGTCTCTGGGAGAGGGGGCTCGTCTTCAAAAATACGAGCGGGATTTCCTATGGCTGGTGAACGCGGGCGTTGGATTGATGGTTCCCCAGGTGACGGAGGCACGGAGTCCTCTCAAGAGGACGGAGAAAGCGACAGCTTTTAAACTATACGAGTCTGATACAGGAATGCTCGCATCGCGATATCCCGGCAGCACGGCACGCGCCGTCTATCTTGATATGAAAACCCCCAACCTCGGCGGCCTCTACGAGAACGTGGTCGCGCAGGAGCTTGTTGCTCTCGGGACGGATGCGTGGTACTACCAGACACGCGAAATCGGCGAAGTTGACTTTGTGGTCGAAGGCACTCGCGGGCACGTTGTCCCAATCGAGGTCAAATCGGGCAAGAAGGTTCGAGCGCATGCGGCCCTCGACCGTCTGATGAGTGTGGGCGAGTACAAAATTCCCGAAGCCGTTGTGTTAAGCCGCGAGAACCTTAGCAAAGAGGGCAAGGTCCTGTACGTCCCAATCTATATGACATTCTGTCTCGATGAGTTTATGGAAAAGGACGACCCCGACAACGATTTCTCGTTTGCGCCCATATCTCTCTAGATCATCCAAATCCACAATCCAGTCCCTTCCACGCCCAAAGTAACGCGCCTTTCGCGGCAAAGTCGCGAAACAGCGACCGGGACAAAAGAACCCCCGCCGCACGTAGTGCGCAGCGGGGGTTCCTTCATGTCCAAGGACGTCCGCGAAGGTCAGCCCTCAGATCCTGCGGTGAGAGACCTAGGCCTCGTTGTACACCGTCTTGAGCTTCAGCAGGTGAGCGTAGCGGTCCATAGCGGCCTGCTCGTTCTCCTTGAAGAGCTCCTCGGCGCGCTCGGGGAAGGAGCGCGTCAGCGAAGCGTAACGGGCCTCGTTCATCAGGAACTCCTGATAACCGCCCGCGGGCTCCTTGGAATCGAGCGAGAACTTCTTGCCGGCAGCAGCCTCGGGGTTGAAGCGGAAGAGGTTCCAGTAACCGCACTCGACAGCCTTCTTCATCTCGGCCTGGCAGTTCTGCATGCCGCCCTTCTTGATGGAGTGCATCTCGCAGGGGCTGTAGCCGATGATGAGGGACGGGCCGTCGTAGGCCTCGGCCTCGTGAATGGCCTTGAGGGTCTGAGCCGGGTTGGCGCCCATGGCGACCTGCGCCACGTAGACGTAGCCGTAGCTCATGGCGATCTCGGCCAGGGACTTCTTCTTGGTCACCTTACCGGCAGCGGCGAACTGAGCGACCTGGCCCAGGTTCGAGGCCTTGGAGGCCTGACCACCGGTGTTGGAGTAGACCTCGGTGTCGAAGACGAAGACGTTGACGTTGTGGCCGGAAGCCAGGACGTGGTCCAGGCCACCGAAGCCGATGTCGTAGGCCCAGCCGTCGCCACCGAAGATCCAGAAGGACTTCTTGGTGAGGTAAGCCTTGTCGGCGAGGATTGCCTTGGAAGCGTCGCAGCCGCACTTCTCGAGCTCGGCAACGTAGGCAGCGGCAGCGGTCTTGGAGGCCTCGGCGTCGTTGACGGAGTCAATCCAAGCCTGGCCGGCGGCCTTGAGCTCGTCGGACGGACCATCGGCAGCGATGATGTCCTGAGTAGCGGCGATCAGCTTGTGCTGAACGGCCTCATAGCCAACGGCCATGCCCAGACCATGCTCGGCGTTGTCCTCGAACAGGGAGTTGTTCCACGCCGGGCCGTGACCGTCCTTGTCCTTGCAGTAAGGAGCGGTGGCAGCGGGGTTACCCCAAATGGAGGAGCAGCCGGTGGCGTTGGAAATGAACATGCGGTCGCCGGCGACCTGGGTCACCAGACGTGCATAGGCGGTCTCGGCACAGCCGGCGCAGGAACCCGAGAACTCCAGGTAGGGCTGCTTAAACTGGCTGCCCTTGACGTTGGCCGCGATGAGCTCCTTCTTCTCGGAGACGTTCTCGACCATGTAGTCCCAAACAGGCTGCTGGTCCATCTCCTGCTCGGTGGGAACCATCTCGAGGGCGCCCTTGGGGCAGACCTTGACGCAGTTGGTGCAACCCATGCAGTCGAGCGGGGACACAGCCATGGTGAACTTCATGCCCTTGGCCTTGGGGCCCATGGCGTCGAGCGTGCGGGTAGCCTCGGGCGCGGCGGCAGCCTCGTCCTCGGTCATCGCGAACGGACGGATGGTGGCATGCGGGCACACATAGGCGCACTGGTTGCACTGGATGCACTTGGTCTCGTCCCAGTGAGGAACGACCACGGCGACGCCGCGCTTCTCGTATGCGGAGGCGCCCAGCTCAAACTGGCCGTCGGCGCAACCGACGAAGGCGGAAACGGGCAGGCTGTCGCCATCCATGCGATCGATGGGCTCGAGCAGGTTCTTGACCTGCTGGGCGATGGCGGACTTGGTCTCCTCGGAGAACTCGACGGGAGCGGCGTCCTCGGCGGTAGCCCAGTCGGCCGGAACCTCGAACTTACGGAAAGCGGTAGCGCCGGCATCGATGGCCTTGTGGTTGGCGTCGACGATAGCCTGGCCCTTCTTCATGTAGGACTTGGTAGCCGCGTCCTTCATGTACTGCAGGGCGTCCTCGGCGGGCAGGACCTTGGCCAGCGCGAAGAAGGCGGACTGGAGCACCGTGTTGGTGCGCTTGCCCATGCCGACCTTAGCGGCCAGGTCGATAGCGTCGATCAGGTAGACGTTGACGTTGTTGTTCGCGATGTAGCGCTTGGCCACGGCGGGCATGTGCTCGGCGAACTCCTCGTCGCTCCACTGGCAGTTGACCAGGAAGGTGCCGCCCGGCTTGACGTCGCGGACCATCTTGAAGCCCTTAACGATGTAGCTGGGGTTGTGGCAAGCGACAAAGTCGGCCTTGGTCACGTAGTACGGCGAACGGATCGGAGAATCACCAAAGCGCAGGTGCGAGACGGTGACGCCGCCGGTCTTCTTGGAGTCGTACTGGAAGTAGGCCTGGACGTACTTGTCGGTGTGGTCGCCGATGATCTTGATCGAGTTCTTGTTGGCGCCGACGGTACCGTCGCCACCCAGACCCCAGAACTTGCACTCGATGGTGCCGGGGGCTGCGGTGTTGGGCGCATCCTCGGCCTCGGGCAGGCTCAGGTTGGTCACGTCATCGACAATGCCGATGGTGAACTCGCGCTTGGGCTCGTCCTTCTTGAGCTCCTCGAAGACAGCGAACGCGGACGCGGGAGGCGTGTCCTTGCTGCCCAGGCCATAACGGCCGCCGACGACCTTGATGCCCGTCTTGCCGGCCTCGTAGAGAGCGGAGACGACGTCCTGGTAGAGCGGCTCGCCGATGGAACCCGGCTCCTTGGTACGGTCCATGACGGCGATCTTCTGGACGGTCTCGGGGAGAACGTCGACGAAGTGCTTGATGGAGAACGGACGGAACAGACGAACCTTGACCAGGCCGACCTTCTCGCCGTGAGCGTTGAGGTAGTCGATGACTTCCTCGAGCACGTCGCAGAAGGAGCCCATGCACACGACGACGCGGTCGGCATCGGGAGCGCCGTAGTAGTTGAACAGGCCGTAATCGGTGCCGAGCTTCTCGTTGATCTTCTTCATGTAGCCCTCGACGACGGCGGGAAGCTCGTCGTAGACCTTGTTGCAGGCCTCACGGTTCTGGAAGAAGATGTCGCCGTTCTCGTGGCTACCGCGGGTATGCGGGTGCTCAGGGTTGAGCGCGTGATCGCGGAAAGCCTGGACGGCGTCCATGTCGCACATCTCGGCCAGATCCTTGTAGTCCCACATGGCGACCTTCTGGATCTCGTGGCTGGTGCGGAAGCCGTCGAAGAAGTTAAGGAACGGGGTCTTGCCCTCGATGGCGGCAAGGTGAGCCACCGGCGAGAGGTCCATGACCTCCTGGACGTTGCCCTCGGCGAGCATGGCGAAGCCGGTCTGACGACAGGCCATGACGTCGGAGTGATCGCCAAAAATGTTCAGGGCGTGCGAAGCGACGCAACGCGCGGAGACGTGGAAGACGCCCGGGAGCTGCTCGCCCGCGATCTTGTACATGTTCGGGATCATCAGGAGCAGGCCCTGGGAGGCCGTGTAGGTGGTGGTCAGAGCACCGGCGCCCAGCGAACCGTGAACGGTACCGGCTGCACCTGCCTCGGACTCCATCTCGACGACCTTGACCGGGGTGCCGAAGATGTTCTTGCGACCCTGGGCCGCCCACTGGTCGACATGGTCGGCCATCGGGCTGGACGGCGTAATGGGATAGATTCCCGCTACCTCGGTGTACGCATACGAAACATATGCGGCCGCCTCGTTGCCGTCCATAGACTTAAACTTACGCGCCATATACCCCTCTCCTCTCATATAGGTATACAGGCCCCGGCGATCGCCGGGATGTTGGCGTGATGGGATTTTCGCTGTTGCTTCCAATCATCTGGCAGGCAGGCTCAGCAGCAGGTACATGGCGTGGAGAGAAGGCATGCCGAGGCGAGGAGGGCTGCACGCGCTCCACAAGCCCAGCTACCCGTCTTGCACATGACCGAGCGCCGCAAAGGCCGCATGCCGGATGCTCCCGGGCACGCCCCGGCGATGGGAAGCGCCCGCAACGGAAATCCGCATGCGGGTTTATTGTACCCCGCCGTTAAGTGTAATTTCGACAAATATAGGCGGGCGGTAAAGGTTTACCTCGGGTGACCGCCAAAGGCCAGAATGGTCCCTCCATCCCCGGACGACTGGCTCTGACGCGCCAAGGAGTGTCCCCAAGTACCGGCAGGAAAGGAACGTCCCTAACTGCCGGCTAGAGGGCGCCGAGCAGGATGGCGTAGGTGGTGGATTCGCCGAGTTTGAGCTCGTCGCCGGGGTTGAGCTGGGCGGAGCGGCCGGGCTCTACTTGAATACACACACTCGTGGCCCCGTTTACCACCACGGTGCCGTTAGTGGACGACAGGTCCTCGACAAACCATGCGCCAGACTCGTCGCACCAGATATGGGCATGGCGGGCCGAGACGTCGTCGGTGATGCCGCCCTCCCCCGTTGCCAGCGCGCCGATCTCAACGCCTTCCTCACTCGGCTGAATCCAGCGCGGGACGCTCACCACGTAGCCGTTTTGCACGCACAGCAGTCCCAGCGGATGCGCCGGCGCGACCTCGTGCTCGCCCGCGACCGAAGATGTGCTCAGCGAGCGCGGCGTCGACGTGTCGCCGCCACGGGTCGCATGAGCGCGGCGGCTCGCCCGACTTGGAACTAAGGCGGGCGTGAGAGCAAACGGCATAGGGAACGAATCTTGCGGATGTACTCCTCGACGTCAGGCAGGTAAGCCCCACGAAGTCACCGGGGAGGCCCAAGCGGCCCGGCACCACTTCCAGATTCTGACCAGGGCGAGTCGTTCGCCGGTGGCTGAAGGCTCGCTCCCACCCAAAAGGGGAGATTCGCGTTGTTCCCCAATCGCTCTCGCATCTTTCATTTTGCCCGAGGTGGGCTATAAAAACTTTCCTGGTGAAAGGCGGCGATTGGTTTCCTTTCTTTCTAGAGGAGCGCGCCTGTAATCTGTTTTCATCCTAAATCAAGTTAAGATCGGACCTTCCAGAGGCAAGTCGACTCAAACTGCAAGGCTCCATGTTGGAATAAAGAGCGCTGTCGAAGTGCCAACAACACAAAGCTTGCCAGTCTCAAATAGAACCTTTTGGGAGTCCGATTGGGCCGCACACCGAATCCCCGCTGGTGGTTTTTTATAGCTGCGCAACAATAAACAAGGTTAGTGCCAGTCCAGCATGAAATTGAGGAACGTATGCATTTTTTCTCAGTAAGTGATCGTCGTTACTGCTTCGATGAGGTCACTCGCAATTGCTTTCAGGTTGACCAAGCATCAGAAGATGCGCTTCGCATATTTGAAGCATCGGGAAGAACGGTCAACTCGAAGTTGCTAACAAAGTCACTTGCTGCGAAAGGCTACGACCAAACGACCATAGCAGAACTTGAAGACGACATTGATGAGTATCAACGATTGTCTGAGCGGACTTTCTTAACAAAAGACACGCCTCGAAAACTTAGATCCATCGAACTCCACGTTTCACATGCATGCAACCTTGGTTGTAGTTACTGTTTTGCCGGTAAAGGAGATTATGGAACGTCTCCTCTGCTGATGACAGACGAGATAGCCTTCAAGGCGGTCGACTACCTCGTCGCAAGTTCATCGGAAAACGAAACGCTTGCGATCGTCTTTTTTGGTGGGGAACCCATGATTAACGAGCCGCTGATATGGAAAACGGTCGACTATTCAAAAAGAATATACCCCAATAGAAACTTTACCTATTCTATTACGACCAACGGAACGCTTTTGAATGACACTGCTGTGAATTCTTTCAAGGAGCACGGGTTTTCTGTTCTGATTAGTCTCGATGGTACAGGATGCAAGCACGATGCATCGCGCCCGTACAAGACGGGAGGCGGCTCTTTCTCCGATATCGACAAAAACGTTCGTCGTTTTTCCGAGTCGTTCCCCTTCGGCGCAAGAGCGACCTTAACAAATAATAACTGTAACCTTGTTGAAGACTATCTTCAGTTTAAAGAGATGGGCTTCAGAAGGATTTACTTCTCGCCCGTGAGCTCATTCGATGAGAATATCAAACTCGACGAACACTCATTAAACAAAATCAGGGCGGGCCTAATAGATTTGGCGGATCAATATCTCAAACAGATTGATCAAGGGGAAAAGCCCTTGTTTAGAACATTGAAAACTGCAGTTGATTTGATTATGAGCAACAGGATCGCCTTTGTCGGATGCGGGGCTGGCAGGCGTTTTATTTCCGTGACTCCCGAAGGGGACGTATACCCCTGTCACAGGTTTGTCGGGATGATGCGATTCAAAATGGGCAACATCGTCACCGGAATTGACGAAACTAGGTATATTGAAAACTGGAGTCAGGGTGTCGAAAAAAGAATTGACTGTACGGACTGTTGGGCTCGGTCTTTCTGTGGTGGGGGCTGTAGCTGGGAGGCTGCAGACGAGCACGGCTACTTGCCCAAGAGTCTACACCCTGCATCATGTGAATATAGAAAGATGTGCTACGAGATGGCTTTTGACCTTATTTCCCGCCACTCATCTTCGCAGGAGAAAAATCAACGAGAAGCTACTGTATCGGAATAAGCGGTTCAGCGCATTGCTGTCACCATTGTGGAGGTGTTCGTTCTTCTGATTACCGTCTGCGAAGCTTATTGCTACGTTCGCCGAAACCATTCTAGAAATATGGTGAACTAGACATCTTGGTTTGTTATACACAATATTGAGATTTTTCTGCACTCAAAGGGAGGTAGTCGTGAAGCATATTCATCCGATTAATCCAGGAAGTGGCGACGAGGCAGGCGTGAAGCCGATGTCTTTTGACTGCCTCTTGGGCATTACTGACATCTGTACTGTTTATGATAAAGCAGATGGCTGTGGTGCATACGATTACTGCGACTATGACATGGATGGCGGCAGCATCTGCGTTGTAGATCACTGTGGCATTGATCAAACGTAGTCTCTAATTGGATTAAGGTGAGGAGCTGTTATGAAGCATATCCATCCTGTTGGTTCAAATGAACATCCTCCCGTTGAGCCTTGTTGTCTTGGAGTTGATATATGCAATTTTTACGACATCGCCGAGTGCCCTGTTGCGGATTGGTGCTATGTCGATAAAGAATCAAGCTGTGTTTTGCCAGCAGATTGGTGCGATACAGTTGACGAGTAGTTTTGTGGCTAGGAACTATTTGGTCCAATTCAGAATAAGATGGGAACAAATACCAAAATCTCGTGTCTGGGAGGAGTTATGCCATTATTGCAAGGTCTCGTTGGATTAGCCTTTATACTTGCGTTATATCTGGCACCTTTTTTAATTCTATTCTTCATTATCCGACTCTTTCTTCGGAGAAAATAGGAGTGTCACGCAAACATTAGCGTAGCTTTCTTCCAATATGAGCCGAGCATTGGCAAGTGGAATAAGAAGCCCGACCGTTCGCCACATGAAAGTGTGATCGGACGGGCTTCTCTATTTAACCCGGGCCGCCACCCATAGCGGCTTTCCAAGCGTATTCTCAGTGCAAAGCAATCGTCAGTTTAATCCTATGCGCTGATACCGCATTTCATTTGTTCGGCTCGAATTCTACGGCCTGGCAACCCTCGCACTCTCCGGCAAATGGATTGAACGCGAAGGCAGAGATGATGTGTCCGTGGACATCGAGGCTGCTGTAGGCAACATACTGGGACATGGACCCCCGCTGCGCGTGGTATGCGGCCCGGCATATTCATTGCCGTCCAACCCCGTGTAGTTGCAGCAAAGGGTGGAACCTCAATGCTCAGCTCATGTTGTCCGTGGGACACGAGAATCGTAAGTACACTTTGGTGCGATTCTCACGCTGATACTGAGCCACCTGGAATAAGATACGTCGCGACAACACTTCGCTTCACCTCTGTCTCGACAAGATGACGTAGACTAAAGTTTCCTTTAGTAAGAGAACGAGAACTATATCTGAAAGCGTTGCGATGGCGTGAAGGCACCGAGTCCGAACCGCCTGAATGCTACGTGCATCTGCATCGCCTTTTTGTTATCTCTGCCAGTTGGGTAGCACTACACTTGTCATCATTTACCCTGGTACATGCTGCCTAAATCCACTACCCCTTCTACCGCGCCGACCATCTCGTCATCGTGAGAGACAACGATGATCAGCTGGCTTTGCTTGTTGCGCTTAACATAGGCCGCAAGCTCGGCGCGGCTTACAGCGTCTAACCCAGTCGTGGGCTCGTCGAGTACCAAAACTGACGACTTGCGTGAAATCGCCGACCATAAGTACACTCGGCGCAGCTCACCGCCCGAAAGCGCGGAGCAACGTTTCCCGAGCAACTCCTTCACGCTGTTTTCCAGCGAAAGTAGGCCATCTACACCCCGGTGATAGGAAGAAAAGGGCGTGTCGAAATACTCTAACAGCTCTTTCACCGTTTCGTCCGGCGCGAAGCACGACTGTGGGCAGCACGATATCTCTCTCGCACGTATGTAATCCAAGTCGCATTCTTCGATTGGCACGCCGTTGTATTTTACTTTGCCTTTCGATGAGTATAGCCCGAGCATCAAGTAAAGAAGTGACGTCTTGCCTCTTCCGTTTTCCCCAACTATGCAATATGTACCAGGACCGGAAAACTTGAAAGAAAACCCGCCGAGGACCTCTCGGACAGATCCGTCTGGAAGGGCAACCGAGAATTCCAAATCAGATACCGAAATGTCATTTATTTCATCGAGTTTAGCTAAATCGGTCCGATTCCACCCCGATCTCTCCTTTTCTCTCGTCGCGATAGCCGTCCTATCCCATGATGCTTTGGCATCTTGATAGGATTTGAACAATGACATCATACTTTTCAAAGTCTTAAAGAGAACCGCGAAGTATGTACCGATGATAGTGTACTCGCCTATTGACATAGTTCCGTTAATGATTCGTACTCCGGAAACAACAAGTATCACCGCTTGAAACAACGCTGCGAAAAGACCATCGAGCGATGTCAGAGAATATGATAGCTTTCCGGAGCTCAAAACTTTGGGAAAATAGCTCTTAAACCCAGCGTCGAGCGCTTGTTCGCTCTTGCCGTACGAAGATGTCAGTTGAATGTTGAGAATCTGATTAAGCTGCGATGCAATTGCGGCGTAAAAGGCGCTGTCCGCCTCTTTCTTCTCATACGTGACCCTATACAAAAGTTTCCTCAACCCAGTAATTACACAGAAATACACGATGAGGAGAATGATGGAAAACACCGCGAGAGTTGAATCAATTGACCATATGATAAGCAATACGATGGGAATGGCTACAATGGACAGCGGCGCACTGATAAAATTCGCCAAAACGAAGGATGAGACCACGCTGGAGTCGGAAATAATCCGTTGCGTTGTATAGGCTGGATCGATGGTCCGACTCACCAAGTAATCGTCTCTTTCAAAACGCAAGACGGCCTCCCTGAGAAGATCAAAGGAAAGTCTCGTGGTTATGCGAATGGAAAGTGTTCCTGCAAAATAAGTAAAGAGGGTGGAGAAAACTCCTATTGACGCAACCAGGAGCGCGAAGAGTACGGCGTCTCTTTCGCTGCGGTTACCGAGAAGAAAATCTAAGAATTTCCCGTTCACGTATGGCATGGCATAGGAGAGAGCGGTTCCAATCACCGTGATAGCAATGAAGACGAAAGCCCCTTTTGCTCTGATGAACCTCGAGAGAACGCATCGAATCAAGGAAGGCCCCAATCTACCCGCCACAAAACATCAATCACTGATACCTTACACCTCAACACAACAGGAGCGAAGATTTGCCAATGAGACTGCTTTAAGATTGCCTTGGGCCAATACGATCTCAAGCTCTTCCTACAAGAGAGTCGGAATCGGACATCTCCTCCGACGAACCTGGCAATCGGGCGGTTGAAATATCTTTTTCAACCGCCCGATTGCCACAATAGATTTGAGCATCCGCCCACAAACGTCCGCGTTTTATACCCATCAAATCCTTTGCCTTTTGTCGTCTAGACTAGAAAAATCGCTCGAAATAACGCAACCGGCCTGCTCGCTTGAAGAAACCTAAGCCCGTAACGTAGATGTGCAAACTTCCGAAACGCCTTGCGCGGCATAGTGCGTATAAACTTCGTCAACCGCCTCAGAAATATCTGAGTATCGCGCCGGGTCAAAAGCATACGATGTCGCAGCTATACCCTGCACCCATTCGGAACGCGGATTAATTGAATAGCCACACAGCATCATCATACATGCATCTAGACCTGATTTCCCAAGTATCCGACGTATTGATGAGAGCATCGCGGGTCGCCCCTGTACCATCGTCGTCACCCCTATTAGCAGTATTTACCGTTTTTCTCTAAATGCGTATCGCCACCCTTAAGAATACGAAGTGTTTTATCCAGACCCGATTGTCCTCCATCTCAAACGAAGGGATAAGGAATCTCATCCGGAATCGGCAGTAACGGAGGATTCACAACGACAAGCGAAAAACATGAGTCATCTCTCAGAGGGGAGTAAAGGCTCCCCTCAAGCACCCTAGTTTCGTCATCCAAAGAGTTGATGGCAGTGTTTTTCTTACAAAGGTCGACAACAAAAGGGTTGATTTCTACAGATGTTACATCCATGCCACAGTTGGTAAGTATCAGGCCCTGTATTCTGGGGCCAGAACACAAATCGAGAGCCTTCCGTGCGCTCTGCGGTGTAAGGCGCCAATCTCAGCAAATCTGTCCCACAATACTGCGCTGAAGAACAAGACGGAACCCCTGAGCCAAACTCCCCTATACCTTATTAAGGCTAAGACAGGCAAGTTCACGCACCCGGCATATTCCAGAATAACATCCTATTGTTTTAGATGCTCTACAAGCATGAACAGCCGCGAATCGGAAAGATCTTCTAGTTTCGCCCCGACTGACCGCCAAGGGCCAAAATGGCCCCTCCATCCCCGGGCGACTGGCTCTGGCGCGCCGAGGAGTGTCCCCAAGTGCCGGCAGAAAAGAAACGTCCCTATCTGCCGGCTAGAGAGCACCGAAGAGGATGGCGTAGGTAGTGGATTCGCCGAGCTTGAGCTCGTCGCCGGGATTGAGTTGGGCGGAACGGCCGGGCTCGACCTGAATGCAGACGCGCGTGGCCCCGTTTACCACCACGGTTCCGTTGGTGGACGACAAGTCCTCGACGTGCCAGATATTTTGAGCATCGCACCAGATATGGGCATGGCGGGCCGAGACATCGTCGCCGACGTCGGTAATATCGCCCTCGCCAGTGGCCAGCGCGCCAATCTCAACACCCTGCTCACTCGGCTGAATCCAGCGCGGGGCGCTCACGACAAAACTGTTTTGTACGCGCAGCAAGCCCAAGGGGTGCGCCGGGGCGGGTTCGCGTTCGCCCGCGGTCATCGACATGCCAAGCGAACGCGGCGTGGATGTGCCTCCGCCACAGGTCGCGTGCGCGTAGTCGATGGCATAGTTCACCGAGGACCGCACATCCGCCGAACAACCGACGGCGACAAACAGCACCAGCACGGCCTCGGCGCGCTCGGCGGGCATGAGTTCCGCCGCCTGGGACAGGCGATCGAGCGCGTTGCGATAGAGATTCGTGTCCTGGTGGCACTCTTCGAGCGCGCGTACCATCGGTTCACCTGCAGGACCGCACACCATATTGATCACAGCCGTGGAGTCCATGGGATTGCGCTGGCGCAGGGCCAGTTGCGACATAATACGCGCAGCCGAGGTACCGTATTCGGCAAAGTAGCGATGCTGAAGCGTGCCGACCGGCGCGCGAACGATAAAGCGGGAAACCCAAGAGCGATCGACGGCTCGGCTCTGCGGGCTGCGGCCGTCTGCGAGCGGACGGGACGAAAGCACCAAGCCGCACAGCTCGATATGGCTCAGATGCGCCGCGCGCTTAAAGATGTCAAACATGGCCCCGCATGGGGTGAGCTCAACTTGAGATGCCATGACCTAGGCCTCCTTAGTCGTAGAAATAGAATCGGACGATACTTCGACAGGTCCGCCAAAAGTACGGGCAGCTGCGGCTCCACCGGCAAGCGGAGTCGCCATCTGGGCTTTTGTGCGTCGCGGTGCCGAAACGGGAAGTTCAAAGGCAAAGCCCATCGCAAGCAAAAACCACGTAAGCGTATAGGTTGCAACCAGAGCGGCAACAAGGCCGCCCATCACGGCGCGTTGGGAAAATACGCTACATGCAGCCACAACCAGCACCGGAACCTCGCAGGCAGAAAGCGCAAGCACACCCTGCAGGAAGCCCGAGCGCCGATCGCGCGCAAGCGCCCCCGCGGCAACGCCGGCTATGCCTGGCAGCGCCAACGCCAGTGCGGCAATAATACCCGGTAGCGACCCAGACCACACGAGCGATCCCAAAGTCGCCGTCACGCGAGCGCCCGACGCCAGCAGCGCGGCCGAAACCACGATCACAGCCCAAACCACGCCACAGACGACCGTCGCGCCGACCATCAGCGCGCGACGAACCGCGCGGCCAGACGCATCCATGGGGCACGGCGTGAGCGGCTCGCCGCGGAGCGAACGGCCGACATTTTGCGCATAGTGGTCACAAAACGCTGAGAGCGCCGCCTCGACCGCCGCCGGCTCGGGACGATCTTTTTGATGGCTGGACAGACAGGCCATCACCACGTCGAACAGCTGGGCATCGACAAACGCCAGCGCATCGCGTAGCTCTTCGGAATCCGGCTCAAGCCCTAGCTGCTGGGCCTGCTCGGCCGCGGCGAGCGCCACATCGGGCTCACGACGAAGCAACTGAGTCAAATCACAACCGGGCGCATGGGCACCAATGGGATAGTCGGGTAGCGTGTCCATCTTGAGACGGTAGGGGCTGGCGATGTCGCGCGTCTTTTTGCGCGAACCCGAAGTGCTCGGCGCGGCTTCGTATGGCGCGACGCCGGCAATGAGCTCGTAAACCGTGCTTGCCGCGGCATAGACGTCGATCGCCGGCGACATACGCAAAGCGCGCAAGTCGGGAATATCATCGGTGAGCATCTCAGGCGGAGCGTAGGCAACCGTCGCGCGACGCAGCGTGGCATAGCGCTCGGTAAAGGATGCCTTGCCGCCGGTACCGGCCACGGCCGACGCAGGCTCGAGCGCCAGCGACGAGCCAAAGTCGATCAGGCACAGGTCAAAGGTGCCCTCGGCAAGCTGCCGGTCAAGCGGTAAACGCGCCGTACGCACCATAATATTAGCGGGCGAGATATCGCGATGGACAAAGCCCTCCCCCACCAGGCTCATGCGGCAGAGTAGGTCGAACAGGTCGCGCCCCAAGCGCGCCGCCACAAGCGGCGATAGGCGGCCGGCATCGTCCACGGCAAAGCGCGAGCGCAAGCGGGCGAGCGTCTCGCCCTCGACCCATTCCATGACAATTGCAGGCACACCGTCAACCTCGCCCCAGCCATAGAGGCGGGGAAAGCCCTTAAGGCCCGAAAGGGCGCGATGGCATTCATATTCCTCGCGAAATGCCGCTTTGAACTTGGCGACCAGCACCTCATGGGCGGCATCGTCGTCAAACTCATCGCGCGTCGGCAAGATGAGCTGTTTGAGTGCTACGGCCTCGCCTTGGGCGTTGACGGCACGCGTCACGCGGCCGATACCGCCACGGCGCATGGTGGCATCGTCGGCAAACAGTATCGTAAAACGACGCAGATAGGCAGGCAGTTCGTCCTGACCGAGCGCAATGGCCGGCTCAAACCCGTCGACACGCGCCAGGCGCAGGCCGACCATGGGATCGCGACCGAGCGATTGTGGTGTGGTGGATGCAAGATCGGTCATCATAGGGCAAGCGCCGCCACGTTATTGTTGAAGTTACCGAGCGCGACGTCATCATCGCCGTAATGGCCGACCCATTGACATAGGTTGGTGTAACAGCCCCACAGATTGGCATACTGCTGATACCACTTTGACCGGGGCGAGAATGTCTGACGACCGAACTCGGCTCGAATGACAAACATCTCCCCGACCAGGCTGTCGCACGGCCTGGGATCTCCCGTAGAGTTATAGGTCGAAACCACGTCATTGGCACGAGAAACATAGCCGTCGAGCATGTTGTACTTGGTCACAAGCCAACTGTGAATGCTCTCTTCCTCAGCAGCGGAAAGGCCACCGGAGTTTGCATCGTTGTCAGTGTTGCCGCCCGTCGAGCCGCCGTTTCCAGACCCTCCGGCAGAGGAACCCGACCCAGAGCCGCCGCCCGAACTCGACGAATCCGAGCCGGAGCCAGAAGTATCCGAGCTACCGGGCTTTCCGGACTGCTGGGCGTCCTGCTCCTTCTGCTGCTCGACCTTATTCACCGTTGCCGCCACGCTATTGTTGGACAACCGATCGATGATCTTGGTGTTGGTGAGCACGATGGTTTTGCCATTGGCAAGCGTGACTTCGTTGTCCGGGGCCTCGGCGCCGTCCGCGTCGTCAGTGCCAAACACAATATGCGCGACCACACTTGCCCAAGCATATCCAGTCGTGGTGCCCAGGTCACTTTTGACCTCATGCCCTACGCGCGGTTCGCGTGCGGCATGTGCCTGTATCATGGACGGCACGGTCATGCCATAGGCAGAAACGCCAGCTATGACCAGCACCAGCGAGCAAGACAGCAGTGCGTACGCCCGCGGCGCCAAGCCCAGTCGGCGTCGCATGCGCACCGCGGCGCCGCGCTTTGTCTGAGTGCCACCGGGCCGCATGCGTTCTCCTCCAACAAAAACACGCCGCTCGGGAGCGGCGCATTCATTCGAATCCATATTTGAGTGTATCAGCGAACCCAAAAGGTTGCGCAACGAATGGGCAAATTAAGGATGCGAGTGGAAGCATCCATGCGATAAGCGGATACAAAGCATCTTTGTTGCACAACAAACTTACAGTCGCACGGGGAAATTATGACTACCCCGTGCGTCGCGAGGAAAACATACGGCAGGAGCAGGCTCGCCACCTAAATCGTGCGACGGGCCTCGATGGCGCGCCCAAGCGTAAGCTCGTCGGCATACTCCAGGTCGCCGCCCACGGGCAGGCCGCTCGCCAGACGCGACACCTCAACGCCCAGCGGCTTGATAGTGCGAGCCAGGTAGCTCGCCGTGGTCTCGCCCTCAATATTGGGGTTGGTGGCGATGATGACCTCGTGGATGTCCTCGTGGCCCAAGCGTGCCAGCAGCTCGCGAATGTGCAGCTGCTCGGGGCCAATCTTGTCCATGGGACTGATCACGCCGCCCAATACGTGGTAGAGACCGTGATAGCTGCCCGTGCGCTCGATTGCCTGGACGTCGCGCGGCTCGCCCACCACGCAAATGCGAGTGGTATCGCGCATCGAATCCTGGCAGATGGAGCACTCGTCGGCCGTGGCGTAGTTAAAGCAGCGGCTGCAAAAGTGAACCTCCTGCTTAACCTCCAGGATGGCCTCGGCCAGGCGGCGCGCCTCCTCGGCGTCAGCCTCCAACAGGTAATAGGCGATGCGCTGAGCCGACTTGGGGCCAATGCCCGGCAGGCGACCCAGCTCATCGAGCAATTTTTGCAGGCTATGGTTGGCACTCATATATATGCGCGTCTTAGAACGGCATGCCCGGGATGTTGAGGCCGCCGGTGATGGCGCCCATCTGCTTGTTGGCGAGCTCGTTGACGCCGCGAACGGCCTCGTTGACGGCAGCCATGATCATGTCCTGCAGCATATCGACGTCCTCGGGATCGAGGGCATCGGGATCGATGGTGAGGTTGACGAGCTCCATCTCGCCGTTAACGGTCACCTTGACCATGCCGCCGCCGGCAGAGGCGTCGACGGTCTGGGACTTGAGATTCTCCTGCGCGGCGGCAAGCTGCTCCTGCATCTTGCGAGCCTGCTTCATCATCTGCTGCATGTTCATACCGGCCATGATGGCTCCTTTACGTGCGGCCGCACGCCGAGCTGCAAGGGCAGCCGGAGCACGGCGGGACTTTCAAACTCAAAAATCGTACCACGGCGCGGGGCAAGCAAGCGGGGCGGACGTGTTCCCTCAGTCGATATACATGTCCTGGAGTGCAAGCCGCGCCCAAAGATTATGCAAAGTTGAATAATTCGCATCTGCATAATATTGAAAGCTAAATCTTGTAGAGCCGGAATCCGGCATTTAATGCGTACCACTAAATGGCTAAATGCCGAGCCACTACTCGAGGCGGCGCTCATGACGGCGTGGTATAATTTGATTGCCATAGATAGCAATTTGGAGGTGCCCCATGAATGCCCCCGACGTGCTCCAAAACATCCGCTCAAAACACCCCGCTCTATATTTGGTTATCTATCTCTTTGCCGGCTGGGCATTGCTGGTTGTCGTCGCCCACGCTATAGCCTTTGGAGCAGAACTGTTAGTAGCCAGCTCGGACCAGCCCGCCGTCAAATGGGAAGCGACCGATGAGTGCACCGACGGAACCCGAACCATTTACTACAACAGCCCGTCCCTCTACCAGGAGTTCAAGGTCAAGATAGAGGACGCCAAGATTGTCGATGCCGAGCCAGGCGTTTATTTGGCAATCGGAGCAACCGTCAACGCCGAACAAGTCGAGTACACGGACAGCCATGCGACGTATCGCATCGACCTCAGCATCCTAGGCCGACCGTCACGTACCTGTCTGCTCGAATGCGATATACGCGGCACCACGTTGCACATGTCCGAAATACAGATGCGCCCGGACAAAGAGTCCCAGATGAGCTAGAGGCCATAAGTCCGGCAAGCGACTCTTAACAGTAAAACGACAGCCCACCGGTTGTTTCTTTCCAGCGTTTGCAAATCAGTGCATGGTTAGATGAAACAAACTGCATGATATCACGTAAATCCCGAGCAGGAATATCGCCCTTGTTATGGGCCAGCTTGCATCCGCCGGAGCGGGTAAGCCATATCTTGGTTGCCTCGGCAGCGGGGCGCTTGACCGCAACGTGAACATGGACAGGTTCGCCGTTCTCCCCCGTCCAGAAGAAGATGATGTACGGCCCGAGTCGAAACAAACTAGGCATAGACTCGTCCGCCTTCGTAGGCAAAACGCAGGATGAGCGGGGCATTGTTACGCACGAAATCATCGAGTTCTTTGAGGTCCGCTTCGCTAAAGCCCTCGTGTGACACCCAATTGAATGCCGGCAAGATACACTCCGCCGTGTCAAAACCCCAATCGCGCGGGCGCTCCACAACAACCTTCACCGTGTTGTCCTCCCGGACTTCGGAATACGAAACCTGCGTATCGTCCTCAAGGCGGACATATTCCCACATCATAAGCTCGCTCCGTTCAAAGGGTCCTCTTCTTGAGCAGTATACCCGCCCGTACAGCTACTCCACCGGCTTGAAGATGGTGGACTGGCCGAAGACGCTGCGGATGAGGGCTTTGGCCTCGTCCTCGGTCTGCGGGATGCTCGGGGCTGCACCCTGATGGCCGAAGGGGCTGCCCGCACCGGGGTTGGACTCCCAGGGAGCTGCAGGAGCGTCCTCCTCTTTGGGGGCAGTTGCAGCGGACTTGGGCGCGGACGCCGCACCCGGCACGTCGAACGGAGGCAGATCGTCCCCACCAGCATCGGCAGCAAAACCGCCGACCATGGCATCGTCGTAGGGAACCTGCTCGGATTCCCATGGCGCAGACGACGCGGCAGGCTGAGATTTGGGAGCGGCAGAGCGCTCGGGCGCACGGGGTGCGGGCTCAGTCGGAAGCTTACCCGTGGCAGGAGCGCCGGCGGGGTTGTCGGAGCGTAGCCAGGGGGCTTTGCCCAGGTCAGACGACTTGGGCGCGGGCGAGGCGGGCTTGGGCGCGGGCGTCGGAGCAGCCGGTTTGGGCGCCGCGGGCTTAGGCGCCGACGGGGTCGATGCCGCTACCGGTGCCGTTTGCTGCTGCGACGCGCTGGCGCTCGAGAATGCAGGGGCCGCCGAGGACACGGGTTGCGGGTCCGCAGATGCCGCAGCCCGTGCAGATGGAGAATGCTCCTCATGTTGAGGAGCCGGCGTGCCACCCCCATCCAGGACATAGTCGACGGTACGACGACCGAAGACTGCGCAGACCGTCGGCAGAACCACCGACTGTGTATCGGCGCGACCGAGCATCTTGATGGCAAAGGTCGAGCCCGCAGGGAACGAGACCGTGAGCTTGGAGCCGTCGTCGGCCGTGGCGCGGGCGTTGAGCAAAAGCCCTGCGTAGGAAGCCTGACGCGCCTTGACGCGCTCGACAACCTCGGCCCATTTGCGCTGGAGCTCGCCGGCATCCTCGACCGCGGGCGTCTCGGCAGCACCGGCGGCAGCAACCTGAGCGGCAGTGTTGGGCTGGGGCTTAGGTGCCGGCACGGCGGCAGGTGCGGGAGCCGGGGCAGCGGCGGGCTGGGGCGCGGACGCCGCAGGCTTGGACGCCGGTGCGGACGCAGCACGAGACGCCGGCTGAGCCGCCGGAGCGGCAGCACCACGGTCCCAAGGCATACCGCCCTGGCGCGTGGACGTATCAGCGGGGGTAGCAGATGCCGCCGGAGCGGCAGCTCGGGCACCCGAGATAAGCGTCGGCTGCTGGGCGGCAGCGGGTACGGATGCTGCAGGCGCGGCGGCCTGAGTAGCAGCCACGCTCGCCGGCACCGCGGCATTGGCAACCATGGCCTCCAGGCGTGCCACGCGCTCGGCCAATGCCTCAATCGTTAAATCGGCCTCGGGACGTGCCAGACGCGTGCAGGCAATCTCGAGCACCAGGCGCACGTCGCTCGCGCCCCTCATCTCCAGTGCGGCATCGTCGAGCACTGTCAGCACACGGGCCAGGCGGTCGGCAGGATGCTCGCCAAAGGCAGCGGCCTCGGCAGCACGCGCCTCGGCCTGCTCGGAGCCACCCTCAAACAGCTCGGCACGGGCACCGGCAACGCAGGCAACGTACACGTCACGCACATGCGCCACCAGGTCGCGCGTCAGCTCCAGCAGGTCGTTTCCTTCCTCGACCTGCGCACGGATCAGTCCATAGAGCTCGGCAACATCGCGATCGGCAATGGCGCGGGAAAACTCGCCCAGAATCTGGTCCGAAACCTCGCCTAAAAGCGAGCGGGCGTCGTCCGCATGCACAGAACCGTTACCAAAGACGCTCAGCTGCTCCAGCGTGGACAATGCGTCGCGCATGCCACCCTTGGCATGGCGCGCCACGATAGCCAGCGCCTCGTCGTCGTAATCGAAGCCCTCCTGCTCGCACACGTATGCCAGGCGATGCTCAATATCCTCGTTGCCGATGCGATGGAAATCGAAACGCTGGCAGCGCGAGAGGATGGTCTCCAGAATCTTTTGCGGGTCGGTGGTGCACAGCACAAAGATCACGTGTGCCGGCGGCTCCTCGAGCGTCTTGAGCAGCGCGTTGAACGCCGCCGTCGTGAGCATGTGAACCTCGTCGATGATATAGATCTTGTACTTGCCGCGCACCGGGGCAAAGTTGACGGAGTTGATGATTTCCTCGCGCACGTTGTCCACGCCCGTGCGGCTTGCGGCATCGAGCTCGTAGACATCGGGGTGGTTGCCCTCGGCAATGAGCTCGCACTCCTCGCAGGTGCCGTCGGGCATGCAGCCGCTCGCACCCTCGGCGCGCGCCGTCTCGGCATTGCGGCACAGCAGCGCCTTGGCCAGAATGCGCGCCATGGTGGTCTTGCCCGTGCCGCGCGGTCCGCAGAACAGGTAGGCGTGGGACAGGCGCCCCTCGGTGATGGCGTGCTCGAGCGTCGAGACGATATGCTGCTGGCCCACCACGGAGTCGAAGGTGAGCGGGCGATACTTTCGGTACAACGATTCCATGGGTGCTCCCCCGGGTATACTGAGTCTTGTTGCCGCGACGGCCATGCGGTCGCACGGCATACTGCATTCATAATAACCCGTACGGCGAGCCCGCCGCGATAGGAGTCCAAAGAGCATGGCAGACGCAGAGAGCAACCTCGTTCCCTCCGAAGCAGCCGACCAGGTCGAGGTCGAGGTCGCGCTCGAGGCGCAGGCCGCGGCCGATGACGGCATTCTGTACCTCAACGAGTATCAGTACGAAAACGACCTCGTCACCGACTTTGCGCGCCTGGTCGCCTCGCCCAGGCGCCGTGGCTCCCTGTACGTCGCCGCCGCGATTGCCGCGCTCATCGGCATCGGCATGCTGGTGGCCGGCGGCAGCTGGATCAAGTTCGGCGTCGTGCTGATCGTGTTCGGCGCCTTTTTGGCCTGGTGGAGCAAGAACCTCCACCACACGCTTGCCCGCGACTTTATCGATGCCGTCGAGGCCGACAAGTCCATGGGCGGCCGCTACCGCCGCGTCGCCGCCAACGAGAACGGTCTGATGGTATGGGGCAAGAGCGGCAAGTCGCAGTTCTTCCCGTTTGAGAAGCTCGACCACGTGCTCGACGGCGAGCGCATCTTTGTGGCCATGTTCGCCGACCAGGGCGTGACGATCCCCAAGGACACCTTCATCCGCGGCGATGCCGAGCAGTTTGGCTCCTTCCTCAAGGCGCGCATCAACAAAAAACTCCGCATCGAGACCAAACGCAAGAAGATGAAGGCCGAGAAGGCCGCCGCCGAGGCCAAGCAGGGCGACAAGCCCCAGGAGACCAAAGGCAAGCAGCGCAAGCAGAAGAAGAACAAGAAGAAGCGCTAAGTCCAAGCCAGACAGGCAACCTCGCATCCCGCTATCCTCCCCATGCACCCGAGCGTGCTACACTAGCAGCATCTATGCCACCGCGAACGGCTCGGCTCCGCGCCCGCCACTCGCAAACGAACTTTAAACGCACGAGGGTTGGCCATGCCGCTTTTCTCGCAACATACCGCCCGGTTCTCGCCGGACGTTCCTTTGGAGGGCACCAGCTCTCGCGAGCTGCTCAAGCGGTACCAGCCGCTCGAGACACTTGCGACCGGCGGTTTTGGCTCCATCGAGATCTGCCGCGACACGCACCTGCGCCGCCGCGTCGCCATTAAGCGCATCCCCCTTATCAACGGCGCCGGCATGCCCGCCAGCGACATCATGGATGTCCTGCGCGAGGCGCACACTGCCGCCATGCTTCAACATCCCAATATCGTGCAGGTCATCGACTTTACGCACGACACCGCCTATGCCTACTTGGTCATGGAGTATGTCGACGGTATGTCGTTGGCCGAGTTTTTGCATCGCGTGGACGGCCACTCGCTCACCTTTGACGAGGCCGCGGCCATTGCCGATGCCCTGGGTCAGGCGCTCGCCTTCGCCCATAGCAATGGCGTACTCCACCTGGACATTAAGCCCGCCAACGTGCTCATCGACCGCTCGGGCAATGTAAAGCTCACCGACTTTGGCATGGCGCGACTGTCGTCCGCCGGTGGCTTTGGCGGCTCGCGCGGCGGCACCATCGGCTACATGCCGCCCGAGCAGCTCGATATCGAGACCGGCACGGTCGACGAACGCGCCGATGTCTTTGCCCTTGCCTGCGTTATCTATGAGGGCTTGTGCGGCAGCGCTCCCTTTATAGCGGCCACGCCCGCCGACTCGCTCGACCGCATCATCGGCGGCGCCACCTATCCCAGCGAGCTGATACCACACTTTCCCCCGGGAGCCGAGGCCGCGCTCATGAGCGCGCTCTCCCCCATGCCGCAGGACCGCCCCAACAGCATCGAGGCATTTTGCGACCAACTCCTTGCCGGTCTGGGCAGCGTGCGTGAGGGCCGTCGCAGTCTGGAGCAAATGGTTAGCGAGCTTTCGGATGACGAGCAGGAGCTCAACGATATCGAGCCGTCGCACTACGAGGACGACGCCATCGAGGTCGACCCCGCACTCGGCTGGGCGGGCACGCGCTGGAGCCATGCGCGCGACTACACCATGCGCGCTATCTCGGCGCTAACGTGCGGCACCTTTAGCTTTTTGCTGATGCAAACGGCCGGGGTCGCGGCGCTTCCCGGGTTGGTCGTCGCGGCTATCGCTATTGGCGCGGCAGCCGGCTTGGCACCGCAGATTGGCTCGGCCATCTCGGCCGTGGGCTTTTTGGTGCTCATGGCAAACGCCACCATGCAGGCGCAGGGCATCCTGTCGATGTTGCCCGTCGCGGTGATCTTTGCCGCTGCCATGTCCGGTTGGTGGATCGCCTGGGGTCGCACCGAGGCTGCCGCGAGCGCCGCGCTCACCTGTGCACTCGCGCTCGGCTGTCTGACTGGCAATACCTTCCTGGCAGCTGGGGTCGCCGCCGGCGTCGCGTCATTTTGGCTCGGCCCGGCAAGCGCCGCCGCGGCAACGGGCATGGGCGTGCTTTTTGCCCGTCTGGCCACGGTCGCGCTTTCAGCCGGAGGCGTGCTGGGGCTCGGTAACGTTGCCGCAGCGCTGGAAGACCCGCTCCTTTGGGCTGCCTTTGTGCTGGTCGCGACAACTGCCGCGGCGTCATCTGCGCTGCTCAATGCCCATGCCAAGCGTGCTGACCAGGGCTCAAGCCTTGCCGCAATCGCCGCCATCGCTGTCACCGGCATCGGCTGCGCAGCGGCATCCTGTCTTGCACACCATATGGAAATTGCCAGCCTTGCAGCCGCGGTCGCCGCCAAGGCGGCAGTTGCGGGAACCCTATCCTCTATAATCGTTGGGATATGCCTATATTTGCTCGGATACCAAAGAACCTATACGGAGAGTGATCTTTCGTGAACTTCCTGAACATCTTCGAGGACCACGTGGCCGGCATCTTCGGTGCCACCCGTGCCCCGTTCTCCTTTAAGAAGCTTGCCAAGCAGGCCGCTCGCGACATGGAGGATCAGACTCTGGTGATTAACGGCGTCAACACGGCGCCGGCACTCTATACCATCCTGATCGCCGCCGACGACGATCCCATGCTCGCCCCGTTCTACCCCGAGCTTTCACGCGAGGTCCGCGAGTTTGTGAAGGCGCAGGCCGAAAAGCGCCGCTATGTCTTTGTCGGCGAGCCCCTCGTGCGCTTTATGATCGATCCGCAGCTGCGCGCCGGCAAGTTCTCGGTCTTTGCCGAGAACGTCGATGCCCCCACGCTCGGCCGCCTGTACGAAGAAGAGCGCGCCTATCAAAACGGCCTGGGCCAGAACAACTCCGCGGCAAGCCGTGCCGCCAGCGCCCCGCGCGCCGGCCAGCAGCAGTTTGCTGCCCCGCAGCAGCAGCGCCCCGCCGCCATGCCCCAGCAGCAGCCGACGCCTCGCGCCGCCGCTCCCGACCCGCTTGCCGTGGCAGACCCCTTCGCGCCTAGCGTCCCCGACCCCGCCGCCGCACCCATCCCGGTGCCGCAGACCGTCTCGCGCGACGCGCTTGCCGGCATGGGCGGAGCCGCCGCAACAGGTGCCGCCGTGGGCCTAGGCGCCGCAGCCGGCATCGCCTCCAACATGGCGAGCACTCGCGCCCCGCAGCGCCCGCTCGCCCAGCTCGTCGACGTCGTGAGCGGCGAGAGCCATAGCATCACCTCCGCACAGGTGACCATCGGTCGCGAGCGCTCAGTTTCCGACATTGCCCTGCGCGACCCCAACGTGTCGCGCCGCCACGCCCAGCTCACCTTTACGGGCTCGGATTGGTCGATCGAGGACCTCAATTCCACCAACGGCACACTCGTCAACAACCGCCGCATTACGCGCTGCCCGCTGCGCAACGGCGATCTGCTGACGTTTGGCCTGAGCACCTTTGAATTTAGGGGATAGTCGCTTATGAACATCGATATCGTCCTTTTTGCAGGCCGCATCGTCCTGGTCGCCCTGCTCTATATCTTCCTGTTCGCCGTCATGAAGACCGGCGTGGGACTTGTGCGCGGACAGCGCCGCGACTCGGCTATCTGGACGATCGATGTGGACAAGGGTCCGCGCGGTATCCGCGGCATCCACGTAGATATGCTCGGCCCCGTCATCGTCGGTCGCTCGCCATCTTCGGACATCTGCATCAACGAACCATTCGTCTCGGCCTCACATGCGCGCTTTTCGCTGCAGGGCCCGGCGCTCATCATCGAGGACCTCAACTCGCTTAACGGCACGCTCGTCAACGGCCGCCAGCTTGTGGAGCCCGCAACACTGCGCGAGGGCGACGAAGTCCAGATTGGCGATGTGGTCATGAAGGTGAACCGTCGATGATCGACGAGGAGAACAAGTCCGCGACTATGACCGAGGCACCGGCCGCCGCCACAGCTGCGCCGGCCCACGCCGCTCCGGCGGACTCCACACCCGTGGAGCCCGAGGACACCGTGTTCTCCCTGCCTCTTTCGCATGTAACGCATGATATTTCGGATCTCGCCGATAACGAGGACGAAGCGGATGCCGTAGCGGCGCCCATCGGCGCACATGCTGCGGAACAGCCCACAGCGCCCGAAGCAACCCCGGCGCCGGCTCACTTTGCAGAGCCCGTCGCCGCGGCAATCAACGAGAGCGCTGCGGTGTTTGCGGCACCCGAGCCCGCCGCGCCGGCGTTTCCCATAGCCCCGGCATCCGAGGTTGCGCCCGCGTCTGCGCCGGCGCCCGAGGCAGGGCCATCCCCCGAGGACGGCCCTGCACCCAAGATCCCGCAGCCTGCGCCCGCAAGCGAGTCCGATGCCGTGGCCGAGCCCGCCGCCCAGTCGCAAAGCACGCCCGCGCCGTCGCACTTTGCGACGCCCGAGCCTATAGACGTCAGCCCGCAAGACGACGAGTCGACCGCCCGCGCGTCCGAGGAGCCCGGCTCCCCGGACACCGGCGATTCCGAATCAAGCGCCGAGACCGACACCGTCTCTCCCGGTGACACAGCCGAGATCGACGTTGCCGCCGTTGAGGCCAAGCTCAAAGACCCCGGCTCGACCATGAGCTTTGAGCCCCTGACCGAGGAGCGCATCGAGACCGACTCGACCTATGATGCCGGCACCACCACGCAACTCATGTGGGGCGCCCGCTCCGACGTTGGCTGTGTGCGCCCGCACAATGAGGATTCCTACCTGGTGCAGTCGCCGCTCTTTTGCGTATGCGACGGCATGGGCGGTCACGCCGCCGGCGAGGTAGCCTCTTCCATCGCCGTCGAGACTATTGCCAAGACGGCCCCGCAGTCCGCCGACGCAGCACGCCTGGCCGCAGCCGTCGAGGCAGCCAACGCCGCCGTAATCGAGGCGGCCCTGAACGGCCTGGGCAAGCCCGGCATGGGCTGCACGGCCACCTGCGCCTATATCGAAAACGACACGCTCGCCATCGCCCACGTGGGTGACTCTCGCGCCTACCTGCTCCACGAGGGCACGCTCATCCGCGTGACCCGCGACCACTCCTACGTGGAGGAGCTCGTGGACGCCGGCGAGATCACGGCAGACGAGGCTCGCGTCCACCCCAACCGTTCGGTCATCACCCGTGCGCTGGGCTCGGACCCCGCCATGTATGCCGACCACTTCACTCTGCATATCGAGGAAGGCGACCGCCTGATCCTGTGCTCCGACGGCCTTTCGAGCATGATTCCCGATAGCGATATCGAGAACATCGCCACGCAGTCCTCAACCGCGCAAATCTGCGTCGACAACCTAGTGGACGCGGCGCTTGCCGCCGGCGGCCACGACAACGTGACCGTAGTAGTCGTTGACCTGGTTGACGATGGCGTTATGCGCGAAGCGCAACGCGTGCGTCGCCGCAACATTACTATCGCCGCCATCCTGGCCCTCGTCTTTGTGCTGGCAGCTGGCATCTGGGCCTACACGGGTGTCACCGGCTCGTACTACCTGGGTACCTACCAGGGCAATGTCGCCGTTTGGCGCGGCCTGCCCGGCAAGCCGCTCGGACTCAAGCTCCACTGGCTCGAAAGCGAAACCAGCATTAAGCTGTCCGACCTGCCCGAAGACACGCAAAACCGCCTCAAGGCGGGTATTCCGCAAACAAGTGTCGACGATGCGCAGGACACGATATCCAAGTACCGCCACCAGATCGACGAGGAGCAGACCCGCCAGGTGATCGACGCGCAAACGATTCGCGACAACACCAATCAGGGATCGACCTCCGAATCAGATTCCGAGAAAACCGCCGAACAGTCCGCCGAGGCCGAAGCCTCCGATAAGAATTAGAAAGGGAGTGCCGCTTATGAGTCGCCGCAACACCGAGCTGCTCTTGCTCATCGCCTCGGCGTTCCCCGTCATCCTGCTGTATGCGATGTACGTCCTCACCGCGGGCGCTGCCATCTCCTTTGAGACGCTCGCCGTACCGATCGGCCTCTTTGCCGCCTTTGCCGCGGCCCACATTGCCGTGCGCATCTTGGCGCCCGGTGCCGACCCCGCCATCCTGCCCATCGTATTTATACTTTCGGGCATCGGCATCACGTTCGTGACGCGTCTCGCCCCCGCTCTCGCCATCTCACAGCTCATCATCCTGTTTGTCTCGGTGGCGCTCATGGTGGGAACGCTCGCACTGGTCAAAAACCTCGACGTAGTCATGCGCTACAAGTACACCTTTGGCATCATCGGCATCATTCTGCTGATGCTGCCTATCTTTATCGGCACCACGATCTCGGGCTCCAAGCTGTGGATTCGCATCGCGGGCTTTACCATCCAGCCCGGCGAGTTCGCCAAGGTCTTTATCGTGCTGTTCCTGGCCGGGTACCTGGCCGAGAACCGCGAGCTGCTCTCCATCTCCAACCGCAAGATCCTGGGCTTTAAGATCCCTCGCCTGCGACTGCTGCTGCCGCTGTTTGCCGTGTGGGGTGTGTGCCTGCTCGTCGTCGTCTTCGAACGCGATCTGGGTTCGGCCGTGCTGTTCTACACCATCTTCTTGCTGATGCTCTACGTTGCCACGGGACGATTCTCGTATGTCGTTATCGGCCTTGCGCTCTTGGCCGTTGGAGCCGTGGGCGCCTACAAGTTCCTGTCTCACGTTCAGGTGCGTTTCCAGGTTTGGGTCGATCCGTTTAAGGACGCCCAGGGCCAGGGCTACCAGATCGTCCAGTCGCTCTTCTCGCTTGCCGATGGCGGTCTGGTCGGTGTTGGTATCGGCAACGGCATGGCCAACAACATCCCTGTCGTCGAGTCCGACTTTATCTTCTCGGCCATCGGCGAGGAGATGGGCCTTTTGGGCGGCGGCGCCGTGCTCATCCTGTTTATGCTCTTTGCCGTGCGTGGCCTCACCACGGCTGCCCGCGCTAAATCCGACCTCGCCGCCTTTAGCGCCACGGGCCTTACGGCGGCCATCAGCTTCCAGGCATTCTTAATCGTTGGCGGCGTAACCCGCCTGATCCCGCTGACCGGCGTCACCCTGCCCTTTATGAGCCAGGGCGGCTCCTCGCTGCTGGCGAGCTTTATCATCGTCGCACTGCTGCTGCGCGCCGGCGACGAGGCAACCGGACGCGAAGCCGAACTCACCGGCACCGGCACCATGGCCGCCATCACCGATGACCAGGTCGCATCTGCCGCCGCCCCGACGGGCACGCGCTTCGCCACCTCGTCTTCCTACGGCAGCGGCAGCCATTCCGTCGGCTCGCGCATGCGTCGTCGCCTGCTCGACACGCCTGAGTCCGGCGTGCTCGGCCGCGTGGCGCTTGCCAACCGTCTGACTCGTGCCGTGTTTGCCTTCACGGCGCTGTTCGCCATCCTTATCGGCAACCTCACCTATGTCCAGGTCATCAAGGCCAAGGACTATCAGGATATGCCGACCAACAACCACACCATCGCCCGCTCCAAGTACATCCAGCGCGGCTCCATCATCACGTCCGACGGCGTGACGCTGGCCGAGTCGCTGCAGCAGGAGGACGGCACCTACGTACGCTCCTACCCCAACGGCAACCTGGCAGCGCACGTGGTTGGCTACGTGAGCCAGCAGTATGGCACCACCGCCATCGAGAGCGTCATGAACGACACGCTCACCGGTTCTAAGGACTACTCCAGCTGGAACAACGCCATCGCGTCGCTCGCGGGCCAGACCCAGCCGGGCAACACCGCCAAGCTCACCATCGACTCGCGCATCCAGACGGCTGCTGAGCAGGCACTCAAGGGCTTTAAGGGCGCCGTCGTCGTCATGGACCCGCGTACCGGTGCGGTCCTTGCATGCGCCAGCTCGCCTACCTACGACAACACCAACATCGACGCCCTACTGCAGGCGGGCGGCGGTGAGGACGGCTCCTTGTACGACCGCGCCATGGACGCACTGTACACCCCGGGCTCCACGTTTAAGGTCGTCACGCTTGCCGCGGCGCTCGAGACCGGCACTGCCACGCTTTCGAGCACCTACCAGGCGCCCGGCTCCATGGATATCGGCAACGCGCCGGTCACCAACTACGACAACGAGAGCTACGGTACCATCAGCCTGCAGCAGGCCTTCGCCGTGTCGTCCAACGTCGTCTTTGGCCAGGTGGCCAACGAGGTCGGCCCCAGCTCGCTGGTACAGTTTGCCAACGCCTTTGGCTATGGGCAAAAGCTGGGCCAGGACCTTACCTCCGCCGCCTCCATCATGGCCGACCCGTCGCTCATGACCGAGTGGGAGACCGCTTGGGCAGGCGCCGGCCAGCCCGTCGGCATGGACCATACGCCCGGGCCGCAGACCACCGTCATGCAAAACGCCGTGATTGCCGCGGCCATCGCCAACAGCGGCGTGGTCATGGATCCGTTCTTTGTATCCCAGGTGCTCGCCCCGGACGGAACCGTGGTTAAGACCACGCAGTCCCGTTCGCTGGGCCAGGCCGTCAGCTCGGCCACGGCTGACCAGGTCAAGCAGGCCATGCTCGCCGTCGTCCAGTCCGGCACCGGTACCGATGCCCAGATTCCGGGCGTCAAGGTCGCCGGCAAGACCGGCTCGCCCGAGACCGGCGGCACCAACGTCAACTCCACGTTCGTTGGCTTTGCACCTTATGATTCACCCACGGTTGCCATCTCGGTAGCCCTGGAGGATTACGACAAACACGACGTCAAGGCGGCCAAGATCGCCGGCATCGTCCTGACCGCGGCACTTGCCGCACAGGGAGCGTGATGCCCGTGATCGAAGCGGTTACTCGAGGCGCGCCGCGGCCAATGAGCTAGCGGCAACGCGCCACACGGCCCCAGCGGCCACACATTTGGTACTACACACATCGTTGAGCGAATAGTTATGTTAGGAGCAGGAATGGAACAGAGGGTCCTCGGGGGAAGATACCTCCTCAAGGATAAGGTGGGAACGGGCGGCATGGCGACCGTCTTCCGTGCGCAGGATCAGGTCCTCGACCGCACGGTCGCCGTCAAGATCATGCTGCCGCAGTATGCCGGCGACGCCACCTTCGCCGCCCGCTTTAAGCAGGAGGCCCAGGCAGCAGCCGGCCTGTCTTCCCCCTATATCGTGGGCGTCTACGATTGGGGCAAGGATGGCGACACCTATTACATCGTCATGGAATACCTGCGCGGCACCGACCTCAAGAGCGGCATCAAGAGCCACGGCGCCCTCGATCCCAAAAAGGTCGCGCAGATCGGCTCGCAGATTAGCTCTGCGCTTTCGGTCGCCCACAAGCACGAGATCATCCACCGCGACATTAAGCCGCAGAACATCATGGTGCTGCCCGACGGCAACATCAAGGTGATGGACTTTGGCATCGCGCGCGCCAAGAACAGCCACCTCACGCAGGACAACAACGTGCTGGGCACCGCCCACTACGTAAGCCCCGAGCAGACCCGCGGTCAGGACCTCGGCCCCACCTCGGATATCTACTCGCTGGGTGTAGTCATGTACGAGTGCGCCACCGGCCGCGTGCCCTTCGACGGCGACGACGCCATCTCGGTCGCACTCAAGCAGGTCAACGAGCTGCCCATCCCGCCGAGCCAGATCAACTCCGGCGTCGATGCCGACCTGGAGCGCATCATCCTCAAGTGTATGGAGAAGGATCCGGCCAACCGCTTCCAGACGGCCGACGAGCTGCGCCAGGTGCTCAACAGCTACCTGTCCGGCCGCGCCGTCAACGTCTCGGAGCCCACGCGCATCATCGGCGCCGCCGGCGATCTGGGCGCCACCAAGACCCGCGAGCTTTCCGACTCGACGCGCGCCATGGTGCGCCCCGTCTCGGGCGTGAGCGGCCAGAACACCGCCCGTAGCTCGGTTTCGGGCTCCACCGGCTCCTACGAGGTCGAAAAGCCCAAATCCAACAAGAACAAGATCATCGCCGCCGTGGTGGCAGCCGTTGCCGTCATCGGCATCGTGGTGGCCTTTGCCACAGGACTCTTTGGCGGCGAGCAGGTCACCGTGCCCGATGTGCTGGGCAAGGACCAGCAGACTGCCGTCGAGCTGATCAAGGAAGCCGGCCTCGAAGTCGGCACCATCGACCAAAGCTACAACGACGATGTCGACGAGGGCAAGGTCGCCGAGCAGACGCCCAACGGCAACACCAAGAAGGCCAAGGGCACCAAGGTGAACCTGGTAATCTCCAAGGGCCCCAAGCCCTCCGAGAAGGTTGAGGTTCCCCGGCTTGTCGGCCTGACCAAGGACCAGGCAGAAGCCGCGCTGGCAAGCGTTGGCCTGAAGGGCAACGCCTCCGAGGAGGCCAACGAGGCCGATGAGGGCCAGGTCTTTGAGCAGGGCACCGAAGCCGGTAAGGAAGTCGAGAAAGGCACGACCATCTCGTACAAGGTCTCGGGCGGCCCGGATACCACGTCCGTCCCCGACCTGACCGACATGACCGAGGCCCAGGCGCGCAACGCCCTCGATATGGCAGGCTTTGGCGTCGACGTGAGCTACCAGGAGAACGACTCAGTTACCGAGGGAACCGTGATCAGCTGGAACCCCAGCGGCAAGCAGAAGCCCGGCGCCACGATTACCGTCGTCATTGCCAAGAAGTCCGGCAAGGCCACCGTCCCGGGCAACCTGTACGGCAAGAGCATCTCCGCCGCCGTTACCGCGCTCAACAACGCCGGTTTCTATAACATTGGCTTCTGTGACCAGAACGGCAATCCCGTAAGCGGTAACGAGGATGCCACCGTTACGGGCGTCTCCCCCACTGGAAAGCAGTCCACCGACAGCACGATTACGCTGACGGTCGCACTTTCTGGTTCGGGCTCGGGCTCTGGCTCTGGCTCGGGCACGGGCGACGATTCCGGTACGACCAACTAGTCGCCACCCCACCGCTCATCGCGGCTTTCGCCGCAAACATATTCGCTCACAGGCGCCCGCTTGCTCCCCCAGCAAGCGGGCGCTTCGTTTTTGACATGGCATTGAACCAGAAGAGCCCGGCACCGTAGCGGTACCGGGCTCGACAAATCTCTGGTGCTCCGGGCGGATTCGACCCCCCCCGCGGGGAAATTGGTGACGCGGGTGTCGACGGCTCGAATCCTGCCGGCGGTCCCCACAAACCAGAAACGGCGCCGCTCTCGCGACGCCGTCATAATCTTCTGGTGCCCCCGGGCGGATTCGAACCGTCGACACCCGCTTTAGGAGGTCATGGTCATTTACCTTACCTGGGCAAATGCAATTTTGCCCTATTTTATATATTCGCAGGTAGATTAGCTGTTTTTGAGTTTCTGCTGGTTCTTATTAGAATTCTATTTCACCTCTTTTTCACCCCTAGCAGTTGCGTTTACGGCTTGCAGGGGTGAAAAGTTTACGTTAGGCTCGGGGCCGAGGCCCTCAAAGCCCCGGCCCCGAGCCTAACGTAATCCCCTTGGAGGACACTTTTGGAAACCAGAATCAAACCAACCGCAAAGGGAACATCTGAGCCCATCAAGGGAAAGCCCGGCTCATTCAAGATTTACTTCTCTCTTGGGAGAGACCCGAACTCCGGAAAGAACGGCAGCAAAGTTAAGTATCTCAAAACACCCAAGAGGACCATCCATTGCAAGAGCAAGAACCCGAAGAACTGGCCTAGCGAAGTCGCAAACGCTCTCAACGAGTACCGCGAGGAACTTGAGAGCTATGAACCATCTAGAGATGCTCCGAGCACCGTAGCGGCATATGCCGAATCCTTCCACGTGCTCCGAGAGAGCTCATTCGGCTCCCCTCTCTCATATGAGCGAGAGGGATACGACGTGCGACACATACGCGAACTGTTCGAAGACGTGCCCCTAGCCGACCTGAGGCCCGACGATGTTAAACGCGCCTACGCTGAGGCCCGTTCAAATGGAAGGTTCACCGACGCCGAGATCCGTCGCATTCACGTCAAGCTTAAGCAGGTCATGCAAGATGCCCTTGAGAACGAACTGATTGGCCGCAATCCTTGCATCGGCATAAAGCTGCCGAAACCGGACCTGCGAGCACGAAACTTTCTCCCTCCCGATGAGCTCCCAAGATTCACTGAGTGCTTGCTTTCCGAGCCGATGGGGCCCATGACCGTCTGCACCATGCTTATATTTCACCTCGGGCTGAGGAAAGGCGAGGCTTTAGGGCTCAGCTGGCTCGATTACGACCCCGGAGCCATGGAGCTCCGAATCGTCCGGCAGTACACCAGCGACAAGACCTTGAGGCCCCCGAAATCGGAGATGAGCAGACGCATTCTCTCCATAGACAAAGCTCTGGCCGAGTATTTAGACAAGTGGAAGACTATGCAGCGCGACATATTCAGACGTCGCGGGTTGGAACAAAAGGATACCGACCCCATCGTCCACGCATTCAGCGTTGGAAAGGATGCCGACGGTTTCCGCAGCATAAGCGTCACCAGACCAAGCGGGCACAACTACTCTCGATGGTTTAGGGACTTCTGCGTCGATAACGGCTATGGGACTTATAGCGATGTGACGAAGCAGTTCATGCGAGACGGCAAGCTTCATACGCGCGGCACTGGTTACTCAGGACTTGTTCCCCATGGCCTCCGTCACACCGCCGCGACCGCTCTCGTGGCGAGCAACGTCGATTTAAAGACCGTTCAGGCGCGAATGGGCCATGCCTCCGCAAGCACAACGGCTAATTTCTACACCCATGCAATCAGGGCCAATGACCGAAACGCAGCAGAAGTCTTTGAATTGCTGTCATCTAAGTAATGGCTAGTTTACCTCGATGTTCACTATCTCTTCATACGGTGGGCTACTACTAGGGCTACATGCGCCGTCTGATGGTATGATGATTGCAGACAAACGATTGGAGGTGAATAAAATGGTCTATAAGAAGAAGGCCGAGAAGCGTATCCGCATACCCGAAAACCTCAAGACCCCCTTCTCACAGATGGTCTCCGACGAGGCTTACCTTCGAGCGACCGATGAGTCAAAAGCCATTATCGGCCTTGTCTTTGACGAGGTGCTTCCCTCCCCGGCATTTCCGAGGGACAGGATGCTCGACGTCTACAGCGGTAGTGGTCTGTTTGCGAGCGTCTCGGACGTTCTGCGTTCGAACGTCACTGGCGCGACGGGAACCGTCGCCCACGGCGGCTATAAGCCCATTGTCGAGTTCGGTTTCGAGCTAATCCACGAGAGGCGTTGTGAGACCGCGCTCTTTACCAGCGCGATGGACATGCCGCACCTTCGCCGCTGCTTTGATTCCGTCATTGACTTTATGGAGCACAAGGTTCCGCGCGATCCCTCAGACCCCTTTGTCGATTACGAGACCGACAGGGCGGTGAAGTACGGCCGCGCCCTGATGGACGAGGCGTCCACCAACTATAACCGCGCCCCCGTTGTGGCGCTCGTGCGCTTCGCCATCGAATATTTTGACGAAATCGGCCAGCTGAACGCGACATGCGCCTATCTCGCCGACGCCTTCTCCGCGCTCGAAGAGAGCGTCACGACCTCTGCCGCAGACTGCGGCAACCAGCACGTACTCCCGGATACCCCGGAGTTGCGTCGCAAATGGAGCAGTCTTCTTGAAGAGGTTTGTTCCGACTGGTAATAAAAAACGGCACCCGACTCCCCTCTCTTAGTCGCCAAACCTCGAAGAGGAGCCGAGCACCCCAAACAAGGAGTTTATCATGCATCTTGCAGATGACCCCAAGGTTGACGCCATTTCCGCAGGCATCAACCTTCGTCGCACTGGTCCCAAGCGTATCTTGAGCCGTCTCGATGTTCAGATTCTCACCGGCATTGGCCAGTCGAGCGCCATTAAGCTCATGAAGTCGACGCACCATTGCTTCCGCATCGCCAACCAGTATTTTGTCATGGAAGAAGACCTCATCGCCTATTTCAGGACTTTGGCTGAAGAGGCGAACGAGTAATGCAGTGCCCGGCCCCCAACCCTCTCGTTTTCGAATCCGATAGGCTCGATGAGCACCTCAGCGCCCTTAGGGGTGACCAACCTATCGCCCTCTTCGGGCTCAAGGCCCTTAACGACATCCTCGGCGGAGTCCATCCCGGGCTCAATTATGCCATCGGCACCGGTCCCGGCAGGGGCAAGACGACCTTGGCCTTGCAGGAGGCCGACAAGCTTGCGAACGACAGTCACCCAGTAATCTATGTCTCCGCCGAGCTTCCCGCGCATAAGCTCTTGGAGAAGAGCCTTGCACGACTCAGCGGAGGCAAGCTTGCCCTTTCCGAGGTCGCGGACGCGGCGGCGGCAGACCATCCCAAGCACGAGGCCTTCGAGGCTGCTCTCGACAGGTATCGCAGCTGTATCGCCCCGAATCTCTGTATTACCGGCCCCTTGAACACCGTTGAACTCTCGAACCTCGTTGGGCTGATAGCACGTGAGCGCAACGAGGCCCCTATCGTTTTCATCGACTATCTCCAACTCCTCGCCTGCGGTATCACGGCGGGACAGCAGTTCATCGACGAGCGCTTGGCAATCACAGCGTGCGTAAAGGGCTTGCGCGAAATATCAAACCTCTACGGCTCGCCAGTCATCGCCCTGAGCTCGACCACGCGCGAGTCCTACAAGTCTGGCAAGTCGAGCAAGCCCAACCTCGGCATGTTCGGCGGCTCTTCGACGGTCGAGTACAGCTTCGACTCCGTTCTTTTTCTTGCCGACGATGACGGAAAACCCGACTTCCCTTTTGAGGCCCCCGCGAGCGGCACCCCGCTCAAGCTCGTTGCCCTCAAGAATCGCTACGGCACGTTAGGCGAAGCTCGGCTCGACTTCGACGGAGCCCACGCTACCTTCCTCGATAGGGGCTAGGCGATGCGCGGCACTAGCAGGACCGCGCATATCAACGTTCGTATGACCGATGGAGAGCGGGCCGAAATCGTGGCCCGCTCTTCCTCTTTCGGCATGCCCCCATCAACGTTTTTGCGCGAGGCCGCCCTCCGAATCGGCGAGAAGCCCGTCAAGGTCGCCGACGAGTCGACCCTCCGGCAAATGCTCGTCGAGATGAAGCGGCAGGGCAACAACCTCAACCAAGCTATGCGCTCCATAAACGCCTATGGCATCGACCGGCAAACGGCCGTCCAGCTTGAAAACGCCGTCCAGTTGATATCGAGCACAGCTTCCGAACTCTCAACCCTTCTGTCGAAAGCAAAGGAGCGGCTATGAAAAGCAAGATGTTCACCACCCTCATATCATCCGTCTTCATTGCATTCCTCGTCTGCCCAATCCTTGCCGCCCCTATCGGCGATATTGCCTCCGGGATCATGCCCGACGCGTCAGCCCTCCCCTCTGCGCTCGATGCGGCCACGGTTCTCGGCTGGTGGCTCTCGGGCGCATTCATCGCCCATATCACGGGGACCGTCCTCACCTTCCTCCTCACGCTCTGCATCTGCTCCCTCGTTGCCTATTCGAGCGCCCTCAACTCGCGTGCCGACGATGGCGGCGTGCTCGGCAATGCTTGCATCAAGACGGGCCGCAATGCGGTGAAAGGTTCGATTACATGGGACGGCTCGGCTAACCCCTCTTCACGCGGGTTCGTCTACGGGTTCATCAGATGGCTCGGCAAACCCTGCTACCTCTTCGAGCCAAAGAAGATGGTCTATGTTTCCGGGTCCACTGGCTCTGGCAAGTCCCGCTTCCTCTACCTGCCCTCAATCGATTTGCTCTCGTACGGCGACGGCGCAAACGGCTCCGAGCCCGCGACCCTCGTCGTCTCCGACGTCAAGAACGAGCTCATAGAGCTCACGGGTGACGAGCTGGCCCGACGCGGCTACAACGTCCTCCTGCTCGACACGCAGCGACCCTATCGAGGCCAGAGGTTCAACCCGCTCAAGCAGGTCATCGACCTCCACGCCGAAAGCCGCGACCAAGAAGCCGAGCAGGCGGCTGACACCATTGCGGAGCTCGTGGTGCAGGATGACGAGAACGGCAAGGGCTCGCACTGGACCGCATCCGCGCGGGGCCTCCTGTCTGCCCTCGTCTTGCTGGTCTCCATGTCCGATGAATGCCCCAAGGAAGCAAAGCACCTTGCGACCGTCTGCGAGGTGCTGGACCGTGGCACCGAGGCAGAGGGTGACGACCCGGCCGAGCCACTCAAGAGCGTTTTCCGCACCCTACCAAGCAGACACCCCGCTAAAAACAGAGCCTCGCAGTTCGTCTCCTCGGGCGGCAACGAGCTCAGAAGCATCCTCTCGACGCTCAAGGTGGCGCTGCGCCCGTTCTCGTCGGCCCCAGTCGCATGGATGACGTCCGGGTCCGACATCGACCCTCGCGCGGTTCTTGAAACCAAGAGCGCCGTATTCCTCCATATGCTCGACGAGGGCTCGCCATACAACTGCATAGCGGCGATATTCCTCTCCCAGCTCTGGGAATCCGTCCAAATCGTCGCCGATTCCAACGGCGGAAGACTTCCGCGCCCCGTCCAGATTCTCGGCGACGAATGGGGCAACCTGCCCCGCATCGAATGCCTGCCCGCCCTCCTTTCGCTTGGAAGGTCGTTCCAGATTTACTGGACGGGGGCAACGCAAGATATATCCCAGCTTAATAAATACGGAGAGAGGGACGGACGGAGGAAGATTCTCGCGAACTGCGGCGTAAAAGTCGCCATGAAGCTCGCCGAGGAGGAAGACCGCCGATACTTCACGGAGCTCATCGGCAAGACCACCCGCCACACGCAGGGCACGAGCAGCAGCAAGGCGGCGTCGGGTTCGTCGACATCGACCTCCTACAGCGAGAGCGCAGACGACGTGATACACGCGTGGGAATGGCGCGACATGGCCCCGGACAGGGACGGGATAATCGTCGTCAAGCACGCGGATAACGGAATACCCGCCGAGCGGGCCGGGGTCTTCCGCTCACCCGTCGCCGATTGCACCAAGACGCCCACGAAGGAGCACTTCGACCTCGGGACTCCGGAGCACGAGGCGGAGAAGCGCCGTGCCTATCAAAAGCAACTGGACGAGGCCGCTGCCGAGAAGATGGGCGAACGCGTCGGCCTCTGGTGCCCCAAGTGGCCCGAGCCGAAGAAGAAAGCCGAGATCCAGCCGACCGGCAAATTCAGCGGCCTTTCGCTCGACTAGGGAGGACCCATGACAGCGATTAAACAGACAAGCGTGTGCAGCGAGAAGCACCTCTCCCGCCTCAAGGACTATCTCTCATGGGACAGGGACAAAGCTCTCGCGCACGACACGCAGAACATCATCAGTGAAGAGCGCTGGTTCCAAGAGATGGCAGACACGAGGAAGGCCATGGGGCATGACAAGCCGGGGAAGGCGGGGGCGAAGTGCACCTACATGCAGCATCAGATACTTGGTTTCCTCCCCGACGAGTGCGACCTCAACGGCGGGAAGATGACGCCGGAGATGTGCATGCGATACGCACGCGACTACGTGGCCGAGCGCTATCCGAACCAAGAGGTCGTCATAGTTCTGCATCGCGAGCGCTGCCGCTCCGACGACACCGACCGCTATGCCGTGCACCTCGGCATCAACCGCAGCGACCTTGAGACGGGCAGGAGGCTCGACGAGGGCCCCGCACGCAAAGCCGCTGCCGCACGCGTGAAAACCGTTCGCACCTTGGACGAAAGGTATGGGCTCAAGCAGCTTGAGCGCGGCAAGGCCAACTCGCGCGTCCACGCGAGACAGCCGGGCAGGGAGGAACGCGACATGGCCCGCAAGGGGCAGGCCGAGCGCTCCGAGAACGCCCGCGTCCGCGTGGCGGTCGCCCGTCGCGTCGAGGAGGTCGGACGAATGAGGGACTGCCCCGACCGCATGGCCGAGCTCGACCGGCGGCTCAGGCGAGACGGCATCGAGCTCGCGAGGTCGAAGGGCGGGAGCCTCCAGTACCGCTTCTTCTCGAAGGCCCTCGGGGCCGTGCGGAAAGTCAACGGCGGCAGGCTCGGCTTCGCGGTCGACCGCTCAACCGGCCTCGTCGTCCGCTTCACGCTGCGCGGGATCGCGACGGCGATGAGGGCGTTCTGGGAACTTGAGCGCAAGTCGTGGGAGAACCAGAACGGGCGAGGGGACTGAGCGCTTGGGCCGGGACGCAACAAGCGTCCCGGCTTATTATTGGCGGGAGCGACTTCGGAGCGGTTCGCCCTCCGCCGCAGGCGGCAAGATGATTCCGTGCAACGGAATCCATATCTTGCCTGCACGGAGCGAGCCGGTTGCCGAGGCAACGCGAGCCCGGGCAGGTGAGCGCCGGTTGAGCCGACGCCGAGGAGACGCGACCCATGGGGAGCGTCGCACGACGGTGCTCGGCGACCCGGCGCGAGAGGCCCCGTCCGGCGAACGGCGGAGCGATGGCGACCTCTGGAAGCCATCGAGCGCAGCCGTTCGGCGGGCGGGGCCGGTGTGAGCGGAGGCGGACGGAAACGCGATCCTTGGGAGCGTTGCAGGAAGCCGTAGCGAGAGCGACGCCACGCGTCGCGGGGGTCCCGCTTATGGGCGGGACCCATCGGCCGCAAGGCCGATCGATGAACATTAAGAAAGCCCCGGCCATTTGGTCGGGGCTTTCCTTGCCTGAAACAGACGATTGTTTTGTTCTTTCAAGTTACTTCGTGGCACCGCAAGAAGAGCACTTATACCCAGTGGTCACAGTCTCATCCCATGCATCGCGCACCTGCACCTGCTCGTCATAGGCCGCTTGGTCGGTCACGGTTTCATAATACCCCTGCTTTACAGTCACATAGGTAGAGTGATAGCTTCCGCAATTACCACCATTCATAAGAGAGTTGTTAATATGCCCCCAAGGGTCAGACGTGATATCCGCACCGCACTGGTTGCAGATATAGTGTTCCTCCGTCACCGCGTCATGCCATACCTGATGCGTCACCGCGTCGTGGTGGACGGTCTTGTACTGAGCGTCGTGATGGACGGTTTTTGTCTGGGCAACCCAGTTGTGCTGATGCGCCGGGGTGTCATCCTTTTTCGATGAACTGCCTGAATTGGAGTTTGAGCCGAAGTTGCTGCTGTTGCCGCCACTCGGCTTGCTATCGGATTTTCCCTCGTCTTTCTTGGAGGATGAATTGCTCTTGTTTCCAGAATTATCGGAGCTGCCTGTGGTCTTCCCATTATCCTTCTTGGAGCCGTTGGATGAACCTGAATCGCTCTTCTTGCTGTCGGAAGTTTCCGGGGTCTTCGCGTCGGACTTCTCTTCCTTGGCGGACTCCTGAGCCTTCTCGGTCTCCTTCTCGACGGCATCGGTATCGGCGTTCGGGTTCTTCTTGATGTTGTCCTCGAACTTCTTCACGACCTCAGCGCCCTTGTCCCCGGTCAGGGTGGAATCGCCCTTCTTCACGGCTTCCGCAACGTCCTTGGCAATGGCTGTCAAGTCATCTTTCGTTACCCTGTCCGCATCCACCTTATCGAAAGTCACGCCTGTGCTGGCCGTCTTCTTATCGGCCTTCCCGGCGGTAACCTTCTTCGATGACACCTTATAGATGGAACCGTCGGCGTTCACCGGTGAAATGAATGTGACGGTATAGGTACCGGACTTGCCGACCCTCACGGTCACCTGCTTGTTCGCAGCGATGGCGGTGTAGAAGTCTACTTCCCCGTCCGCATCCTCTATATGGGCGATAATGGGCGTGGAGGTGTCCGCATCCCAGCCGTCAGCCTTCACCTCAAGGGTAAGTACCATGTCCTGCTTCTCATCGTCCTTCGACTGGGACACCGCAGGGACATTCGCTTTGCCCGTCCACCCGGCATGTGTGATGGCATACCCACCGCCGCCGATGAGAAGCGCCGCACAGAGGATTCCCGCACCAGCCGCGCAGACCTGCTTACGGGAGAACTCGCGCCCGAAGAGCACGAGCGGCTTCTTAGCATTCTCCTCCTTCGTCGAATCCGATCGTTTAATTTCCCGAGAGCCGTACTCATCCATCGGCAAACTCCAGTTCAATTATCAGAGGTCTAACTTAGCGGCATTGTATTCCAAATTGTCACTTATATAGGTGTGACTCATATAGAACCGAAACGAATCATTGGCACAACCTATTAGGAGGTGCCAATGACTCAGTTAGATATAAAGATGAGGGTCGGGCTGAGAATAAAAGAGTTGAGAAACGAACTCGGCTATAGCCAGGAAACTATTGCGTACTCTATCGAAATGTCCCGAACATACTTCGCTGAGGTCGAAACCGGCAAGCGGAACATATCAATTGAAAATATCGACCGGATTGCACAAGGGCTCGGCGTTTCCCTGAAAGAGTTCTTCAACTCTGACCTCTTTGTCAAATAAGACAGAGCACAAATCGAATTAGAACGAAAGGACAGACTTCCAACGTCATCTAATGTCCAACAGGGCTTCAATAGCAATCAAAAGGTATCAAAGGGCTGCCGGAAACTGGCTTGCCCTACGGCAACGACAGCCTAGGTTTTCAACGCTTTCCATAGCCGGAGGGTCCCACATCCAGCCCGTAGGCTGTGGGAAGGGTTGAAAACCGGCCCTGAGGGTGAAACTCTGGGGTGAAATATGAAGTCGCGATGTTTTCCCCATAGAATGAACTTTCACCCCTTTTTCACCCCTCAGGCGGGTTTTACCCCTATCCATACAGAAACAGGTCAGACGATTTATACCGTCTGACCTGCTATTTCTCTGGTGCCCCCGGGCGGATTCGAACCGTCGACACCCGCTTTAGGAGAGCGGTGCTCTATCCCCTGAGCTACGGAGGCATGTTGTACTAGTGTAGCAGATTTACTGCATCGCAATACGTCGCATGACTAGACTTCGAAGTTGCGGTGGAATAGTTCTTGCCGAAAGCATCTAAAGCCGTATTTAGGAACTATTTCACCGCAACCTATGAAGAGCTAGTTGCCTTTGTGGAAGAGGTTTTTGATAACGGAAGGGATGCTCTTGGCACCCTTGGCCGTCACATCGATAAAGTCGGGCGAACGCACGAGCTTATCCTCGTCGACGTACTTGCGGACCGCGCGCAACGTCTCTTTGTCGTCGCGCGTCGAAAACGTAAAGTGACCGTTGTCCTTGGTGAAGATGGCAAAACGCGTGATCTTCTTGGTGCCGCGTAAAACCTCGGCGGCAATATAGTCGACCTCGTCCCACGGGATTTGAATATAATCCTCGGGATTGCGCTCGTTGTAATACTCGAACGCCTTATTGCCCACCATCACGTTACCGTGGCTGGTAAGCCCCATCAGGCAGGTTGCCGGCGTTGCCAGATCGACCGTGCTGTTCTGAGATTGCGCCATGCGCACCTCGCCCTCCAAATAAAACAATCGGACCGCATCCAGTGTACCCACCGGGTGCGGTCCGTTTCAATGGCTCAAAAGCCCTTGCCTAGCAATTCTCGGTCTTAAGCCGAAACGTGCTTACATGAAGCCGCAGACGCGACCGATGATGCCGATGGCGAAGAGAGCCAGGATGATGACGATCGGGCTGACCTTCTTCTTGAGGAGCTTGCAGACCAGCAGGGTCAGGCACACGGCGGCAAGGCCGGGGATGAGCTGATCGAGGTTGGCCTGAAGCGTGGTGACCTTCACCTGATCAAGGGCGTTAGCACCGATGGAGTTATACATCGTCAGTGCTTCCTTGACACCCTCAGAACCGGAGGGCAGGTTAGCCCAGTCGATAAAGGCGCCAGCAGACTGCGTGACCTTGGAGACGACCGGGGTGAAGGAGATGGACACCCAGCGCTCGACCAGGGCGCCGATGATGAACATACCCAGGATGGAAGCACCCTCGGTAACCTTGCCCATCAGACCGCCGGAGAGGTCCTTGGCGATGGAGGAGCCGACCTTGTAGCCAAACTCCTGCGTGTACCACAGGAAAGCGTAACGGATGATGTTCCACGCGAAGAAGAACAGCAGCGGACCGGCGATGCTGCCGGACAGGGCCAGGGAAGCGCCCAGAGCGCCCAGAATCGGGCGAAGGGTGAACCAGAAGGCGGGGTCGCCGACGCCGGCGAGCGGGCCCATCATACCGACCTTGACGCCCTGAATGGCGACGTCGTCAATCGGGGCACCGTTGGCGCGCTCCTCCTCGAGAGCGAGGGTAACGCCAATGACGGGGGCGGAAACATAGGGGTGGGTGTTATAGAACTCCAGATGGCGCTTAAGAGCGGCAATCTGGTCATCCTTGCTGGTGTAGAGCTTCTTGATCGCAGGGATCATTGCGAAGCACCAGCCGCCGTTCTGCATACGCTCGTAGTTCCACGAGCCCTGAAGGAACTGATGACGGAAGCAAACCTTCTTACGGTCAGCCTTGGTGAGCTGAATCTTGTTCTCTGCCATATGTATCACTCCCCTCCTACTCGTAATCGTTCAGAATGTCGCCGAGCGGGTCGCCGGAGCCACCGCCCATGCCGCCACCCTGCTTGGCCAGATCCTTAAGGCCAAGGTAGATGAGGGCAAGGGAGATGCCGATGAGGCCAAGGGCGATAAGCGTGAGCTGAGGGATGGCAGCAAGGACAAAGCCGAGGATGAAGAACGGCCAGGTCTCCTTGGTGGCCATCATGTTGATGACCATGGCGTAACCGACGGAAGCGACCATGCCGCCGCCGACAGCCATGCCGCCGGACAGCCAGTCGGGCATAGCGTTAAGCGCGTTGGTAACGGCCTCGGCCGGGATGATGCACAGAAGCACTGCCGGAATGGCGATACGAAGGCCCTGCATAAGGATGGCAATGTACTGCCAGCGCTCGATGCCGGCGAAGTCGCCCTTCTCGGCGCAACCGTCCATGGCGTGAGCGATAGCGGTAGCCAGGGTACGGCAGATCATGGTCAGGAACAGACCAGCGACCGACAGCGGGACGGCGACGGCGATAGCGGCGGTAACGGCCTTGGCCGAATCGGTGGCGCCACCGTTGAGGGCGAGCACCATGATGATCGAAGAAGCGACCGAGGCCAGAGCGGCGTCAGGCGCGACGGCGGCGCCGACGTTAGCCCAGCCAAGGGCCATCATCTGGAGCGAGCCGCCCAGGAGGATGCCCTCCTGAAGGTGACCGGTTACGAGACCGATAAGCGTGCATGCCACGAGCGGCTGATGGAACTGGAACTCATCCAGAATGCCTTCCATACCGGCAAGCAACGCGACAATCGCAACAAGCAGAATAGTGATTGCAGACATGTATCGGACCCTCCTTTACTATGCTTGAGCGGCCAGTTCGGCCTTAGCTTTCTTCAACATGGCGTCGAGATCCTCGGAGGAATCCGAAGGAACCTTGCGGACCTCGAACTTGACGCCCTTGGCCTTGAGGGCCTCGAGAGTCTTAACGTCGTCATCGCCCATGGCGACGGCGTTGGTGACGACGACCTTGCCCTTGGAGTGAGCCATGGAACCGATGTTGACTTCCTTGATGTCGACGCCGGCCTCGATGGCCTTGAGCAGATCCTGCGGGTTCTCGAAGAGCAGCATGGCCTTGGTGTCACCAAAGCGCGTGTCCTTGACGACCTCGGCCATCTTCTTGATGGGCACGACGTTGGCATGGACTCCCGGAGGGGCAGCCTGCTCGATCATGGTCTTGCGGAGCTCGTCGTGAGCAACGCCGTCGGAAACCACGATGATGCGGTTGGGGTTGATCTGCTTGGTCCACGTGGTGGCCACCTGACCATGAAGCAGACGGGTGTCGATACGGACGTGGGCAATCTTGATGTGCCCGTCGCCGATGACCGTTCCCGGAGGGATGGCGCCTGCAGGAGCAGCGGCGGCCGCAGCCGGCTTCTTCTCCTCGGGCTCCAGAGACTCGGGCTTGACGCGCACGCCAGCCTTAGCCTCAGTCACGAGATGTTTTGCGATCGCATGTGCAGTGTTCTTTGCGTCAAAGCGCTGCGAATATGCCTCGATGAGCATAGGCAGGTTGACACCGGTGACGATAGCCCAGGAATCATGGCCCTCGATGAGCCCGCTGATCTGGTTGAACGGCGTGCCGCCCCACAGATCAACGAGGAAGAGCACCTGCTCCTGGTCCTCGAAGGAAGCGATTGCTTCCTCGACCTTGGCACGGAAGTCGTCGGGGCCCATGCTCGGCTCGAGCGAGACCACGGCAACAGACGGCTGATCGCCAAAGACCATCGAGCCCGTCTGCTTGATTCCAGCTGCCAAGTCCCCGTGGCTAGCAAGAACAATACTTACCATCACATAACCTCCTTTTTGTCTACGTATTTCCTACACGACATGAAAGGAGTATACCTGTTTGGATTGTGAAATTATAGCTAAATTCGCAAAAGGTTGGATTATTTGTTTAAACGTCTAAGTTTGTTACAAATTGATTACGTTGCCGGTTTACAGCTTATTGCCTGCTAAAACGTGATTTGCCGATTGCTTTCAAAGACATATAAAGGTGCACTGTTCGTTAAGACCTCTTTTAGGTGGATCCCAATGCGTCTGCGTGCCACCATTTTGTTTAAACAGACATGACTTGACTAACCGAAGCAAATATGTTTAGAACTCTAGCCCATGTAGACATTAGATGTTAGGCGATGTGGAGAGGGTTGGCGGCGTCGACGGCATCGGGGGCGTCGCAGAGGCCGTCAGGAGCAGCGTCTGCCGGGTCCTCGTCGGGGGTCTCGATCTGTTTGATCATGACCTCCTGGCCCTGCAGCAGGTATGTTTCACCGCTGCCGCAATGGGGGCAAGTCTTGCCGTGCTCGACCGTCGCGTAGTCGCGGCCGCACGCCTCGCAATGCGTCACGGCCTCGACAGGCTCCACGATAAGCTCCGCGCCCTGCGTGATAGGCTTTTTATCCGCCGCCCAGCGCCAAGCGTCGAGTAGTAGATCGGGGACGACGCCCGAGACCTCGCCCAGCAGCAGCGTGACGCTCGAAACGTGACGCACGCCATGAGCGCGCGCCACATTCTCAACATCGCGAATGATGTGATACACAATCCCTAATTCATGCAAGTCGAAACCCTTTCTGCAGAGGTTGATTCGATGCAAACTCAAAGCAAGGGAACGGCGAAATCTAGTCTGCGCCGTCCCCTTACCCGCCATGGTTACCTATTTACGACCGAACTTGATTTTGATTGCACGCTTTAGAGCGTACTTGCCGAGGCTTGGGAGCTTTTGCTCGTATTTGACCATCGTGGAGCACTCGGGGCGGTCGCGATCCAGATGGATGGCGTCAAACGCGCACTTGGTGGTGCACAGGCCGCAGCCGATGCACTTGTTGGGGTCGACGATCGAGGCGCCGCAGCCCAGGCAGCGGGCGGTCTCGGCGCGCACCTGCTCCTCGGTAAAGGTCTCAACATACTCGCTAAACGGCGCAGCCTTCTCGCGTTCGCGGTCCACATGCGCAACCTCGCGGCTCGCGTTGTCGTAGCTCTCGAGCACAACGTCGTTGCGGTCGAGCGCGGTGTAGCGGCGCTGGTTGCGGCCGATGGTGAGCGTGGAGCCCGGCTGCACAAAGCGATGGATGGACACGGCGGCCTCGTGACCGGCGGCGATGGCATCGATGGCAAAGCTCGGACCGGTATAGACGTCGCCGCCCACAAAGATGTCGGGCTCGGCAGTCTGATAGGTCTGGGGATCGGCAAGGGCGCCCTGGCCGCGGCCAAGCTCCATCTTGGAGCCAGCCAGCAGGTCGCCCCACACAATGGACTGGCCAATCGACATAACGACACGATCGGCATCGACACGGCGCAGATCGTTCTCGTCGTACTCGGGCGCAAAACGGCCCTCGTCGTCAAAGACACGCGTGCAGCGCTTGAAGGTGATGCCGCACACGCGACCGGCCTCGTCCAGGTGAATCTCCTTGGGGCCCCATCCGCAGCTGATGTGAGCGCCGTCCTCGATGGCCTCGCGACGCTCCTCCTCGCTGGCGGGCATCTGAGCCTCGCTCTCCAGGCAGAACATCTCAACATGCTCAGAGCCCAGACGGCAGGCGTTGCGGGCAACGTCGATGGCCACGTTGCCGCCGCCCACCACGATGGTGCGGCCGGGCAGTGCATCGATCTTGCCACTGTTAACCTCGCGCAAGAAGTCGACGGCCACGGCCACGTCCTCGGCATCCTCACCCGGAATACCGGCGAGGCGGCCGCCCTGGCAGCCAATGGCAACGTAGAAGGCCTTAAAGCCCTGTGCGCGCAGCTCGTCGAGCGTCACGTCGCGACCGACTTCCACGCCATAGCGGAACTCGGCACCCATCAGGCGAATGATCTCGACCTCGGCCTCGATAACATCCTTCTGCAGCTTAAAGCTGGGAATGCCGTAGGTGAGCATGCCGCCCGGGCACTCATTCTTCTCGAACACGACAGGTTTGTAGCCCCTCTCGGCCAGGTAGAAAGCGCAGGACAGGCCGGCCGGACCGGCACCGATGATGGCGATCTTCTGGTCGAAGCCGCCGGCACGCGTCGGGGTCACCACGGGCGGGACGTAGCGGGTCGCAGCATCCAGATCGCGCTGGGCGATGAACTTCTTGACCTCGTCGATAGCCACGGCGGCGTCCACACGGCCGCGGGTGCAGGCATCCTCACAGCGGCGGTTGCACACACGGCCGCAGATAGCGGGCAGCGGGTTCTCGCGCTTAATGAGTGCTAGGGCCTCGTCATAGCGACCCTGAGCCGCGAGCTTCAAATAGCCCTGAACGGCAACGTGCGCGGGGCAGGCCGTCTTGCAGGGAGCGGTGCCGGACTCATGCGTCTCGATACGGTTGTCGTTGCGGTAGTTGGGCGACCACTTGGTGTGATCCCATTTGGTGGCGTCGGGCAGCTCCTGGCGCGGATACTCGGGCACCTGTCCGCCGGCCTTTTTGCTGCAGAGCTTCTGGCCGAGCTTGGCGGCGCCGGCCGGGCACACCTCAACGCAGCGACCGCAGGCAACGCACTTGTCCTTCTCGACCTTGGCGACATAGGCCGAGCGCGACAGGTTGGGCGTGTTGAACAGCTGAGAGGTGCGCAGGGCGTAGCACACGTTGACGTTGCAGTTGCAGATAGCGAAGATCTTGTTCTCGCCGTCGATATTGGTGATCTGGTGCACAAAGCCGTTGTCCTCGGCCTGGCGCAGGATGTCGTAGACCTCGTCGCGCGTCACGTAATGGCCGCGGTCGGTCTCAACCACGTAGTCGGCCATATCGCCCACGGCGATACACCAATCGGCCGGGTCGTCGGCGCAGCCCTCACCCATCACGCGACGGCTCGCGCGGCAGCTGCAGGTGCTGGCGGCATATTTGCCATCGTATTTGTCGAGCCAATGCTCGATATGCTCGATCGGCACCGAGGTGCTCGCGGCGTCGATAGCCTTCTCGACCGGAATGACATGCATGCCGATGCCGGCACCACCGGGCGGCACCATCGGCGTGGCCTTGGACAGCGGTCCCTTGGACGCCTGCTCAAAGAACTTGGCATAGACCGGGTGCTCCTCGAGCTGGCTCACGCGCATGTTGAGGAACTCGGCGGAACCCGGCACCAGCATGGGCAGCACCCACTGCTTGGCGCGCTCGGGGTTTTCCCAGTTGTACTCGAGCAGACCCGTGTAGCTCATGTCGTCGAGCATCTTCTCGATATCGGCTTCGGGCATGCCGGTGAGCTTGACCATCTCAGGCAGCGTATAGGGACGGCGCATCTTCATCTTGCAGAGCACTTCGGCCTGCTCGTCGGTTGCAGCCTCGGCAAACGACCAGTACTCGTAGCCCAGCAGCTCATCGCGATGCAGCAGACGGTTGGTGCAGTGCTCGCACAGCTTGACGATGGCCTCGCGCGGATGCTCCGGCAGCTGCGGCACGAACTCCGAACCGATGTCGGGCTCGGTGTAACTAATCCCCGGTCCGTTGAGAATCATGGTTGTCCCTTCTCTTGCCACAGCCCGGCGAGACCGCGGCACCCCTCTTTTTTGCAGGCCGGGCATGCCCCCATGCCGTTCACCCGCCATTAGTTGACATTGTGTCAAAAATAGTATTGACGAACCGTCAACAATATTCAAGACTGTTAGGCGAACGGTCAGGCAAAAGAGGATGAAAGGCGGCAAAACATGGGCAACAACACAGCAGATACCTCTGTGGTCGATGCCGTTCCCGCATCCGATAGCGCGGCAAAGCGCCTGACGGGCGACGAGCGCCGTCGCGAGATCCTCGATGCCGTGCGCACCGTAAGCTCCGAGCTAGGCGTGTCCCACCTATCGGTATCGGCCGTGGCCAAGCGAGCCGGCTGCACGCGCTCGCTGTTCTACCACTACTTCGCCGACATGGACGCCGCCGTCACCGCCGTCATGGACGAGGCAATCGACGGTTTTATCTCCGAGCTCGAGCAGTGGAATGCCAACCGCACCGTCGGCGATATCGAGGGCGCGCTCGACACCGTCGCCCCGCTCTTTAAGCGCCTGGTCGCCAGCGGCCACGAGCTGCCGAGCACGCTCACCTCGAGCAGCGGCGCGCTCTACGGCGGCTTTTTGCACAACGTGGTCCAGCGCGTGGCGCAGTATATCTGCGACACCACCGTGGTGGATTTTGTCGCCCATCATGAGCTACGCATCGACCATGTCTACGAGACGTTCTACACCCTCATCATGGGGTTGTTGATGTATATCCGCACGCACCCCGATGTGCCCGACGAGACGGTCAAGGAAATCATCGCCTCGACGCTCCACATCGAGGGCTATACCGCCAAGTATCCGGAGCGCAAGCCCCAGAACTGACGACATTTGGCCAAACTGCCCGCGATCAGAAGAGGGGCCGCGGGCGTGTGAAAGGAGAGCAGCATGCTGTTCGATGTTTGGGGTAGCGATACCCTTATCCACTGGGCCGGCTGGGCCATGGTCTTTATTGGCCTGATCGTGCTCAACGAGGTCGGCCGCCGCACCAAGCTGGGCGCGGCAATCATCTTTGGCGTGGCTCCGCTGGCCATGACCATCTACTGCGTCGCCATCGCCATCGGCGTCTCGCAGGGCGCCGAGTGGGCGCTCAGCAACCCCACCCATGTGTATCAGAACAGCTGGTTCCACTACGCCAAGGTATACGCGGCGCTGGCCGGTTGCTGGGGCTTCATTGCCATTAAGTACCAGTGGGGCAAGATCGGCAAGGCGCATTGGTTCCGCGCGTGGCCGTTTGTGATCGTCGCCATCAACATCTTGATTGCCGTCGTGTCCGACTTTGAGAGCGCCTATCACTTCTTTGTCCTGGGCGAGTCCACCTGGGTCACCTCCGAAGGTGCTACGCAGCTGGCCGGCTGGAACAACGTGTTCAACGGCATCGCCGGTCTCATCAACATCTTCTGCATGACCGGTTGGTGGAGCGTCTACGCCTCCGAGGACAAGACCGATATGCTGTGGCCCGACATGACCTGGGTCTACATCATCGCGTATGACATCTGGAACTTCTGCTACACCTACAACTGCCTGCCCACCCACTCCTGGTTCTGCGGCTTTGCGCTGCTGCTGGCGCCCACCGTCGCCGCCTTTATCTGGAACAAGGGCGGCTGGATCCAGAACCGCGCCTTTACGCTTGCTATTTGGTGCATGTTTGCCCAGGTGTTCCCGTACTTCCAGGAGGAGTCCATCTTTGTGACCCACTCCACGCTCGACCCCGGCGCCGCCACCGCGGTCTCGATCGCCGCACTGGTCGCCAACGTCGCCGCGATCATCTACATCGCCTACCGTGCCAAGAAGCTCGGCCGCAATCCCTACAAGCAGGATGTCTTTGAGGGCACCAGCGATTGGGAGAAGGCTACCGCTCGCCGCGCCAAGGTGGATTACGCACACGCCGAGTAACGCGCCTGGCGCAGACATCGCTTGAGCACGAAGCAGCATAGCCGGCTCCGCGCAACTCAACGCATTGTAGAGCCCCCGGAATGTGATTCGTTCGCGTTCCGGGGGCCTTTTGCCGCCGCGAGGATGCGGCCGAACGATGCGCTCGAGTTAAATCGGATCTTATATTTCGCACGCGCTTTATATGGCTCCATTTTTGGGTACAGTGTTGTCCCGATATTGAGCTTGGGGGATATATGAAAGATGAGACGATGGGCCAAGAGGATGCGGCCCAAGATGCAGAAGCGTGTGCCGAGGCCCTGGAGAGCCTAGACCAGATCGCGCTGACCGAGATTGCGTTTGACGATTCGAGCGTTGATGTGCGGGATGAGCCGGAAATCGAGGCGCAGCCCGATGATCAGGATGCAAAAGACGATGGTGCCGCGCCCACCGAAGACGGGGCGGGGCACGAGGATTCCGAATGCGAGGCCGACGACCAGCCCGAATCCGACACGAGCGAGGAAACCATCTTGCTCGACAACTTGCCGGCCGAAGATTCGCTGACCCGCGAGCTCCCTGGCTTAGGCTCTGCGCCTGCCGTGGACGAGACCATCGCCATGGGCGATATTCCCCTGCCGTCCGTTCCCTCGGCACGCGAGGCCGAGGTTCGCCATCGCAAAATGTCGCCCAAGCGCCGCAATCTGATGGTTGCCGGCGTCGTAGCCGTCGCGCTTGTTGCCGGCGGCGCAGGCTATGCTGCCTGGAACGGATATCAACAAGAGCAGGCTGCCGTGCTTGCCGCAAACGCCCATACCATGATGTCGGTGCAGATTGGCGTGCATGCCGCGGGCCTCGACTGCTCAACTGGCTCCAAGATTCCCGTGCAGGTGAGCGGACAAGATTCCGACGGTTCTTCCGTGAGCGAAACGCTCTACGTTGACGAGCACGGCCGCGGCATCAAACTGCTGCCCGGCGATTACACGCTCTCCATCGCTGCCTCCCCCATCGCGGCCGACGGCACCATCTATACCGTCCCGACCACCAAGACGCAGGTCACCGTTAAGAGCGATGGACAGGATTTAAGTGCCCAGGCCACCTTTAAGCTCAAGGTGCCTTCGGCCGACACGGTGACTGACGACCAGATCGATGCCGCCGCCAAGTATGCCGAGGAGGGCGGTGCGAGCTCCGCCGCGGCTGCCAAAGTGCTCCAGCAGGCAGCAACCGCGCGGCGCGACGCCGCCGTCAATGCCGTGAGCGCGCAAAAGGCACAGGCGTCCCGTGATGCTGACGCTCGCCACAAGGCAACCGACCTCTACCAGCTCGATATTCCCGTCGAGTGGTACGGCAAGGTCGCAACTTGGCAAAACGGAAGCACGCTATGCATCTATCTGGGCGACGACGCCAATACGCCGCTCGTGACGCTCGTCGCGGTGCGCGAGGGCGAGAGCTTTACGCCCGATGAAGGCGATACGGTTTTGGGCGCGGCCAATCTAGGCAACGGTTATACCGTCTATGCCAGCGGCCCCGTCTATCCGTACGTGGTGCCCCAGACCATCAACGGACAGACGCAGAACCCCGTGTCAACCTACCCCATGGACACGGCCATTGAGCTTGTCGAGCTTACGACCGGCAACCGCTATACCTATAGCCAGATCAAGAACGTGCTGGTCGGCAAAGACGGCAAGGCCGACGCCGCCGCCAAACTCGAGACCGACTACCTCGCCCAGATTCTGATGCCGAGTATCAAAGCCCAGGACTAGCCTGGCGCAGCAAGGTGCTCCCCAACCGTGATGAGGGAGCCAGGAGGTCCTGACCCCACAGGTCCATAGATGATTAGGCAAGGAGCCACTTCCATGCGGGCACAACGTGGACCACACCGTGCTCGCATGAAATATCGGTCTGTTCATCCATGGTAACGATTGCCGACTCGCCAAGATCGAACTGGGCCATCGAGGCATCAAGCGCGGCAATTTCGCGCTCGCGCGTTTTCTCACGTGCCATATCCGCACTCACCTGAATCAGGCTATAAGCCCGCATGAGAAGCGCGTCCCCAGCCACAAAGTCCACCTCATGGCTTTTGCTCTTCTCTTTGATCAGCAGGCGGCAGACCGAGCCGGTCCTCACCGCGGGAGTCTTTCTTCTTAGCGCATTGAACACTGCGGTCTCGAGCCTCTGGCCCTGGTCCAATGCTGATGCGGGAGAGAATGCTCCAAACATCGCAGGGTCGACAGCGTAGACCTTAGACGCAGACCGCATGTTATTTGCCAGTGAACGCGTGAACTCCGGCACAGAAAATAACAGGTAGGCGTCCTCATAATACTCAAGTAAATCGCTGAGCGAATTACGACTGACGGGTATCTGTCTGCTCTTGAACTCGTTGTACACTTTGTTCACTGACAGCTCTCGTCCCGAAGATGCCATACACCGCGTCAAGAACAGCGATGCCAGGCGAGGGTTCTTGACGTCGTAACGCTCAACGACGTCCATAGCGACCGTTCGCGAAGCATATTCCTGTAGCAGCTGAATCGCGTCTGTGGGCGTCTGCTCAAGTGTCGCGATGAATCCCCCTTGTTCAAGATACCCGATCAGATGATGTCGAAGCAGCGCTGCATCGCTCGGGGAAAAGGTCGCATCTGGCTCGAAAACGCTCCCCGTCTTATATCGAACGTATTCCGAAAAACTCAACGGAAAAAGCTCTCGTATAAGAGAACGACCCCTGAACTCGCTCTTAAGTTCTGAGGACAGCATCTTAGAAGAAGATCCCGTCACATAGACGGTCGCTTTCTCCGTATCGACTACACGCCGCAGAAACGCACCCCATTCGGGAATTTCCTGGATCTCGTCAAAGAAAATGTAAGCGCCCTCGGTTCGAGCAACAGGATACAGCGCATAGAACGTGTCGAGCACGTCCGCCAGCAGCGATGGCTCATACGGGCGCAAGCGCTCATCCTCAAAATTGAAGTAAAGCATCCGGTCAAGCTCGACGCCCCGGCTCTGAAGCCGCCGCATCTCCTGATACAGGCGATACGTCTTTCCACAACGGCGGGCCCCCACAATCACATTTACGATGTTGTCGCGCTTTGGCTCCTGTGGGTTTCCTAGATCAAGGTCTCGCTCAAAGACCTGCGGAACCCCCTGCTGTTCAAAGTCCTTTATTTTCTGGGCGATCAAGTCGTTGAATGCCATGATTCTCCAATCTTGCTCTCTAGCTAATCAAAATTATACCGATTCTTGATTAATTAGAGAGCAAGATTGTGTGTAGCTTGATTAACACTTAAGCAAGTTTTATCACCGTTATTGCTCCGAAGGATATCGAGTGGCTAAGAGGACAACCGAGCTCGAATGCGACTCCCCGAGCAGTCAATTTGGGACGGGGCTTTTTTGACTACCCTCCCCCTGTAGAAAAATCCCTAACGCAGTTGCGGTGAAATAGGGCTGTTTTTGCTGGTCAAACCGCAAAACAGTCCCTATTTCACCGCAACTTATTGGTGGCCTTTTGGGTGGCACTTAGCGCCAGGGGTCGGCTTCGAACATCGGCTCGCGCTCGGGGCGGCGATCGCTGTAGGGATCGTAGCCGTCATCGTCCTCGTTCTCGGCACGGATGCAGGGATCGCACGGCTTGGGCGCCGGTTTCGGCGCGGGCCTTGGTGCGGCGGACGCTATCTCAGCCGCCGGTGCGTTCGCCTTGTTCTCGTCTTTCATCTGCATAGCTCCTTGCATCGCATCCGTTCAACATTATCGATTGTCGCACGAAAAAGGGCGGCGGACCCAATTGGATCCGCCGCCCTTGGCGTTTAGAGACGGCTGGCAGATTTTAAGGCATGTCCCATAAATCTATTCGGCGTCGGGGACCTCATAGGTGGCCGCCGGCGTGTTGTCGCACACGACGGTAAAGCCGCCGTCCTTGTCGGCATCGACCGTCACCTGATCGCCCTCGCGCACCGTGCCGTCGATGATAGCGGCGGCGATGGCATCCACGACCTCGCGCTGAACCAGACGCTTGAGCGGACGGGCGCCAAAGACCGGGTCCAGGCCGCCCACGGCGAGCATCTGCTTGGCCGCCGGGGTGATGGCAAGCGTCATGCGCTCCTTGGCCAGACGCGCGCGGACGTCGGCGAGCTGGATGTCGACGATCTTCTCGATCTGCGCCATACCGAGCGGATGGAACACCACGATATCGTCGATACGGTTGAGGAACTCGGGGCGGAAGGTCTGAGCCATGGCAGCGTCGACCTGATGGCGCATCTCCTCCTCGTCCTTACCGGACAGATCGGCGATGGCCTTGGAGCCCACGTTGGACGTCATGATGATAATCGTGTTCTTGAAGGACACCTGGCGACCCTGGCCATCGGTCAGACGACCGTCGTCGAGCACCTGCAACAGCACGTTGAAGACATCAGGATGAGCCTTCTCCATCTCGTCGAGCAAGATTACGGAGTACGGGCGACGGCGCACGGCCTCGGTGAGCTGGCCGCCCTCGTCGTAGCCCACGTATCCCGGGGGCGCACCGATCAGACGCTGGACGCTGAACTTCTCCATGTATTCGGACATGTCGATACGCACGAGCGCGCGCTCGTCATCGAACAGGCACTCGGCCAGCGCCTTGGCGAGCTCGGTCTTGCCCACGCCGGTGGGACCCAGGAAGAAGAAGCTTCCGATGGGCTTGTCCGGATCGGAGAGGCCCGCACGGCTGCGGCGCACAGCTGCGGCGACGGCGGAGACGGCCTCGTCCTGGCCGATGACGCGCTTATGCAGCTCGCCCTCCAAGCCCTTGAGCTTGTCGAGTTCGCCCTGCATCATCTTGGACACGGGCACGCCGGTCCAGGCGCTCACGACCTCGGCGATCTCATCGGAGGTCACCTGTTCGTTGAGGCCCTCGCCGTCCTGCTGCTTTTGCGCCTCGAGCGCGGCCTCGGAATCCTGAATCTGCTGCTGCAGGCCCGGAATCACGGAGTAGCGCAGCTCGGACGCACGACCCAAATCGCCATTGCGCGTCGCGCGCTCCTCTTCGCTCTTGGCCTCGTCGAGCTGCCCCTTGAGCTCTTGCACGTGGTCGATGGCGTTCTTCTGGTTGAGCCAGCCGGCCTTTTGCACGTTAAGCTTTTCCTGGACCTCGGCAATCTCCTGGCGCAGGGCCTCCAGACGCTCCTTGGAGGCGTCATCGGTCTCTTTCATGAGCGCCTGTTCCTCGATCTGCAGCTGGGTGAGCTGACGCGTGGTGGCGTCGATCTCGACCGGCATGCTGTCGAGTTCCATGCGCAGGCGGCTCGCGGCCTCATCGACCAGGTCGATGGCCTTGTCGGGCAGGAAGCGGTCGGCGATGTAGCGATCGGAGAGGTCGGCGGCGGCCACGAGCGCGCTATCGGTGATGTGCACGCCGTGGAAGATCTCGTACTTCTCCTTGAGACCACGCAGGATCGAGATGGTGTCCTCGACGGTAGGCTCGCTCACCATAACGGTCTGGAAACGACGCGCGAGCGCCGCATCCTTCTCGATGTACTTGCGGTATTCGTCGAGCGTGGTCGCGCCGATCGCGTGCAGGTCGCCACGGGCGAGCGCCGGCTTGAGGATGTTGCCGGCGTCCATGGAGCCCTCGGTGGCACCCGCGCCCACGATAGTGTGGAGCTCATCGATGAACAGGATGACCTTGCCCTCGGACTTCTGCACCTCCTTGAGCACGGCCTTTAAGCGGTCCTCGAACTCGCCGCGGTACTTGGCGCCGGCGACCAGCGCGCTCATGTCGAGCTCGATAAGGTCGCGGTCGCGCAGGGTGCTCGGCACGTCGCCGGCCACGATACGCTGGGCGATGCCCTCGACGATGGCCGTCTTGCCGACGCCCGGCTCGCCGATGAGCACAGGGTTATTCTTGGTGCGGCGGGACAGGACCTGAATGGTACGGCGGATCTCGTCGGTACGGCCGATGACCGGGTCGAGCTTGCCGGCGCGGGCGAGGTCACAGATGTTGCGACCGTACTGCTCCAGCGCCTCAAACTGGGTTTTGTCCTCGGCAGATGTCACGCGGTCATCGCCACGCAGCTCCTCGTAGACCTGCTCGATGCGCTCCTTGGTCACGCCGGCGTCGCGCAGCACGCGGCCCGCCTCGCCCTTGTCCTCGGCAAGTGCCATGAGCAGATGCTCGGTCACCACAAAGCTGTCGCCCATCTTGGTGGCCTTCTTCTCGGCCTTTTCGATGACGCGGACGAGCTCGTTGGAAAGACCCATCTGCTGGCCCTCGCCGGAAACCTTGGGCGCATGGTCGATGGCATCCTGCGTGGAGCGTGCGAGCTGGGCCGGGTCGGCGCCGATGCGCTCGATGATCACGGAGATGTTGCGCTCGCCGGCACCGAGCAGGGCAGACAGCAGATGAATCGGCTCCACCGCGCCAGCCTGCGCGTCGGCAGCCGTGCTCATGGCGGTCTGCAACGCCTCGCGCGACGTCATTGCTAGCTTATCGATTCTCATGGAATCACCTCTCTTGGGGCGGCCGCCCTACGGGGCGGCTTCACGTTGTTCGAGAAGTATTGTTGCCAGCTTTGCGCGATCTTATACACAAATCTAAGTCTCTATATATAAGATTTTCTGAGTGATTAAGAGATAGGGGATAGAGATGTCGGCCCGCCGCCGCACAGGCGCGCTACCGTCTCAATCTGTAACATCTAGCGACTGTTTATGGCTCCAGATGTTACAAATCAAGATGAAATGACCAACGGCGCCCGTTTGTCTCAATCTGTAACATCTACTCGGCAAATAGAGCTCTATCTGTTACAAATCGAGACGAACAGAAGACACCCGAATCGAAAATCTAAATCTGTAACACCAGGCCCACTTTTAGCGGCCAAGGTGTTACAGATTAAGACAAATCGAGCCGCCACAAAGGCGCCTGTCCCCTTTGTGGCGGTTTTCGACAAAAAGAAGCCGCCCCGATAACAGAGGCGGCATCAAGCAAGTCCATTTCTTAGCGTCCCTCAAGACCCAACGAGAACGCAGCGATGGAATCGAGAACCGACAATAGCCCGTTCGCACAGATAGAGGCAGAGATTCAAGGTCAAAGTCCGGCTTAAACGGCTTAGCTATCGCACGTCACATTGTTCTCGTCGTCCCCCTATCGTATTTATAGTGCTTATAGTGAAAATAGTGAGTTTAGTGAGAAGAGTATCGCTCAAAACTCGTGGACTCAATTATTGACCTCACGCCCAGAATGAGTGGGGCAAATACTTCTATTAGAGGTCAAATCGAAGCCCAATAGGGCCTTTTAGCCCCCCATTTCGAACGATCGCTTTCTTTTGAATATTGTCAGCTTGTATCATTTATCTTAATGATTGCATATTGTAAGCGAGGTGCCCCACCGTGAAACGCTCCACCTATATCGGCCTACTCGTCTTAGCGTTTGCGATTACCGCAGTCGGCGTGGGCATTATCTATCTCGCATTTCTCCCCGCCTCTGCAACGCAGGCGGTGATTGAGACCGTAAGCTATCCCATCGAAATCCTCACCGATATCGTCAAACCCGATTCGATCACCGTCGATTTTGACGGTACGCCCGCAGCGCTTGGGGTCAGCAACTATCCCCGTATCGAACTTGGGGCCACGCGCTATACCAAAGATGAGCAGCTTATCGGTAAGGCAGCCAAGTTGCTCAAAGGCAAGACGTTTAAGCGGTGGTACGGCGCCGTAATATATCGAGTCAAGAATAGCCAAATGAATGGCGGGTATCATTCGACCCTTGAACTCGATGCAGCAAACGGGAGCAGACTGTGCAACGTCTCATACGACCCCGGCTACGTGGACAACGAAGGGCCGGGAGTCTATATCTCGGATGGCAACGTGATCTACGTCATGGAAGGCGACCAGACGGCAGTCGTCGATTTTATGGATCGGTGTACCGAGGATGCCTACGAACAAACCTGCGAGCCCGATCCGCAGACAGCGCGCGACAGCGGCTCAGCACGCACTTGGCTATTTGACGATGAGATAACCTGGACCCCATCGAAATAAGAACCCGCCGGACAGACACCTTTGTGGTGGTTTTCGACAAAAGAAGTCGCCCCAATACAAAGAGGCGGCTTCAAGCTCAGTCTTTTTTAGCGTCCCTCAAGACCCAACGAGAACGTCGCGGTAGCCCCGGACACACCTTTTCCTCGGGCGACCCTCGCGAAGCGCGTGAGCACGAGGGAAAGGTGTGGCAGGGGCGTACGGCAGCGTTACTCGGCAGCGGCCTTGAACTTGTTGTAGTTGATCAGGCAGCCGGCCTTGACGATGGCGCGCTCCTCTGCCGTCATATCGGCAATATAGAGCTCAATCTGCTCGACCGCACCATCGGCGCGCACCACGTAGGCGGCGATGTCCTTCAGATCGCCATCGAGCGCGGCACGGATACCCGGCACGAAAACGTAATCGCCCACCTCAAAGTTGGGCTCTGCCTCCATCTGGAAGGGCACCATGCCCCAGTTCATGACGTTGGAGCGATAGCGCTTGGTGGCGTACTCGTGGACGATGTTGGCCAGGCCGCCGATCACGCGCTGGCAGCTCGCCGCCTGCTCGCGGGCAGAACCGTCACCAGGCTTCTTGGCATAGATCATGGAGCCAAACTCGGTCGCCTTGGCATCGGCCGCGACGCCCGCGCCGGTCAGCGCCTCAAACACGCCCGCAAGCTCGGTGTCGAGCGCCGCCAGGTCACCCGCGGACTCGCCGGCAACGCGGCGCTTCTCCACGGCGTCGACCTCCTTGGAGCGACCCACGTAGGCCGGGTCGCGGCGGCTCAGCGTAAACTCGGCCAGACCCAGCGGGTTGGAGCGGAAGGAACTCGTCTCGCCCGAGGGAATGAGCTCATCGGTCGTGGTGACCGGGTCCATGATCTTGGAACACACCTTAAGCAAGATGTCGTCGCCGAGCGGCTCCATCGCGGGCCACGGCTTAATGTTGGGGCCTTCGACCAGCTCGTCGGCAGGCTCCGCCTTGCCAAAGCCCCAGTACACGCGCTTTTTGTACGGCGCATCGTCAAAGGTGTACTCGCAGGCCTCGTCCCAGGTGTCCTCGGGCAGGTCGGTCGCCGGCGTCAGGACGCCGCCGTTAGCAGCCGTCGCCGCAATGGAGCGGGCGTCCATCAGGGCCACGGCGCTCAGCTGGCCATTACCCGGCTTGGAACCCTCGCGGTTGGGGAAATTGCGCGTGGTGTGGCGGATGGACAGGCCGTTGTTGGCGGGCGTATCGCCGGCGCCAAAGCACGGGCCGCAGAATGCCGTGCGCACAATCGCGCCGGCCTCCATGAGGTCGTAGATATAGCCACGGCGCGTAAGTTCGAGCGCCACGGGCTGGCTTGTGGGATAGACCGACAGCGAGAACTCGCCGCAGCCGGTGTTGGCGCCCTTGAGCACGCGGGCAGCCTGGACCACGGAGTCGTAGTTGCCGCCCGAGCAGCCGGCGATAACGCCCTGCTGCACGTGCAGCTTGCCGTCGACGATCTTGTCGAGCAGGCTAAAGTGCGTCTTGCCCTCGCCGATCTTGGCGGCCTCGAGCTCCACCTCGTGCAGGATGTCCTCGAGGTTCTCGTTGAGCTCGTCGATCTCAAAGCCGTTGGAGGGATGGAACGGCAGCGCGATCATGGGCTTGATGCTCGACAAGTCGACCTCGACGCAGCCGTCGTAGTAGGCGACATCGGCGGGCTTGAGCTCGCGGTAGTCGTCGCCGCGACCGTGCATGGTCAAAAACGCGTGCGTGTCCTCGTCGGTTGCCCAGATGCTCGACAGGCAGGTGGTCTCGGTGGTCATGACGTCGACGCCGTTGCGGTAGTCGGTCGTCATGCTCGAGATGCCGGGGCCCACGAACTCCATGACCTTGTTCTTGACGTAGCCCTTGGCAAAGACGGCGCGGATGATGGCGAGCGCCACGTCGTGCGGACCAACGCCGGGGCGCGGGGAACCCGTGAGGTAGATGGCGACGACGCCGGGGTAGGCGACATCGTAGGTGTCGCGCAGCAGCTGCTTGGCCAGCTCGCCGCCGCCCTCGCCCACGGCCATGGTGCCCAGGGCGCCGTAGCGGGTGTGCGAGTCGGAACCCAGGATCATCTTGCCGCAGCCCGCGAAGTTCTCACGCATAAAGGAATGGATGACCGCGATATGGGGCGGAACGAAGATGCCGCCGTACTTTTTGGCAGCCGAGAGGCCAAAGACGTGGTCGTCCTCGTTGATGGTGCCGCCCACGGCGCACAGCGAGTTATGGCAGTTGGTGAGCACGTAGGGCAGCGGGAACTGCTCCATGCCCGAGGCGCGCGCCGTCTGGATGATGCCGACAAAGGTAATATCGTGGCTCGCCATGGCATCGAAGCGAATCTTGAGCGCCTCGGGGTCGCCGGACGTATTGTGTGCCTGAAGGATCGAATACGCGATGGTTCCGCGCTTGGCATCCTCAGGCGTCTGCGTAATGCCGCGCTCAGCAGCCTCGGCCTCAGGCACAACCTCGCTGCCGCCGCGCAGGTAGATGCCGTCCTCGTACAGCTTGACCATACTGTCTCCCACTCTGCCCAAAACGATTTGGGCGCATAGCATACATTCGTTCAATATCGTGCCATAGAACGGTTGCGAGTGGGTTACGAATCTACACGTTCACTTTATCTCAGTAAAGTAAAGGACGAGCACCTTGCATCACTCTTCTGACAAGGAGTGTCCCAAAGTGCCGGCACAGACGATATGAGCAGGACATAAAAAACATTGAGAGCCCCTGCTGCATGAAAGACC
>CABUNB010000003.1 GCA_902492755.1 uncultured Collinsella sp. | reverse complement strand
GGGCCAGCCCGTGGGAGGCCAGGGCGCCGCTGACCGGTGGACGGCACCGAGCCGTACGCTTGAACTGAGAAGGGGGAGGCCTCGCGGCCTCCCCCTTTTTTGCCTTTATTGGGCTCAAATGGACACAATTACACGAGTCGCTCTCGTTGCCTTTTGGACGCTGTTCTTTTACTTAAAGACTATGAATCGAATTACAACAGCAATTGCTATGGCCGTAATGATCAATAGCAGAATTGTCAGTCGATGCTGCTTGCGTCGTTTGCTTGACGAAACGAAGATCGACTTTCCTTTTTTTGGCGTTTCGAGATAGCGAGCCGAATGCGTTAATGTTTGCTTGGGCCGAGGTCCTCGTTGTTGATGAGCGTGGGATTCTCTTATCGGCTCATCCCTATCTGCACTGTTTTTAGAGAGCGGCGCATCTTTCAGATATGCAGGGTCTCCCGAGGCCACGCTCATATTTTTGCGCCCCGTTTGTGCGTCCTCGAGTGTTTGATATCGATTTCTCGTCACATACTCGGGCTCTGGATCATTAATGGGCTCTTGCGAGATGTGAGGGCGACGGAACCGTGGCGGCTGCGTGGAAGTATCTTCCCCCCGCGTCGGCATAAACATATTGTTCTGTTTTTGGTCGTCCATGATGCCCTTTAGTTCGTTACCAACAACGTGTACGCGCTCATTGTAAGCCCCTTGTTATTTGTAGCTGTGGACATACTCGTTATTTAAGCTCTGGTTCAAAGAACCTTTACCTACCTAAAACCTGAGTCAAACACACTTAGATATGCTTATAGTAACGGACTCAAAAAACTTTATAGTCGATGTATATATGAGCACCGGGTGGGCATATATAAGAGTGTCAAAAGAAGTCCCAGTCACCTAGAAGATGACTCGGCAGTCCTATAAAGGAGTGGTAAACATGGCAAGCATGGTTCCTTATCGTTCGGTTTTTGGCGTTCGTCCCTCTGCGAGCTCGCTGTTCGATCTGTTTGATGATATGAGTGATCTGGCGAACAGCTCGATTGCCTCTAAGGCGTTCCCCGTTGATGTTGAGGATAAGGGCGATGGCTATGAGGTCAAGGCTTATCTGACCGGCGTCGCCAAGGACGATATCGATGTCGAGCTTAACGAGGGCCGTCTGTCCATTAGCGTAAATGTTGAGGAAGACGAGGAGAATGAGGGCAAGAACTTCCTGCAGAAGGAGTTCAGCTCGTACAGCGCAACGCGTGGCGTGTATCTAAAGGACGCTTCGAGCGAGGGTCTCTCGGCTAAGTACGCTGACGGCATCCTGACCGTTACGGTTCCCAAGATCGTCGAGAAGAAGAACGTTACGAAGATCTCCATCGACTAACTTCGTTGGCGTTCTGTGCTATTAAGAGATAACAAAAGGGGCTGGGAAGCGATTCCCGGCCCCTTTTGCTGTCTAGGACAGTCTATTGAATGGTTGCTGGCCTATGCTGGCTTGCGGGGCGTATCGAGAGTTTTCGCGATCCTTGGAGAAGGGTGGCGGAGCTGCCGATCTCGTCATCCAGGGTTGCGGCTAGAGCTTTGGCATAGCTTTTGACGGTAAGGCTCGGGCGATTGTTATCTTGGCTGATATGCATGGCAATGAGCTGTTCGGTGCGATCGGTAACAAGTTCGCGCGCGGCTTCGGCGGCTTGGTCGTTGGAGAGGTGTCCCCTTGCAGACAGGATGCGCTCTTGAAGAAAGCGGGGATATTCTCCCTCGCGCAGCATGGTCACATCGTGGTTGCTTTCGAGCGCGAGGACTCGACAATCTTTGAGGGTGTTCATGGCTTGGCTCGATAGCTCTCCGGTGTCGGTGGCAAAGCCGATGGAATCATCGAGGGCGTCGAATCGATAGCCGACTGGATTGATGACATCGTGCGATGTTGAGTAGGTTTGCACGTGGATGCCGGCAATGGATAGGGTGTCACCGGGATCGAATTCCTCGACAGGCAGATGCGAAAGAATTTCTTTGCTCGAAAGTGTGCCCCTGCTGGCATAGAGGGGGCCGTGCCAGTGCTTGCACCAGACATCGAGACCCTTGATGTGGTCGCTGTGCTCATGCGTAATGAGAAGAGCCGAGACGTTGTCTGCCGAGAGCCCCAGTTCTGCCATGCGCTTTAATGTCTCGCGGCGAGAAAGACCGTCGTCAATCATGATGAGCCCCCGGGGGCCTTCGATGAGCGCGCAGTTGCCTTTTGAGCCGCTGCCAAGGATATGAAGGTGCAGACGAGACATAAGATTCCAAAGGATACAATGGGTGCGGACGAATAGAGGAGGAAGCAAATGCCAACGGTATCTCAGCATTATGGACACCATGCTGCATCGTGGGCCGATGATAAAGCCCTGGCAACGCGGCAGACGGCTGCCCCCGTGGTGCTCATGGTATCAGGTGGTGCGGACTCGACGGCTTTGCTCCTTATGGCATGCACATCAAAGTTGGATATTCTGGATGGGCGTGGTGTAGCCCCCATCGCGCGCGAGCGACTGCACGTGCTGCATGTGAACCATCATCTGCGCGGCGAGGCATCCGATGGCGACGAGGCCTTCGTGCGCGGCCTATGCGCACAATATGGCTTGCCGCTGTATGTTGAGCATGCCTATTTTGATGATGAATCGGGCAATATCGAGGCGGCCGCCCGCGAGGTGCGCTATGCCGCGGCGCGGAGGTATGTTCGCGAGCTCTGCGCCCAGACGGGGGCACCGCGAACGGCGGCTCGCATCTGCACTGCGCACACGTCTTCGGATCGCGCGGAAACGTTTTTGATGAACGCGATTAAGGGTTCGGGGCCCGCTGGCCTATCGAGCATTCCTCGCCGGAGGAATATCGTGGTGCGTCCCTTGCTCGACATGACTCATGATGAGCTCGTTGGCTATCTGCAGGTGCATGGTCAGCCGTGGCGAGAGGACGAGAGCAACGAGGACGTGTCGTACTTGCGTAACTACGTGCGCCATCGAGTAATGCCGGTGGTAGCGCAGCGCAACGCGAGCGTCTGCAAGACGATTGGCGCCGCCTGCGAGATCTTAGGCGATGAGGACGCCTTTCTTTCCCAGCTGTCGGCACAGGCGTTTCGAAGCTGTTTGCGTAAAGAGACGGCGGGCGCACTGGTGCTCGATGCCAGGCGCCTTGCTGCGGCCGAGGTGGTAATCGCGCGGCGCATCGTGCGACTGGCGATCAAGCGCATCGATCCGGACGCTCGTCCCGAGATGCGGCATGTGGAGCGCGTGCTCGCTTGTGTCGCCGAAGGCTCGGGTTCGGTCACACTGCCGGCGGGAATTGACGCGCGCGTTGAGTTTGGCATGCTGGCGTTTAAGGCGCCGGCGGCGCGCGAGGGGTTAGTTGCCGATTGGGTCACCATTCCCGGTCGATTGCCGCTGGGGGCGGGCCGTATCCTGGTGGCAGAGCCGATGGCCGTCGAGCCGGGGTGTGATATTGTGCGCCGTGCCCGCGAACTCGCGGGTGCCGGAGGGGTGACCGCTATGGTGGATGCCGCGACGCTGGGCTTTGCCGATCGCGATAGCGAACGGAGGCTCGCCGGCTCACGCGGGGAGATTCCCGCCGAGGCGCGTTTGGCGCGACTGTGGGTGGACGGTCCCACACCGGGGGACGTGATGTGCCCGTTAGGGATGAGTGGCCGAAGCAAGAAAGTATCCGACTTGCTAGGTGAGGCTCGCATTCCCGTTTCCGAGCGCGCCGGCGTGCCCATGGTGAGGACGGCGCCGGGGGGTGCCGTGGTGTGGGTCGCCGGAGTTCGCGCGGACGAGCGTTTTAAGTGCACGGCCGCAACGCGCGTGGCATATCTGCTCCGCGTAGTCGATGCGGAATAGCGCCCACGCCAGCTATTCTGTGCGACGTTGACGGTATTCCCGCGCTGATGGCGCACGTGCTGGTAAATATACCCCGTGCGCTGCTAGAATGTGTAGTTCGCGTCCATGCGGCGGTGCGTGGGCGATAAGCACAAGAAAGGGTTGTCATGGCTTCTCAACATCCGGATATCGAGAAGGTTCTGTTTACGCAGGAGGATATCGACGGTATCGTCTCTCGCCTAGGCGAGCAGATTACTCGCGACTACGCGGGTAAGGATCTGGTGCTGATTGCGGTCCTGCGCGGCGCCGTGGTCTTTATGGGCGACCTGATGCGCAAGATCGAGCTGCCGACCAACATCGATTTCATGGCTGTTTCGAGCTATGGCGACGGTGTGAAGTCCTCGGGCATCGTGCGTATCATTAAGGACCTGGATATCGACATCCGCGGTCGCGACGTGCTGATCGTCGAGGACATTCTGGACTCGGGCCTGACGCTCAAGTATCTGATGAAGAACCTCGAGAGCCGCAAGCCCGCCTCGCTGGAGGTTGCCGCCTTCCTGTGGAAGGACGTTGAGGACCGTACCTCGGCCGTCACGCCCAAGTATGTTGGAACCCATTGCCCCGATGCCTTTGTGGTGGGCTACGGCCTCGACTATGCCGAGCGCTATCGTAACCTTCCGTATCTGGGCATTTTGAAACCGGAGGTTTATTCGTAAGATGCCCGACGACCGTAACGATAACAATTCCCAGACTCCCCGGGAGCCTAAGATCCCGGGGATGCCCGGAGGCAAGAAGCCCACGCGTACGGGCTGGCTGTATTTTATTTTGGCTTGCGCGCTTCTGGGCTACGCCTTCTTTAACATGGGCTCCGGCTTCGCCAATTCCAGCAATGCCGTAAAGCTCGCGACGAGCGAGATGGTCAACGCCATTAAGCAGGATCGCGTCGAAGATTTGACCTATACGGTTCAAGACGGAAGCGTGGCGGGTCATTACTGGAAGACGAAAAAGGACAAGGGTGACACGAGCGAGCTCAAGAGCTTCTCCTCGACCTATGTCGGCTCCGATTCGCTTGCCGAGCTTATGGCGGAGCACCCCGATACCAAGTACATCGTCAACACCAATGACCCCGATTTTTGGGGCGACTTGGCGATGAGCGTGCTTCCGACGATCGCCCTGATCGCCATCATGTTCTACTTTATGCGCCAGATGATGGGCGCCAACAACAGGAACATGCAGTTTGGCAAGACCAACGCCAAGACCAACGAGGCAACGCGCCCCAAGGTCAAGTTTGAGGATGTTGCCGGTGTGGACGAGGCAGTCGAGGAGCTCGAGGAGATTCGCGACTTTTTGAGCGATCCGGACCGCTATCGCAAGCTGGGCGCCAAGATTCCGCGCGGCGTGCTGCTGGTTGGCCCTCCGGGTACCGGTAAAACCCTGCTGGCCAAGGCCGTTGCCGGCGAGGCGGGCGTGCCGTTCTTTAGCATCTCGGGTTCCGACTTTGTCGAGATGTTCGTGGGTGTCGGCGCCAGCCGCGTGCGCGACCTTTTTAAGGAGGCCAAGTCTCAGGCTCCGTCGATCATCTTTATTGACGAGATCGATGCCGTGGGACGTCAGCGCGGAGCCGGTTTGGGCGGCGGCCACGACGAGCGCGAGCAGACGCTCAACCAGCTGCTGGTCGAGATGGACGGTTTTGAGGAAAGCGAGTCAGTCATCCTGATCGCCGCGACCAACCGCCCCGATATTCTGGACCCGGCATTGCTGCGCCCCGGTCGTTTTGACCGCCAAGTCACGGTTGACCGCCCGGACGTGAAGGGCCGCGAGCAGATCTTGCGCGTACATGCTGAGAACAAGCCGATGGACGAGGACGTTAAGTTTGAGAAGCTCGCCCAGATGACCGTTGGCTTTACTGGTGCCGATTTGGCGAACCTGCTCAACGAGTCTGCGCTGCTGGCCGCTCGCCGTCATCGTTCCGTGATCTCGATGGACGAGGTCGAGGAGTCGATGGAGCGCGTGATTGCCGGACCGCAACGCAAGGGTCGCGTGATGACCGAAGCCGAGCGCACCACGATTGCCTACCATGAGAGCGGTCACGCTTTGGTGGGCCACATCCTGGAGCACTCTGATCCGGTTCATAAGATTTCGATTGTCAGTCGCGGCCAGGCTCTGGGCTACACGTTGCAGCTTCCGCAGGAGGATCACTTCCTCAAGACCAAGAACGAGATGCTCGACGAGCTTGCCGTGTTCTTGGGCGGCCGCGTCGCCGAGGAGCTCATGTGCGATGACATCACGTCGGGCGCGAGCAACGACCTGGAACGCGCGACCAAGATGGCGCGCGAGATGGTCACGCGCCTGGGCATGAGCGAGGAGCTGGGCACGCAAGTGTTTGGCGAGGCGCAGCATCAGGTGTTTCTGGGTCGCGACTATGCCGATCACCAGGATTACTCCGAGGAGACGGCGCGTCGCATCGACATCGAGGTCCAGCGCATTATGCGTGAGGCCCATCGCCGTGCGGTCGAGATTTTGGATGCCCGCCGCGATCAACTCGATCTGATGGCCAAGGTGCTGCTTGAGCGCGAGACCGTTGAGGGTGACGCCGTGAACGCCCTGCTCGACAACGAGTGGGACGCTTACCTTGAGCGCGAGGGCGATATCCTGGCGGCCAAGGAGGAGCGCAACGCCAAGGCGGCTGGCATGCCGACCAAGAAGCGCTCGCCTCGCATGAGCGAGGAGGAGCTGGCGGCTGATGCTGCGGCCTTTGCGCAGGCGGCCATGCAGGAGGATGCCGAAGCCGCATCCGATGATGCCGGCGATGGCAATGCTGTCAACGCTGATGGCAACACCGACGCCGACAAATAGTTCTTGTAGCGAAAGCCTCCGCGGGGAAACCTGCGGAGGCTTTTTCTTTTGAGCGATATGGGGCCATCTGTTGATTGGGGACAGACTTAAATGAGCGTTTTCACGCATTTAAGTCTGTCCCCAATCAACATTCTGCGGCACTTTGCTCAACTAAAGCGTACAATAGCGCCTATGCGAAAGGGGAACAGATGATCAACGAAACTATGTATGCGCGCGGTGCGGAGAGCTCCATCATCCGCGAGATCTTTAGCTATGGCCTTGATCGCAAGGCACAGATCGGCGCGGAAAACGTGTTCGATTTCTCACTGGGTAACCCGAGCGTTCCGGCACCTGCCGCCGTGGCTGAGTCCATTAAGAAGGCCCTGGAGCTGCCGAGTGACCAGCTGCATGGCTACACTCCCGCGCCGGGCCTGCCGCAATGTCGAGCAGCTGTCGCCGAATCGCTCAACCGCCGCTTTGGCACGAGCTATGAGGGCAAGGACGTCTTTATGACCGTGGGCGCGGCGGCTTCGCTCACCTGCACGCTCAATGCCGTTACGAACCCGGGTGACGAGGTCATTGTTATCGCCCCGTACTTCCCGGAGTATCGCGTGTGGATTGAGAAGGCCGGCTGTACGTGTATCGAGGCGCTCGCCGATGAAGATACGTTCCAGCTGAGCGTGAGTAACGTGCTCAAGGCGATTACCGATAAGACGGCTGCCGTCATCATCGACTCGCCCAACAATCCGACCGGTGCCGTATATACACGCGACACGCTGACGCGACTGGCCAATGTTCTGCGCGAGGCTAACGCTCAGCGCGATCCCGAGAATCCGATTATGCTCATCTCTGATGAGCCGTATCGTGAGATTGTCTATGGCGCCGAGGTGCCTTGGGTGCCTTCGATCTACGAGCACACCATCGTGTGCTACTCGTATTCCAAGTCGCTTTCGCTACCGGGCGAGCGCGTCGGGTGGATCCTGGTTCCCAATACGAATCCTCAGGCAGCTCGTCTAATGCCCGCCGTTGCCGGTGCCGCCCGCACGCTGGGCTTCGTGTGCGCACCGGCCCTCTTCCAGCGTGTAATCATCGACTGCATTGATGAACCGAGCGATGTCGAGGCCTATGCGCGCAACCGTACCGCGCTTACCGACGCACTAGCGGAGTACGGCTACACCTATGTTGAGCCGGATGGCGCGTTCTACCTGTGGGTGAAAGCGCTGGAGCCCGATGCAAACGCCTTCTGCGAGCGCGCGAAGAAGTATGAGCTGCTCGCGGTGCCTTCGGATAGCTTTGGCATGCCGGGCTGGTTCCGCCTGGGCTACTGCGTGAGCTATGAGACAATCGTCAACTCGCTGCCTGCCTGGAAGCAGTTGGCCGACGAATATCGTCGAAAGTAAAGCGCTCTGCTTACAATGTTTTACGTGAAACGGGGTTTGGTTTTAAGCCAGACCCCGTTGTCTATGCCGTTGTGTGATTGGGATGAAGCAGTTTTACGACTGCCGAAAGCTATGCGTACAATGAATATACGCGACGGCCATACTGGACAAGGAGACCCGATGCCCTACCTTCTTTCTTGTGATATTCATACTCATACGATGTTCTCTGCGCATGCGTACTCAACCATCGAGGAGAACATCTATTGGGCGGCAGAGCGCGGCCTTCAGGTGCTCGGTTCCGCCGATCATTTAAGCTCGATGGTTACGCCTTGTCCCAATGACCTGCGCAGTTTCCAATTCTTTATTAACCAGGATATCTGGCCACGCATTTGGAGCGGCGTGCTGGTGCTTCGCGGCGCCGAGGCCGATATCGTTTCGCTGGACGGCAGCTTGTTTGGCGAGGATATTCCCGTCGACCTTGATATCGCCGGCGATTCGTACAGTCGTCAACACTCACTGTTCGAATTGGTGACGCGCAATTTGGATTATTTGGTGGCAAGCGTGCATAATCCGCAGTTTGCCGAGGGCGCGACGCTGGCTCAAACGACCCAGATGTATATCAATGCCTTAGAACATCCCAAGGTGTTCATGTTGGGGCATACGGGGCGCTCGGGCGTGCCGTTCGATATCGACGAGGTGCTGTTGGCGGCTAAGGCCAAGCACAAGATTATCGAGATCAACAACCATAGTCTTGAACACGGTGTCGACACTGAGCATTGGGCCGTATGCCGCAAGATCGCCGAGCGCTGCGCCGAGCTGGGCGTTGGCATTGGCGTGTCGACCGATGCCCACATTGGCATGGCCATTGGCAAGCTCGATCACGCGCGCCAGATGCTCGACGAGATTCACTTCCCGCTGGATTTGATCGTGACGCGCGACCGCGAGACGCTGCTGCGCGAGATGGCGGCGGCCGGTGTATGCGACCTGCGCAAGGGCATGTAACGGCGTTCATAAACCAAGTAAAGGGGGCGGCCCAGATGGGTCGCCCCCTTCTTGTCCCAAAAATCTACTGGGGTGGATTAGCGGCGCTCGAGGACCACGACGGTTTCGGTGTGGTCGGTATGGGGGAACATGTCGACCGGTGTGATCTTGAGCAGGCGATAGCCTCCATCGAGGAGCTGGTGCAGATCGCGCTCTTGGGTCACGGGATTGCAGCTGATGTAGGTGATGCGGCGCGGCTTGAGTGCGCAGGCGGCTTCGAGGAACTCGGGGGTGGAGCCGGCGCGCGGCGGGTCGATGGAAAGGACATCGATCCGCTCGTTGTTGTCGGCGGCGTCCAGGATGTAATCGGTGGCGTCGTCGGCCATAAACCAAGCGCTGCGGGTGAGGCCGTTGAGCTCGGCATTGCGGCGCGCATCGGCAATGCCTGCCGTGTTGCGCTCCACGCCGAGCAGCATAATGCCGATACCCTTGTTCTGGGCTTCTTTAGCTGCGCACAGACCGATGGTGCCGCTGCCGCAGTAAGCGTCCATGAGTACGTCGCTCTGCTGCAAATTCATGCCGTCAATCGCGAGCTGATAGAGCAGCTCGGTCTGCTGCGGATTGGTCTGATAGAACGCGGTAGGGGAGATATCGAATTCGCAACCGAGCAGCTGGTCGCGCATGCACTCGGCGCCATAGACGATACGAGTCTCCTCACCCAAGATGGCGTTACCGGGACGGCCATTGATATTTTGGGCGACGGTGACAATATACGGATCGAGTGCGGCGACGGCCTCAAAGAACTCCTGCGCATGCGGCAAGTCGCGCTGAGCGGTCACGAGGGTGACCATAATCTGGTCGGTGCGCCAGCCGCAGCGAACGACGGCATAGCGAAGCAGCCCCAGATGCTTGTCTTCGTTAAAGGCGGGAATGTGCAGACGTTCGGCCTCGCGAGCGATGCCGTTGAGAATCTGACGAGCGCCCGGCGCCTCGACAGGGCACTCGGGTACGGCAACGATCTTGTGCGTGCCGCGCTCAAAGAAGCCGCAGCGGACAGCACCCTCCTTACCGGGAGCAAACGGTGTGGCAGCCTTATGACGAAAACCACGCGGCGCAGGATACTTGCCCGGGTCGCCCAGGGTAACACCCATACCGCGAATGGGATCAACGGCAACACCCTCGCGCTCACAGAGCTCAGCAAACAGCTCCTCCACAGCAGCCTGCTTGGCCGCCAACTGCTTCTTATAAGGACGATTGAGCGCCGTACACCCACCACAAGCTTTCATGATCGAACAGGGAGACTTGGGGTCCACAGCCTTACGCGCAGACGAAACCGGATCTTTATGCGAGCGCTTGGAGCGAGTCTGAGATGCCTTGTCCTCGCTCCGACGAGAGCCAGAACGCTTGGTCTTAGCCCTGCTCTTGGTCGATTTGCTTTTTGCAGCTTTAGAAGACTTGGATTTCGTAGAAGATTTCTCCTCCTTTGACCCCTCAGCCGCTTCCACCAAAGCACGACGAGCCCTACGCTCCGCACGAGATTCTGCCATCAATAACTCCACTAATTCATGAATTAAAAGCTGCAAGCATTGTACCGTGCCAAGCCAGCGGGCGATATGCAAGCGCCCATTTCCTGTCAGTGATAAGCCCAACGACGTTTGCCCGGCGCGGGCGGGGAGCGGCGCGTAATTAAGTTTATCGCGAGTTCCGCACGCAAAGGAAAGCACTTAATGTGCTTTCCGTCTTGCGCAGGACTGTAGAGCAGGAAACTTAATTACGCGCCGCTCCCCGCCCGCGCCGGGCAACCCCAACCTTGTGCTCCATCAAGGTAAAGTGTATGATTCTGGACGTTACATGACTCACTTTACCTAACTAAAGTGCTATCGAGGGGGAATACCATGAATACCGATATGTCTCGTCGTCAGTTTGTTGGTCTAGCCGGCTCGCTCGCCACGGTGCTTGGCCTTGGTCTTGTCGGCTGCGGCGGTGGTGCCGGCAAGGGCTCCGCTGCTGGTTTTGCCGCGGCCAAGGACGTGAAGGGCGCTGCGGAGTCCAAGAGGCTCGTGGTGGGCTTTGATAAGTCCTATCCTCCGTACGGCTTTGTGGGCGACGATGGCGAGTACACCGGCTTTGATCTCGATCTGGCCAAGGCTGTTGCCGATAAGCAGGGCTGGGAGGTCAAATACGAGGCCATCGACTGGGACGCCAAGGATACGCTGCTTAACTCAGGCGCCATCAACTGCATCTGGAACGGCTTTACCATGGAGGGTCGCGAGGACGACTACACGTTCTCCGAGCCGTACATGCTCAATGAGCAGGTGCTCGTGGTCAAGAAGGACGCGGGTATCAAGAGCTGGGACGATCTTGCCGGCAAGACCGTGATTACCCAGACTGATTCCGCTGCGCAGGATGTGCTCGAGGGCGACCAGAAGGATCTGGCCGCGACGTTTGCCACGCTCGATACCATCGGTGAGTACAACACGGCGTTTATGCAGCTCGAGAGTGGTGCGGTCGATGCCGTTGCCTGTGACCTCTCGATCGCTCAGTATCAGCTGGCCGCCAAGCCAGATGCCTATACGCAGCTCGACAAGCCGCTGTCCAGCGAGCACTACGCCGTCGGCTTTAAGAAGGGCGACACCAAGTCGGCCGATGCTGTAACCGAGTCACTCAAGGCGCTCTACGAGGACGGCACGGTCAAGGACCTGTGCGATAAGTATTCAAGCTATGGTCTTTCCTTCGACAACTGGGTGCTCAAATAGCGGCTTTCCCAGGCACCCGATTTTGCCGTTCAAACCGTCGCTTGCGTACATTTAGTACGCGGCGCTCCTCTTTCACGGCAAACTCGGGCACCTGGAAAACCCGCTTTAGCATTGGGTTCGCTGTTCCGTTACTGTGAAAGAGAGCTTGGGTTGTCTATTCAGGTCATGATGCAGATGCTTGGCCAGGGATTCTTGGTCAGCTTGCAGCTGTTTGTGCTGACGTTGCTCGGGTCGATTCCGCTGGGAATTCCCGTGGCGTTTATGCGCATGAGCAAAATTGCGCCGCTTCGCTGGATCGCGCGCATCTATATTTCGGTCATGCGCGGCACGCCGCTCATGCTACAGATGTTTGCCATCTACTTCGCCCCGTACTACGTGTTCGGCATCTCGCTCACGCCCGATTCCAAGTGGACGGCGTGCGTTGTGGCGTTCATCATCAACTACGCCGGCTACTTTGCCGAGATCTATCGCTCGGGCCTGCAGTCGATTCCGCGCGGTCAATATGAGGCCGCCGAGGTGCTGGGCTACTCGCGTCTGCAGACGTTTCTGTATATCGTGATGCCGCAGGTCGCCAAGCGTATTCTGCCGGCGATGGGCAACGAGATCATCACACTGGTCAAGGACACGTCGCTGGCGTTTGCCATTGGCGTGGGTGAGATGTTCTCGACCGCCAAGGCGCTGGTCGCCTCGCAGGTGAGCATGGTGCCGTTTGCGATTGCGGCGTTGATCTACTGGGTCTTTAACTTTGTGGTCGAGATGCTGCTGGGCGCTGCCGAAAAGAAGCTGGACTATTATCATGACTAACTCAGTGATGAAAATCGAAAGCGCGCGTAAGGCGTTTGGCGGCAATGAGGTGCTCAAGGATATCTCACTCGAGGTAAAGCGTGGCGAGGTCGTGGCGATTATCGGACCCTCGGGCGGCGGTAAGTCCACGCTGCTGCGCTGTGCCACGCTGCTCGAGACGCTCGACGGTGGCTCGCTCTCGTTTGGCGACCTTGCCGTCGCGACGGATGCGGGTTCGGGCGCGGTGTACGCAAAGGGCGATGTACCTAAACAGGCGCGTTCGCGTTTTGGTCTGGTGTTCCAGAACTACAATCTGTTCCCGCACTATACCGTGATGAGAAACATCATCGATGCGCCGATTCGCGTGCTTAAGCGTCCGCGCGAGCAGGCGGAAGCCCGCGCTCACGAGCTGATTGCACAAATGGGGCTGACGGGAAACGAGAACAAGGTGCCATGTGAGCTTTCGGGCGGTCAGCAACAGCGTGTGAGTATCGCCCGCGCACTGGCGCTCGACCCGGAGATCTTGTTCTTTGACGAGCCGACCTCGGCGCTCGATCCCGAGCTGACGGCCGAGGTGCTGCGTGTCATTAAGGACCTCGCTGCGCAGAACATGACGATGGTGATCGTGACCCACGCAATGCAGTTTGCGCGCGATGTTGCCGACCGCGTGGTCTTTATGGACGGCGGCCGCATTGTCGAGGAGGGTCCTGCCGAGCAGGTTATCGACCATCCGCGCGAGCAGCGCACGCGTGAGTTCTTGAGCCGTATCGAGGGATAGACTCAGGTATTTACTCAACTATTAATTGAGGCGAAGCCGCTACAGGTCTTATGGTCTGCGGCGGCTTTTATTTGCATCGATGGGGTTCAATAATCGCCTCTCGTACCTGCTCCGTCCTCTCGCCGCCCGTATTCATACGTGTGCCGAAAGGTATGCATGGACAGCCGCCCGTGAGGGTAGGGTGGTGGCATAGGACATTTGGAGGGTGAGTCGGCTCGGCTGCCGACCATGCTGCTCCCGGGACGGCACCGACCGCGAACTCTCCCCGTTGGCGTCGCGCATTGCGCGCGGCCCTGCAAGGAGGTCATCATGGGTGCTCCCAAGACCGGTAACGTAAGGAACGTGGTGCTCGTAGGCCAAGGCGGGGTGGGCAAGACTTCACTCGCCGAGGCCATGCTCCACCTTTCCGGCAAGACCGCCCGCCTGGGCGGCCACGACGGCACCAAGCCCACGCTCGACTATGACCCCGAAGAGGTCAAGCGTGCATTTTCCATTTCGACGACCATTGCGCCGATCGACTGGAAGGGCGCACGCATCAATGTGCTCGATGCCCCGTGCTACCCCGATTTTATCGGCGACGCCTTTGCCGCGATGAGCGTCTGCGAGACGGCTCTGTTTGTGGTCGACGCCGAGGCCGGCCCGCAGCCGACGACGGTTAAGCTCTGGTATGCCGCCGAGGACCTGCGTCTGGCGCGTGCGGTGTTCGTAAACCGCCTGTCGCGCTCCGAGGCCAGCTTTGCGACCACGATGGACCTGCTGCAGGAGCGCTTTGGCACGCGCCTGGGCGCCGTGACCCTTCCCTGGGGCGAGGGCGAGGACTTTGACGGCATCATCGACCTGGTGCGCATGAAGGCGCGCCATTGCAACGGCACCGAAGCCGTTGAGTCGGAGATTCCCGAGGAGTATCGTGTCCAGGCCGAGGAGGCCCATGACCATCTGTGCGAGTTGGTGGCCGAGGCCGACGATGAGCTGATGATGAAGTACCTGGAAGGCGAGGAGACGCTGACGCAGGAGGAGCTTGAGGGCTTGCTGTCGAAGGCGATTGCCGAGCGCATCTTTGTGCCGGTCTTTGCGGGCGATTGCATTAAGGAGCAGGGCGTCAACTCGCTGATGGACGACATCGCCACGTACTTCCCGGCGCCGACTGACTACGGCGAGATGCCGCTCATCGACGGCGACTCGCTTAAGATCTCGAGCGACGATGACCGTCCGGTGGCGTTTGTGTTTAAGACGCTGGCCGATCCGCAGCAGGGCCGCATCAGCTTTATCAAGGTGCTGACGGGCACGCTTGAGCCGGGCCTTGAGCTGATCAACGCCCGCACGCGCAAGAGCGACCGTCTGGCTCACCTGTATGTGATGTGCGGCCGCGACATGACCGAGGTCGGGCACGCTTATGCCGGCGATATCATCGTGGCGCCCAAGCTGGCGGCAGAGACGGGTGACACGCTCTCGATTACCGGCAAGGTCGAGGCTGCGGCGTTTAAGTTCCCCAACTCGCAGTACCGCATCGCCATTGAGGCCGAGAATCGCGGCGACGAAGAGAAGCTCTACACGTTTATCGAGAAGGCCTGCAAGGCCGATCCGACTATGAGCATCGACCGCGACGAGGAGACTGGCCAGACCATTATCTCCGCCGTTGGTGAGGCGCAGGTTTCGGTGCTACTCAACCGTCTGGAGGACCGCACCAAGGTCGCCGCCAAGAGCGTGCCGATCCGCATTCCGTATCGCGAGACCATCCGCCGCACGGCGAGCGCCCAGGGTCGCCACAAGAAGCAGACCGGCGGCGCCGGTCAGTACGGCGACTGCTGGCTGCGCGTGGAACCGCTCATTGGGCCCGACGGCACGAGCGACGGCTATGAGTTTGTTGACGAGGTCGTGGGTGGCCGCATCCCGCGCTCGCTGATTCCCGCCGTGGACAAGGGCGTTCAGGAGACTATGAAGGACGGCATCATTGCCGGCTACCCGCTCACGGGCATTCGCGTCGCGGTGTACGACGGTTCGTATCACAGCGTCGACTCCAACGAGATGGCGTTCCGCGCGGCGGCTCGCATCGGCCTGCGCAAGGCGTGCGCCGATGCCGATCCAGTGGTGCTGGAGCCTATCGAGGAAATCACGGTGACGATCCCCGAGAGCTACGCCGGCGCCGTGATGGGCGACATCTCGGCCTCGCGCGGTCGCGTGACGGGCATGGAGACCGATGAGCGCGGAGACACCGTGGTCATCGCTCAAGCGCCGCTGGCCGAGCTGACGGATTACTCGACGCGCCTGCGTTCCATCACGCGCGGCACGGGCGACTTTACCATGAAGCCCGCCGGCTACGAGCAGGTTCCCTATGACGTTCAGGCCAAGCTGGTCGAGCGCTATGAGGAAGGTCGCGCCAAGTAGCGTGTGATTTTGCCTGCAATGTAGGCGCTGACGAAAAGGCCGCCCTGGGTAACCGGGGCGGCCTTATTTGATCCCTTGGGGACTGCAAATCGATTCTTGTCGCGGTTAGGGGCTTAATCACCCGAGGCCTGGTTGCGGCCGGTGGAGTAGTCGATCTGCACATGCGGCTGCAGGTTGTAGCAGTACACGTGGAAGCACAGGGTCTTGCCGTGGTCCTCGACCGATTGCGCCTCGAGGCGTACGCCACGGCAGACGAGCTCCTCTTCGTTGTACATGGGCGTGACGCGGTAGAGCACGTGGTTGCCCGTGTCGCGGATATAGTCGAGGATTTGCTCCTCAAATGGCAACATGCCCGTCTCGTTGAGATAGCGTGTGCCGGTGAGCAGATTCTTGCGGTTGGCGTTCTCGCCGCAGAGCGACCAAGCGATAAGGTGGCAGCGGTTGTAGAGACTCTGACCCGGAATAAAGTCGTAGCGCTGCTGGTGCCAGCCGGCGGGGTGGATACGCGAGATATCCCCGCGCTTGCCTTGGCCGAGCGACTCGGGGCCCACGCAGGCGAGCGCTTTGCGAGTGCGGCCCAAGCTGTCGAGCTTGGAGAACTTCTTAAAGCAGCCCTCTTCGGTAGCTCGCTCGTATTCGTCGAGTGTGAATGATGGCGTGCCCAACGGGTGCGTGCTGTCGGCACGAAGGGCAACGTAGGGGTTGCCGGCGTAGTCGGGAACGCTGCTGAGATAAACACCGCGGGCGCGGTTGAGGTCGGGGTTTTCCACCTCGTCGATGGGGGTGGCGGCACTATCCGCGGAGGCAACGTTGCCGTTGGTGTTGGTCGCGGTGGATTCGGAGCCATCGCCAGAGTCTTGGCTATTTTGAGAGTCCGAGGAGCTCGCTGTTCCTGATTCGAGCCGGGCAACCAGGTCTGCTTCGTCGTCGGTGCGGTTGGGGCTCTCGCTTTGCTTCTCGGCCAGAGCCGCCGCCTGCTTATCGCTTTGCGGCGAGAGCAGCTTGGGCGCCCCGTCGAGCGATCCCGTAAACAGCGCAAACCCCAGCACCACGGCGGTGCCGATGGAAAGTACTTGCTTGTAGGCGGATTTGCGCGGCATTGAGGCTCCTGGATGGACGGTTCGGAATCTACCAGTCTAGCAGGAGCCGGCTGAGGTGGCTCCGCCGAACAAATACTCAAGATTTGGGACAAATGCCGCCGGTTCATTTGCCTCATATGGAGCTGCGGCGGTTGTGAATGTGGGGCTATTCGTCGTTTCCCCAGATAAAACCCGCCAAAATAAACCTGTCCCTTTTTGGAAGGTGGCAATTTATGTGTTCAGGTTGAGCATGCGCAGCGCCGAGCAGTTGCGCCGTTTGTAAAACGGCGCAACCTACAGGTTCATGTTGCCGTGAATGTAGGGGGTGACCTCGGGGGAGATATGGCCGCAGCCCAGCTCGCGCAGCGCGGACTCGATAACGGCGGGCAGCGGGGTTTTGCCCTCGGCATCGACGGCGTTGCCACCGAGGGCAGCAATCTTGGCGACATCTGCGGGTGCGGCCTCGATATGCATGCAGCCGCCGATCAAGCGCGCGCGTACCTGTGCCAGATCAAGATCGTGCAGGTAATCCTCGCAGGCGCGGATTAAATCGACCTTCTCGCGCGTAAGCTCCTCGCCCGTGGGGATGCGCGTGGCCAAGCAGGCTCCCGCCGGCAGGTTCCAGACAGGGTAGCCCCATGCGCGCAGCAGTTCGCGCTCCTCGTCCTTGGTAAAACCGACCTCCATAAGCGGCGAGCGCACGTCAAGCCCTTCTGCCGCGCGCATGCCGGGGCGGTAGTCGTCGCGATCGCTTGCGTTGCTGCCGTCGATGACGGTGGGAAAGCCCAGCGACTTGGCGTGGTTGACGATCGCGGTGAAGCCGGCGCGCTTGCAGTGGTAGCAGCGGTCGGCATCGTTGCAGGCTACTTGGGGGAGCTGCAGCTGATCGACCGAAAGATTGAGCACGGGGAGCTTAAAATGCGGTCCCTCATTGGTTTGCCCGTCAACGGACCGTTCAAACGAAGCCTGCTCGGGTGTGCCGATGAGCGGCGTTGTGAGATGAACGAGGAGGGTATTGGTAGGCATGATGCGGGCGCATACGGCGGCCAAAAAGCTGCTGTCAACGCCGCCGGAAAACCCGATAGCCACGCGCCCGTATGCCAAAAGCAGCTGTTCGAGCGCCGATAGCTTGTCTTGAAGCTCCTCTGCGGGTGCCGTGGTGTCTAAAATCATGAAACGATCCTTATCGTTGAGTACTCGGTCGAAAACTATAATCCTAATGCGTTACTTGCCATAAGACTTCTATCTATGTAACGAAAGTGCAATATGGTATATACGTTATATACAAGTTGCCAAATGCGGTAGAGTTGCGGCAATGCGACAGCGAGAGTCGATGGGGGACCGATATGATCAAGGCTGTTATTTTTGACATGGACGGAACGCTGGTCGATACCGAGCGTTTGGGCGTCAAGGCGTGGAAGGTGGGCGCTGCCGAGCTGGGGATCGCGATTGATGAAGCACTGATCCATCAGTTTATCGGTCGCACGCTGCCCGATGTCATGGGCATCCTTGAGGAGCATTATGGCAGCAGCGAAACCGCCGAGGCGATCTATGTCCGCCACAAGGAAATTCGTGACGAGATGGTCAAGACCGATCTGGAGCTTAAGGCCGGCGTCGCCGAGTGCCTGGATGAGCTGCTGGCCGCGGGCTATCACGTGGGTCTTGCGACGTCGTCGCGCCACGTTACGGCCGAGCGCAACCTTAAGATGGTCGGTCTCTTTGACAAGTTTGAAACGGTGACCTGCGGCGAGGACGTCGTGCACGGCAAACCCGACCCCGAGATGTACCTGCTCGCCTGCGAGCGCGCGGGCTTTGCCCCCGAGGAATGCGCCGTGGTCGAGGATTCGCGCAACGGCTGCGTCTCGGGCATTACGGCTGGCTGCCACGTCTTTGCTGTCCCCGATATCGTGCCGCTTCCGCAGGACGTGGTGGATGGCTGCGAGGCGGTGCTCGATACGTTGTTCGACCTGGCGGCGGCAGTCAAGGCCGTGCGCTAGACAATTGCGGTGTTGAAACGAGCGATTGCCCACGTTTGCGCTCAAGCAAAAGGGGCCCGGCAATGGTCGGGCCCCTTTTGCTTGAGCGGCGACTTAGCATGCTCGCGGGCGTGCTATAGATACGCACCGAGGTTGATGGCCGTGGCGTCGGTCTGGCTGCTTGCCTGGGTGCTGGCGCGTTCCAGCAGGAACGGCCGCACGAGTTCTTGGCGGTTGATGTCCTCGATGGCCGTGACCGCGGTGACGGTGCGCGCGGCAGAGCCGATGTGGACGTGCTTGGTCTTTGTCGGGACCTTGTTCTCGATTTGCTCCATGAGCAATTGAACGCCCTTGCGGCCAATCTCGTAGCCCGGGGGCGCTACTGTGGTCAGTGGGACCGACCCGCTCCAGGCGAGCGGATTGCCGTCGCAGCCTGCCACGCGGACCTGCTCGGGGACGGAGATGCCCTTGTCGATTAACGCCGAGATAACGCCCGACGCCAGTACGTCGGTCAGGCCGATGACAAAATCGGGGCGCTCGTCCGCGGGGCGCTCGGCGATTTGGGCACCGATGCCGTAGCCGTCGGCAGCGGTATTCCATTCGCCGGCGTCGATGACTTCGATCTTGATATCGGGGTGCAGGGCAAGGGCCTTGTGAATGCCAAGCACGCGCAGGGTGAGCTGCATAAATGCTGCTCTGCCCACAACGGTGATATGGTGCGCGCCGCGGGCGATGGCGAGTTCGGCGATAATGCGCCCCTGTGCCTCGTTGTCGGCGGCCACGTAATAACCGGGTTCGGAACAGTGGATGTCCAGATGGACAATCGGCACGGGCATCTTGGTCATAGCGGGGTGCCAGTCGGGGGACGCCATGGGCTGAACCATGACGCCGGACATCTGCGTGCCCATAAAGTAGCGCAGGTAATGGTCCTGGAGAATGCCGTCGTTATCGGCGTTGGCGATGAGCAAGTCATAGCCGTGCTTGCGTGCCTCGTTGTGGGCACCGCTGGCAATCTGGAGCGAAAAGCCGTGATCGAGACGGGGGAGGACCAGGCCAAAGGACTTGGTGGTGCCGCCGGCCAGCTGACGAGCGCTTTGGTTGGGCAGGTAGCCCAAGCGATTGATGGTCTCGTTGATGAGCTTGAGGGTCTCGGGGCGCAGCTTTTCGGGATGGTTGAGCGCGTTGGAAACCGTGCCCAACGAAACCCCGGCCTCGCGCGCGACGTCGCTGATTTTTACCTTTGCCATAGCGGCCCCTTTGATGCGTTTCAAGTACAAGCCAGATTGTAGCATCGCCCGCCCCCAGGGTGTCAAAACCTGCCAATTAGGGACAGGTTTATTTTGGCAGGTTTTATCTGGGGAAACGCCGTTGCCAGCGCGACCACCACGAAGGGGACAGGCACCTTTGTGGTGGTTTGAGCTGCCTGGGCCTTCAATTGTCTCGATCTGTAACACCTGGACGGCAAAACCGGCTCTACCTGTTACAGATCGAGACATAGTGCGGGGGCCGAACCGCAATGTCTCGATCTGTAACGCTAAGCCGGCTTCCGGAGTCCCAAATGTTACAGATCGAGGTCTTTCGCCGGGACAGAGCGCCGCCCCGGTCCAAACCACCACAAAGGTGCCTGTCCCCATTGTGGTGGTTTGGACCAGCTGGACGTGTGTGCATCGGGTGGTATCTAAGTTGAGATACCACTTCTGGTATATCAGCTTGCGTTTGCGTGAGTACAATACTCGAACGTCGTACGTCTCAGCGCCCCCTGTGCGTGGACGTCTTGCAGTCACGCGAACGAAGGGATTTATCCTATGTGCGGAATCGTCGGCTACACCGGCTCTGATATTGCAAAGAACATCTTGGTCACGGGCCTCAAGCGTATGGAGTATCGCGGCTATGACTCCTCGGGCGTCGCGCTCGAGGTGGGCGAGGGCGCCGCGGCGCACCTCGACGTCATCCGCCGCGTGGGCAAGGTCGCGGGCCTGGAGAGCGAGCTTTCCAACATCGATAGCGACGCTACCTGCGGTATCGGCCACACCCGTTGGGCCACCCACGGCAAGCCCTCCGTCGTTAACGCCCATCCCCACACCAGCTGCGACGGTCGTATCGCCATCGTCCACAACGGCATCATCGAGAACTTCGCTGAGCTGCGCGAAGAGCTGGAGGGTCGCGGCCACCACTTTAAGAGCGAGACCGATACCGAGGTCTTCGCGCATCTGATCGAAGAGGCCTATGCCGAGACGCACGACCTGATGGCCTCCGTGCGCGAGGCTTGCACCCATGTGGTCGGTGCCTATGGTCTGGCCGCCGTTTCCGCCGACGAGCCCGGCGTGATCGCCGTGGCCCGCAAGGATTCCCCGATCGTAGTCGGCGTGGGCGAAACCGGCTCCTATGTTGCTTCCGATGTCATCGCGCTCATCGACGCTACCCGCGATGTCGTGGTGCTCGAGGACGGTCAGTTTGCCAAGCTCACGCCCGCAGGCGTTGAGTACACCGACGAGGCCGGCAACGTTATCGAGCCCAAGGTCACCCACATCGACTGGGACCTGGACATGGCCGAAAAGGGTGGCTACCCCGACTTTATGCTCAAGGAGATCCATGAGCAGCCGCGCGTCGTGCGCGACACGCTGGTCGGTCGTATGACGCCGGCCGGCGAGCTCGACATCGACGAGCTGGGCCTTTCGCTCGAGGAGCTCAACGACATCGACCGCGTCTACGTGATCGCTTGCGGCACCAGCTATCACGCTGGCCTCATTGCTAAGAATCTCATTGAGGGCTGGGCTCGCATCCCCACCGAGGTAGAGGCGGCCAGCGAGTTCCGCTATCGCAATCCCATCATCACGCCGACGACGCTCGTCGTTGCCGTGTCCCAGTCGGGCGAGACGGCTGACACTCTCGCCGCCATCCGCGACGCGCGCATCAAGGGCGCCAAGGTCTTTGGCATCACCAACGTGGTGGGCAGCCCCGTGGCGCGTGAGAGCGACGGCGTCATCTACACCAAGGCCAACAAGGAGATCGCGGTCGCCTCGACCAAGAGCTTCATCGGCCAGGTCGTGAGCCTTACGCTGCTGGCTCTGCTGCTGGCGCAGGTTAAGTACCGCCTGACCACCAAGCAGGCGCGCATGCTGTTCCGCGAGCTTTCCGATACGGCCGAGCAGATCCAGTGGATTTTGGATACCCAGACCGAGGCCGTTCATGAGGCCGCCCTGCTGTGCAAGGACGCGCAGTCGGCGCTGTTCGTGGGCCGTGGCATGGGTGCCGCTATTTCCTACGAGGGCGCGCTCAAGCTCAAAGAGGTCAGCTACCTGCACGCCGAGGCCTACGCCGCCGGCGAGATGAAGCACGGCCCCATTGCCCTGATCGACCCGGGCTTCCCCGTCATCGCTGTGGCCACCAAGAGCGCCACCTACGACAAGACCGTGTCGAACCTCATGGAGTGCAAGGCGCGCGGCGCCAAGGTCATCGTCGTTGCCACCGAGGGCGACGAGGAGATCAACAAGATCGCCGACTGCATCATCCGCGTGCCGGCAGTCCGCGACGTGTTCAGCCCCATCACGGCGAGCGTCCCGCTGCAGCTGCTCGCCCGCGAGGTCGCCATCCTGCGCGGCTGCGACGTCGACCAGCCCCGTAACCTCGCCAAGAGCGTGACCGTGGAATAACTAATATTCCGCCGTCCTAGCGACTAAGGCCCGGCTCCGCATCAAGACGGAGCCGGGCCTTTTTTGCATTTGACCAGATAAAACCTGCCAAAATGAACCTGTCCCTTTTTGGCAGGTTAGCGGAGCTTGCTGGTCTCGAAGTACTCGGGGAACTGGTCCAGAACCTCGGTCTGGTTGCGGAACATCATATGCAGGTGCTTGCTAACCAAAAAGCTCGCTTCGATGGGGTCGCGACCGGCGATAGCGCGGCGAATCTGCTTGTGCTCGTTCACGATGTCCTGATTGTCGAGAACCTGCGTGGCGGCGCGCAGCCAGCGGAAGCGCTCCAGGTCGGCATTGGTCTCTTCGAGCCACGACCACACGGTGCTGCGACATGCGATGCTAAAAATCATGTGATGCATGAGGTTGTCGCTCAAAAAGAAGCCGATGCGATCCTCTTCGGCCATGGCCTTTTCCTGCAGCGCGATGGCGCGGTCGAGCTGCTCGATGCCGGCCGACGTGGCGCGCGCACAGCACTCCACAATCACCTGCTTTTCCAGATGCTCGCGGATGTAGCAGGCACTCTCGGCAAGGGTGAGGTTGATGGGTGAGACGTAGGTGCCGCTCTGGGGCACGGTGCGCACCAGGCCTTCCTGCGCCAAGCGAACCAAAGCCTCGCGCACAGGGGTGCGCCCCATATCCAGGTCGTCGCAAAGTTGCTTGACGCCCAGCTTTTCGCCCGGCTTGTAGTCCAGGTAGACGATTTTGCGTCGAATGGTGTGGTAGGACTGGTCCTGTAGGCTCGTTTCCTGCTCGCCGACGTGCATCGATTCTTCCATAGCGCCTCGCAACTGTTCTATCAAACTCATATGTCAGTTGTTAATTATGCCGCGAATCAGCTCTCCGCGGTGGGTAATTCGGCTGTTGCCTGAGAACTATTGCGGCATCTTAGTCTGTGTTTGCGCAAGGCTGCGCTCAATGTTGCCGTATCATAAGCCGTCGCAAACGTGAAATAGAAAGAAGGAATCCCATATGCAACTGGCAAATATCGTACGCGAGCGCTGGAAAGGCGTCTTGTTCTGCCTGATCATCGCCATTCCCGCGACGTTGCTCGGCAAACAGGTTGAGGTGGTCGGCGGTCCGGTATTCGCCATCCTCTTTGGCATGGTCCTGGCGCTCGTCTTTCCCAAGAATCGTCGCGAACAGCTCGCCGCCGGCGTCACCTATACGTCCAAAAAAGTCTTGCAGTACGCGGTTATCCTGCTTGGCTTTGGCATGAACCTCTCCCAGATTCTGTCCAAGGGCGCCCAGTCGCTGCCGATTATCGTGGCGACGATCTCGACCTCGCTTGTCATCGCCTTTGTGCTCTGCCGCGTTATGAACGTGCCGGGCAAGATCGCGACGCTTGTAGGTGTGGGTTCGTCGATTTGCGGCGGTTCGGCCATCGCTGCGACCGCGCCCGTCATCGATGCCGACGATCGCGAGATTGCCCAGGCCATTTCGGTCATCTTCCTGTTTAACGTTATCGCGGCGCTCGTGTTTCCGACGCTCGGCGGCATGCTCGGGCTGACCAACGAGGGCTTTGGCCTGTTTGCCGGCACCGCCATCAACGACACCTCGTCGGTAACGGCTGCGGCGAGCGCTTGGGACAGCATGCATCCCGGCGCCAATGTGCTCGAGAGCGCCACGGTGGTCAAGCTCACCAGGACACTGGCCATTATTCCCATCACGTTGGTCCTTGCGTGCTGGCAGATGCATCTGGCGCGCAAGGCCGGCGGCGACGCCAAAAGCACGTTCTCGCTTAAACGCGCGTTTCCCATGTTTGTGCTGTTCTTTGTGCTGGCGAGCGTGATCACCACGGTGTTTCAGCTTCCCGTGTCCATCACGGCGCCCATCAAGGAGCTGTCGAAGTTCTTTATTGTGATGGCCATGGCGGCTATTGGCTTTAATACCGATATCGTCGAGCTGGTCAAAAAGGGCGGCAAGCCCATCGCGCTGGGCTTTTGCTGCTGGATTGGCATTGCGTGCATGAGTTTGGGAATGCAGCACGTGCTGGGAATCTGGTAGAGGAGTAGCTTATTTGCGTGCTGGTTGCTGGTGGGCGCAAGCTTGCGGTGGAGCGATAGGAGCTCTTGCGGGTATGGCTTGTCCGCAGGTTTATAAGTCCCGAAGAGCTCTTATCGCCCCGCCAGGATGGCGATGCGGGGCAACACCTATACTCGCAGGACGGCGCTTTCTGCCCTATAGTGTTTGGTGAGCAATATCGTTCAATTTTGAAACACTCGGTCGTGCGACCGTCGGCGGCTGCATGTCGCCGCGGACAGGGGCAAATCATGAATAGCGATGCCAAGCTGAACATCTTGACCGAGGCCCTGGCTGCTGCCGGGGCCTCGGCATTGGCAATCGATGCGCGTGGGGACGTCGCGATTTCGACCATGAATGACGCGGCGCTTGAGCGGGGTGTGGCGGCTTTTGTCGCTGAGCGCCTCGACCGTATAGGAGACGGCGCGCGCCTGGTTATGGGACGTGCGGGTACGCGCCTGAGCCTGACCGTTCGCCCCACCGACAAAGAGGGCGGGGGCCTTTGGGTCGTCGTGGTCCGCGAGGTGCGCGGCGCCGCGGCACATGCGGGCATCGAGTGGCTCAACGCCGACGAAGTTGAGGCTCGCTACGAATCGAGCGCGTACGGCATCGTTGAGGGGGCGGCCTCGGTGGCTGCGCCGGTCGCCGAGAGCTACGCGCGCGGTGTGCCCCTTATGCTCGAGGGCGAGCTGGGCGCGGGTCAGGTCGAGATCGCCAAGCGCCTCTATCTGGACGGTCCTTTTGCCGATCAACCCTTTGTTGCCGTTGCGCTCGATGAGCTCACCGATCGCGGCTGGCGCCACATGCTCAAAAGCGCCGAATCGCCGCTGTTCCAAACGGGGCTGACACTTTGCATTGCGGGCTGGAATGCGGTTGGCCCCCAGCGCCTCCGCGAGCTCGTTTCCACGATGGCCGACACCGCGTTGGCGACGCGCTGTCATGTGGTGCTGACGGCGAATGACATGCCGGGTGGCAGCGAAAGTGATCAAGCCGCCTTTGTGACCGAGCGCTTCGCCTGTGCGGTGGGCGTGGCACCGGCAATCGCCGAGCAGGGAGCCGCGTCGACGAAGGTTGCGCGGTATTTGGAATATCTCGCTGATGCATTTGGGACGGCAGCGCCCACGCTGTCTGCCGCGGCGACGAAGGCGCTCGATGCTTACCGCTGGCCGCGCAATTATCTGCAGCTCCGCGAGGTCTCGGAACGACTGTATATATTGGTGGGGGCGGGCACGGTGGATCGCGCTGTGGCGGAGGAAGTGCTCGCCCAAGAGGACGTGATTAAGACCGCAACCTTTGGCGCCCCGACACTCGAAAGCGACCTGTATATCCTGCGACCGTTGATCGATACCGAGCGAGATATCGCGCATCTGGTTGTAGACCATCTCCACGGCAACCGAACCCGTGCGGCGGAGGTGCTGGGCATAAGCCGAACAACGCTGTGGCGCTTACTGAAGGACGATGACCGTTGAGCGAGGCGCCCGTGACCGCGCGCGACGCGTGTGCTACAGTCCAAAGCGTTATTGTTTCGATTCGGTTACGGCGTGCGAGGGCATATGGCTGAGACTTCAAAACCGAGCCGCAGAAGGCGGAGTGCCGCGCCGGTCAACCGACGCACAACATCGGTGACGTGGGGCAAACGCGCCTCGGGGTTTGATGGCTCGTTCAAACGCACTAAATACGGCTATCCTTCGGCAAGCGCCCGCTTGGCCATGCAGGCAGAGTCCTCGTTGTGGGGCCGCAAGCGCGTGGTGGGCTCAAAGCTCAAGCACGACGGCACGCTCGGTTACATCAGCCGCGGGGCGGCTCGTCGCAGCGGACTCAATCCGGCTGGTTGGCATCGTTATGTTCCGATCGCGGTCGTCGTTGCAGTGATCGTCATCGCACTCGCTGCGCTTGGCTACGCCGGTGGCGGTGCCAACTTGGACGCGATGTTTAAATCGCCTGAGCTCGCGCATGCAGGCACAGAAATTGTCGAGGGCGCTCAGACCCAGACGGGCGTCGCGCCCCAGCGTGGTATCGTTGCGGCAGCCTCCACCATCGCCGACGCTCAAAAGGACGACGGCGAACAAGGCGACGGCGCCGAAACGACCCACACGAACGAAACGACGACAACGGCGACGTCAATATAAGTTGCGAGTGGGGTAGCTAAAATAGCCCCGTCCCAAATTAGCCACCCCCGCTGACGCTCCCGGGTTACCTTACGTAGATGATGTTGTCGCGGCGCGGCTTTGCCTCGGGTAGCGCGTCATCGGCATAGCCCAGGATGCAGTGACCGACACCGCGCAGGCTGCCGTCGGCGGGCAGGCCCCAGCTGGCCAGCAGCTCCAGGCCCTCGGGCGAGTCAAAGACCTCATGCGCGCGGTGAATCCAGCACGAATCGACACCCAGTGCATAGGCGGCGTTGAGCAAGTTGCCCATGGCGAGCGAGCCGTCTTCCAGATGCGTGGGCACGCTGCGGTCGACCAGCACCACCACAACGGTCTTGGCGCCATAGAAGGGGTCACTGTTGCCGCCCATGACCTGGGCGTTGAGCTGTGAGAGACGCTCGACGGTCGCGGGGTCGGTGACGGCGACAAACGTCACCGGCTGGCGGCCCATGCCGCTCGGTGCATATTGGCCGGCTTCGATAATACGTGCAAGCTTTTCGGCCTCGACGGGACGATCGCTGTATTTGCGGCAGCTGCGGCGGTGGATGAGCGCTTCGATAGTCTCCATGGTGTCTCCTTGTAGTGGCGTTGCAGATGCCCCGTTCATACCCGTCGGGCTCAAACGATAGACGGTCAATTGTCCGGCCAAAAGGATAGATTCCAATTGGGAAAGTAGGTTTGCATAAAAGTGCCTTCAGAATGTGACAAACAAATGGGATGGTTAAACGTTTTATCCCGTCTACCCTGCGGTTTTTTACCACTTGCCTAAATGACGAACGCATAACCTCTGATAAAGGTTTTACTAAAGGAGTACCAACGTTTATCAATGCGCCGTGGTGGCGCCGGGCCAGGAGGTAACATCATGTTCCAGGCTGGAGATGTCGTCGAGACCGACTTCGAAGGATTTCTGAAGCTGCTGCGTTCTAAGACGCGCGCTTTTGTGACGATTGACGATCACGAGTACTACATCACGCACACCGATGGCTATTGGCGTGTTCAGGATTGCGAGGCCCTCAACGATAAGGGCCACTTTACTGACTGCTCCGAGCTGGTCAACACGGTCTGCGAGGTTGTCGAGCTGCCGTGGATTGCCGGCAAGAGCCTGCATGACAGCTTCTCGGGCGCTACGGTCTATGAGGCCGTCGCCGCCTAACAGGCAATAAAACCCGATTTTCACGTGACCGCTGGCGCCGCCCCCGCGCCGGCGGTCTTTTTCTGCCGATAGGCCATAAAGGTGCAAGCATTTGCGGAGAGCCTGTTGACGATAGTCAAAACTCGGACTAATCTAGAGACACAAAATTGGTCAAAAATCGGACAATCGAATGGTGGGATAGATGAATAGTGCGGTTATGCTGGTCGACTTCGACCGGTTGCTCAATGGACTCGACCATATCTATTCGGAGTTCTCGCGCGCCTGCGGCCTTTCGGACTGCGCTTACTGGATGCTCGTCGATACCAGCACGGCGGGCGGCAGTATTGCCGTAAGCCGTCTGACGAGCGAATGGTTCTACAGCAAGCAGACCATCAACTCGGCCATTAAAACCTTGACGGCGCGGGACTTTGCAACGTTGGAGTTTGCCGAAGGCAGCCGTAAGAACAAGGTTGTGCGTTTGACCGAAGCGGGCATGCGGTTTGCCGAGCGTTATGCGCTGCCGGCACTCAAGGCCGAGCAGCGAGCCTTTGGCGCGCTTGAGCCGTGTGAGCAACGCGAAATCATGCGCCTAATCGGAAAATTTTCCCATGCGCTCGGCGATGAGTGCGATGCCTTTAAGCAGCATATCGCCGCCGAGAGCCAGGCCGAGAATCAAGGTGAGGGGGAGTCGTGCGACTCTTAATGAGGTTTATGAAGCCGTATCGCAGGCTTGTCGCGGTGACGTTGTTGGTGCTGCTAATCGACAACGTTGGCACACTGCTGGTACCCACGATGTTGGCGAACATGGTCAACACCGGTATCACCACGGGCGATGTCGACTACATTTTGCGCAACGGTCTCTACATGCTTATCGCGACCGGCATGGCCAGCGGCGGCGCGGTGTTGGGCTGCTATCTTTCGGCGCGCCTGGCCGCCAACGTGGCCTGCGATATCCGCAATGCCGTCTACGACAAGTCGCTCGAGCTGTCTGCCAGTGACTTTGAGCGCTTTGGCACGGGTTCGATGATCACGCGCTCGCTCAACGACATCAACGTGATTCAGCAGGCGATTCTGCAGACCATTCAGCTGGTGCTGCCGGTGCCGTTCCTGGCGGTGGCAGGCATCATCTTCGCCTGGCTCATCGATCCGGCCATGGGCATGCTTCTGGGCGTCGTGGTTGCGATCGTGCTGGTTGCGGCGGTCTTTACGGTTGCCAACGCGGCTCCGATTTTTATGCGCTTGCAGAGCTTTATCGACCGCATGAACGTGGTGCTGCGCGAAAACATCGTGGGCGTGCGCGTCATCCGTGCGTTTAACAAGGAGCGTCGTGAGGAACAGCGCCTGGACGAGGTGTTTAGCGACTACGCCGCCAACGCCATAAAAGTCAACCATCTGTTTGTGGGCCTCGACAGCTCCACCTTCTTTCTGATGAATATCGCCGAGGTGGCGGTACTGTGGGTGGGCGGCAACCGCGTGGGCGCCCACGCCATGCAGATCGCGAGCATCTCGGCGGTGCTGGAGTACGCGCTTCTGATCCTGTTCTTTGTGATGATGGCCCAGATGGTGGTGCTGACGCTTCCGCGTGCCGCCGCATGTCTGAACCGCGCACAGCAGGTGTTGGAGATTGAGCCGAGCATCGTGGACGGCGAGCGTACGCTGGGTGACGGGGTGCCTGCCTCCGAGGGCGATGCGGATACGGTCGCTGAGTTCGATCACATGTCGTTTCGTTTTGACGATGCCGATGAGGACACCCTGTGCGACCTGAGCTTTGCCTGTCGTCGCGGTCAGACGACCGCGATTGTGGGCTCGACGGGCTCGGGCAAGTCGACGGTGGCAAAGCTTCTGCTGCGCTTCCACGATGCCACCAGGGGCGCCATTCGCCTGGACGGCGTCGATCTGCGCGAGCTTTCGCAAGGTGAGATTCGCGGGCGCATCGCCTATGTGCCGCAGAAGGCATGGCTGTTCTCGGGCACCGTAGCAAGCAATCTGCGCTTTGGCAACGAGGACGCAACCGAGGCGGACATGCTTCATGCGCTGCAAGTTGCCCAGAGCACCTTTGTGCTCGATCAGCCGCAGGGGCTTGATACCCCGGTTGCCCAGGGCGGTACGAACTTCTCGGGTGGTCAGCGCCAGCGCCTGGCCATTGCCCGTGCGCTCATGAAGCGCGCCGACCTGTATATCTTCGACGACAGTTTTTCTGCTCTGGACTTTAAGACTGATGCGGCCCTGCGCCATGCGCTGCAGGACGAGACGCGCGACGCCGCGGTGCTTATCATCGCGCAGCGCATCTCGACGATTCTGCACGCCGACCAGATCGTTGTGCTCAAGGACGGCGAGGTCGTGGGCTTGGGCACGCACGAGGAACTTATGGAAACCTGCGAGGTGTACCGCGCCATCGCGGAATCGCAGATGAAGGGAGGTGAGTAGCATGATCGAGGAGCTCAAGAAGCGCGGCGACGCTATCGATGCCGCCGCTGCGGACGCGGCCGAAGCGGTCGAGCAGGCTGCCGCGCCGACCGAGCTGGATGACGTTGCCAAGGCCGCGGCCGGGCGTGAGGCTCGCCGCCAAGCGCTGTACGAGGAAAACGAGCGTGCCGAGGACGAGCGTGCCCGCGCGGAGGCAGAGCGCATGCGCGATGTGGACGACGAGGATGAGGACGAGAAACCCCGCGATACCTGGGCGACGGTGCGCCGCTTGTGGGGCGAGGCCGCCGGCGACCATTGGCGCTTCTACATCGTGTTTGCGAGCATCGTGTTCTACGTCATCTTTAACACCGCCGCGCCGGCATATAGCGCTCATGTTATCGACGAGCTGTGGGGCCATATACAGGTGGCGTTTGCCAACGGAACCACCTTCAGCATCACCTGGGACCAATGCGGCAAGACCATCTTTGTCTACTTCTTGATCTGGACGGCCGCCGGGTCGTTCTATGCGTTGCAGAGCTTTTTGATGTCGAGTGTGGCCGAGCGACTCAACCTGCGCCTGCGCAACCGCATCGCGCAAAAGCTCAGCCGCCTGCCACTCGCCTACTTTGACGCGCATCGCCCCGGCGAAGTGGTCAGCCGCGCGACCAACGACTTGGACAAGATGTCCGAGAGCATGCAGCGCGGATTGCTGCAGCTGCTGGTATCGATCGGTACCGTGACGGGTGCCATCATCATGATGTTCGTCTATAGCGTTAGGCTCACGTTGATCTTTTTGGGTTTTACGGCGGTATCGCTGCTGGTGACCAAGGTGGTTTCGCGCCGTACGCATGATGTGACGGGCGAGCGTCAGGAGTGGGTGTCCAAAATCACGAGCGCGGTCGAGGAGGGCTATTCGGGCCGTTTGGTGATTCGCGCATTCAACCGTGAACACCAGAGCTCTGCCGAGGTGCACGAGGCCTCGGGCGAGCTGGCGCGCGTGAGTACCAAGGCCGACTTTATGATCAACGCCGTCGGACCCGCGGTTCGCTTTATCGGTCGCCTGGCGCAGATCGTGATTGCGCTCGTGGGCTGCAGCATGCTGGTTGCCGGTCACATGACCGTCGGCGTGTTCCAGGCGTTCTTCCAGTTTATCTACGAGGCGTCCGAACCCATGACGCAGCTGTCGTTCACTTTCAACTCGCTGCAGAGCGCGCTGGCGAGTGTGGAGCGCGTGTTCGACCTGCTCGATGAGCCCGAGATGGAAGCCAATCCGCTGCCGGACGAGGCCGCCAAGCTGCCGGGTCGCGTGGAGGGCCGCGTCGCTTTTGAGCATGTGCGCTTTGGCTACACGCCCGAAAAGCCGCTCATGCGCGACGTGTCGTTTACCGCCGAACCGGGTCAGAAGATTGCGGTGGTGGGAACAACGGGTGCGGGTAAGACCACGCTCATCAACCTGCTCATGCGCTTTTACGAAATCGACGGCGGCCGCATTACGCTCGACGGTGTGGATACGAGCCGCATGGATCGCGGCGAGCTGCGGCAGCAGTTTGGCATGGTGCTGCAGGACGCCTGGCTGTTCGATGGCACGATTGCCGAAAACATCGCCTACGGCTGCCCCGAGGCGACGCGCGACGAGATCGTGGCTGCCGCCCGCGCCGCGCAGGTTGACTTCTTTGTGCGCACCATGCCGCAGGGCTACGACACGCGCGTGGCCAACGATGCCGAAAGCATCAGCCAGGGCCAGCGTCAGCTGCTGACCATTGCGCGCGTGCTGCTCAACAACCCGGCGATTCTCATCCTGGACGAGGCGACCTCAAGCGTGGACACGCGTACCGAGCTTGCCATCGGCCGTGCCATGGACGCGCTCATGCATGGGCGCACGAGCTTTGTGATCGCGCATCGCCTGTCGACGATCGTGGATGCCGACCTGATTCTGGTCATGGATCACGGCAACATTATCGAGCAAGGCACGCATAGGGAACTGCTGGCTGCCGAGGGTGCCTACGCCGACCTCTATCTGAGTCAGTTCGCATAATGTGACAAAGGGACAGTTCCACATGTCACATCAAAAAGAAAGGCGCGCCGGGGGATGAATTCCCTGGCACGCCTTTGCGTTGATGCCGATGCCGTTTTGTGCCGCTCGCGTTCCTAGTGCTCGTCCACGAGCTTGGCGACGAGAGCCTTGAGCTCGGCCACCTCTCGCTCGAGTTCCTTGACGCGGCGGGCATTCTCGGTGATGCCCTGGCGGTTGAGCGCGGACTGCTCGGCGGCATCGTCGGGCATGTACTCGCGGTGCTGCTTGGCGTCGAAGCTCTCCTCGAACACGCGGCAGCCGTTGCGCTTGATGATGCGCCCGGGCACGCCCACGACGGTGCAGTTATCGGGTACGTCTTTGACGACGACCGAGTTGCCACCGATCTTGACGTTGTTGCCGATGCGGATGTTGCCGAGCACCTTGGCGCCTGTGCCCACAGTAACGTTATTGCCCAGAGTGGGGTGGCGCTTACCGGTCTCGTTGCCGGTACCGCCGAGCGTGACGCCCTGGTAGAGCACGCAGTTGTCGCCCACAATGGTGGTCTCGCCGATGACGACGCCCATGGCGTGGTCGATAAAGAAGTGCTTGCCAATTTTCGCGGCGGGATGAATCTCGACGCCGGTGATGTGGCGGGTGATTTGTGAGAGCACGCGGGCGAGCGAGCGATGACCATGCTCCCAGAGCCAGTGCTCGGGTACGTGGTTCCACTTGGCATGCAGACCGGGGTACGAAAGGAAAATGACCAGGCCGTTTTGCGCGGCGGGGTCCTGCGCCTGGACGGTCTTGATGTCCTCGCGAATGGTATTGATAAAGCTCACCGGCCGCCCTCCCTTAGCGCCATGGCAATGCGATTCAATAAAGTATAGCGATTCGCTAGGGATTAGGAAGAGCAATCTTTCACGGCTTTGCGTGACAGGTGTCAGTTATGCAAACTTGCTGGTAATGGAGTCATGCTTTTGTGCGGTCGCGTGCATGGTCGCGCCGCAACCGTATACTGGTCAACTTGGACGTGTCCGCGCCCACAACTGAGAGGTTTTACTTCATGGGTTTCATCAATTTCATTGCCGAGCTGCTTAAGGACCCGCGCACCGCGATCGCCAGCTGGATCGCCGCCGGCCCGCTCATGGCCTACGGCTGTGTGTTCCTGATCATCTTTATCGAGACGGGCGTGGTGTTCTTCCCGTTCCTTCCCGGCGATTCGCTGCTGTTCGCCTCGGGTTTCTTTGCCCACAACGGCGGCTTTAACATCGTGGCTTTGTTGGCCGTTGCATGGGCCGCTGCCATCTTGGGCGATCAGTGCAACTTTATGATCGGCCATTTCTTTGGCAAAAAGATCATCGCCTCGGGCAAGGTCAAGGCCATGACGCCCGAGCGCATCAAAAAGTCCGAGGATTTCTTGGACAAGTGGGGTCACCTGGCCATCTTCCTGGGCCGCTTCTTTCCGTTTATCCGCACCTTTGTGCCCTTTATCGCCGGCATGGGCGGCATGCACTGGCGCAACTTCGTTATCTTTAACGTGCTGGGCGGCATTACCTGGTCGACGGTCTTTACGCTGCTGGGCTACTTCTTTGGCGGCATTCCCTTTGTGCAGGAGCACTTTGAGCTGCTGATTATCGGCATTGTTGCCGTGTCGATCATCCCGACCGTGGTCGGTTTGGTTAAGGCTAAGCTGGGCAAAAAGAACGCGTAGATCGAGCCGGCGCGCAAGCCGTGCAGTTGAGGCCCGTCACCGCTTACGGTGGCGGGCCTTTTTGCTTCGGTCAAATGAAAATACTTTACTTAGTTAAAGAAAAGCGTTTTATCAGACGCGCACGGGGAGTACAATCTCGTGCATGCGAATCGACGTGCCATCGGCTTCGATGCCGTTCGCGTGTCCCGTCCGGCTCTACGCTCCGGGCGTGCGACGTTGCGACGCGGTCGGCCTCGGTCCTTGCGTGCGGGTTCGCGAGTTTGCAACTGTGTATGTAAGGAGCGACATATGACTGTCGGGAAGAAGGATATCGATTGGGGTAGCCTCGGCTTTGGCTACATGAAGACCGATTACAGCTACGAGGCCCATTGGAAGGATGGCGAGTGGGACGAGGGCGGCCTGACCACCGACCACACCCTGCATGTCTCCGAGTGCGGTGGCATCTTCCATTACTGCCAGGAGGTCTTTGAGGGCCTGAAGGCCTACACCGCCGAGGACGGCAGCATCGTCTGCTTCCGTCCCGACATGAACGCCGAGCGTATGTATAACTCTGCGCAGCGCCTCGAGATGCCCCCGTTCCCCAAGGACAAGTTCGTTGAGGCCGTCAAGCAGGTCGTTTCTGCCAACGCCGCCTGGGTTCCGCCCTTCGGTTCCGGCGCAACCCTGTACGTGCGTCCGTTTATGATCGGCTCCGGTGACGTGATCGGCGTGGCTCCCGCTCCTGAGTACACGTTCCGTATTCTCGTGACCCCGGTCGGTCCGTACTTTAAGGGCGGCCTTAAGCCCGTTAAGCTGCGCGTTTCCGAGTATGACCGTGCGGCACCGCACGGCACCGGCAACATCAAGGCCGGCCTCAACTACGCCATGTCTCTCAAGCCCACGATGGAGGCCCATCGCGAGGGCTATGCCGAGAACCTGTATCTCGACTCCGAGTCCCGCACCTATGTCGAGGAGACCGGTGGCGCCAACGTCCTGTTCGTGAAGGAGGACGGCACGCTCGTCGTTCCTCAGTCGCACACCGACTCCATCCTGCCCTCCATCACCCGCCGTTCGCTCGTTCAGGTCGCCAAGGACCTGGGCATCACCGTCGACGAGCGTCCCGTCGAGTGGGCCGAGGTCAAGGCCGGCACCTTTGTTGAGTGCGGCCTGTGCGGCACCGCTGCCGTCATCTCCCCGGTGGGCGAGATCGACAACAAGGTTTACGGTGCCGACGAGACCGTGACCTTCCCGGCTGGCTGCACCGAGATCGGCCCCGTGATGAAGAAGCTTCGCGAGACCCTGACCGGTATCCAGTCTGGTGCTGTTGAGGATAAGCACAACTGGGTCTATACCGTCGCGTAAGCTGCCATAGCTGTTCGGCCCGAGGGCAACCTTCCTTTCCGGCGCGTCCTCGGACATGCAAGAAGCCCTCGCTGCGCACTTCGTGCGGCGAGGGCTTCTTGCGTCCTGCGGAGTGCGCCGGAAAGGAAGGTTGCCCTCGGGCCTGCGTTGCCTCGATATCGCCGTACGGGCAATAATAAATCTGATAAAGAGATGGCGCGCGGCCTTTTGGCCGCGCTTTTTATAAAGAAGGGGTCCAGGACGATTGCCCTGGACCCCAAGGATCGATGTGCTGGCGGAAGCTCGGCCGTGTTTACTAGAACTTGACGGTCGGTGCCTGGCGGGCGGCCTCGGCGGCTTCGAAGCCCTGACGCTCCTTAAACTGGAAGATGCCGGCAAAGATGACGGCCGGGAACGTCTGGATGGCGTTGTTGTAGCTGAGCACGCAGTCGTTGTAGCTCTGGCGTGCGTAGCTAATCTTGTTTTCGGTATCCTCGAGCGACGCCTGGAGCTGCGTAAAGTTGGTGTTTGCCTTAAGGTCGGGGTAGGACTCGGCAACGGCGAAGAGCTGGCGCAGGGCACCGGTCAGCACGTTGTCGGCTTCCATCTTGGCCTCGGGCGTGGTCGCCTTGACGGCGGTGTTGCGCGCGCTGATTACGGCGGAGAGCGTCTCCTGCTCGTGCTTGGCGTAGCCCTTGACGGTCTCGACCAGGTTGGGGATCAGGTCGTTGCGGCGCTGCAGCTGCGTGTCGATGTTCTGCCACGCGTTGTCGATGCGATTGCGCTTGGTGACCATGTTGTTGTAGATGCCGGCGATGGCGCAGACAATCGCAATGACAACAACGATGCCGATGATGACGGTAATCATGATGTCTCCGTTTCGAATGGCCGCGGCGGCATGCGCCAGCTGCCGTTGGTATAACGCTACTAGTATACCCGCAACGTTTTGCCGTGCCGAACTTTCCGGCAAGCGTTATGTTTTCGGCGGGGTCGGCACCGGGGCAAAGCGCGCGAGGTACAGGTGTAAGATATGCGACAGATTGACGAGTGTTGTCTTTGCTCTGAGGATGGCGATACCAGTGGACCTTCGCATTAAGAAAACCTACCGCGCCCTGTTCGATGCCTTCACCGAGCTTCTCGAGGAGCATCGTTTTGAGGACCTGACGGTTGCCATGCTGTGCGACCGCGCCATGATTCGCCGCACGACGTTCTACAAGCACTTTCGCGACAAGAACGATTACTTTGCCTTTTATATCGATGAGCTCATGTCGGGCTTGCCGCAAAAACAGCCCGATGAGGCCGGCGCAGTGTCTGCCGAGGACGTGCGCGCGCTTCGACACGCGATTTTGGACGATGCCATGGATTTGATTCTGGCGCACGAGCAGCTCATGGATAACATTTTGGCTAGCAGCATGTCGGGTATGCTGACCAACGTTATTTGCGACCGCATTGCCCGCTCCATCCGCGAGCGTGTGATGAACGTGCTTGCCGAGGATGCCCTGGCCCCCGTGTCACTCGAGACGACGTCTGAGTTTGTCGCCGGCGGTATTATTCGACTTTTCACGATATGGTGGGAGTCGGGTCACGACCTCGAGCGTCGACCCGAGATGGCTGACGTGGTCGATGCGCTGTTTGAGCGAACCATGACGCCGGTGCATCACTAGAAGTGGCGGAGAGAGGGGGATTCGAACCCCCGGAACGCTCTCGCGCTCAACGGTTTTCAAGACCGCCGCATTCAACCGCTCTGCCATCTCTCCGTGAGTCGTAATGATAGCATCGTTTTGAATTTGCAACAGGGAAGGCGAACGATGACGATCACCGAAATCGACGAGAAGTTCATGCGCGAGGCGCTGGCCGAGGCGCGCGCCGCCGCCGCGGTGGGCGAAGTGCCCATTGGCGCTGTGGTGGTGCGCACGGGTGAGATCGTCGCGCGGGCGCATAATCGTCGCGAGCTCGATCAGGACCCTTCGGCGCATGCAGAGTTCGCGGCCCTGTGCGCTGCCGCTCGGTCGCTCGGTCGCTGGCGCCTTTCCGATTGCACGGTCTATGTGACGCTTGAGCCCTGCTGCATGTGCGCGGGGCTTATGGTCAACGCGCGCGTGGGGCGCTGCGTGTATGGCGCGGCTGATGCCAAGGCGGGCGCGCTGGGTTCGCTGTATGACCTGAATGCCGACTCGCGCCTGAATCATCGGTTTAACGTGACGGCCGGCGTGCTGGCGGATGAGTGTCGCGAGCTGCTGAGTAACTATTTTGGTGGATTGCGTGGTGAGGGTGGCGCTGATTGCGGTTGCGGGGCCGATCTTGAGGCACATGCCGCTCACGCTGAGGCGCTCGCGTGTGCCGAAGAGGATGCTGGCGCGGCGGTTGACTTTGGCCCCGCGTGCCGTCGGCCCCGCCGTGTGCTGCTGGCGATCGACTCCTTTAAGGGCAGCGTTTCGAGTGCACAGGCGGAGGCGGCCGTTGCCGAAGGCGTGCGCCGTGTGTGGCCCGATGCCGAGGTTCGCACGTTGCCGCTGGCAGATGGTGGCGAGGGAACGCTCGACGCCGTTGCCGCGCGTGGTGGCGAGCTCTCGACCTGCGAGGTGGTAGGCCCCTTGGGCGACCGCGTGTCTGCCCGGATGCTGGTGGACGGCGGGCACGAGTCGGCTGTAATTGAGATGGCCGAGGCGGCGGGTATTGGGTACTCACCTTGCACGGAGTCGACGGCGTTGGCGGCCACAACCTATGGCGTGGGCGAGCTCATGCTTCGCGCGGTTCGCGCGGGTGCAAAGACTATCTATATTGGCTTGGGCGGCAGTGCCACCAACGATGGCGGCGCCGGCATGCTGCAGGCGCTGGGCGCGCGTGTGGTCGATGATCAGGGCTGCGATGTCGCCCCCGGTCTTGTGGGCCTTGAACACGTGGCGAGTATCGATTTGGTGCCGGCGCTTCGGGCGCTGAATGGCGCACACATCGTGGTGCTTTCCGATGTCGAGAACCCACTCGTGGGGCGTCGCGGCGCGCTGACAGTGTTCGGTGGGCAGAAGGGTCTGCCGAGAGATGACGCCGAGGCACTTCACAGGTACGACAGTTGGATGGTCGGCTACGGCCGCCTGCTCGATACGGCGATTGCTAGGGTGCGGGCTCAGGGGTTGCTGCGCGTGCCCGAGGATGCACGGACATTTGGCTCGGTGCTCGGCGTGCCCGGCGCTGGTGCCGCCGGTGGTCTGGGAGCAGCACTGTTGGCGCTCGGTGCCGAGTTGCGCTCGGGCGTGGAGACGGTGCTCGACCTCGTGGGGTTTGACGAGCGCGTGCGCGATGTCGACCTGGTCATTACAGGCGAGGGTAATATGGATGAACAGTCCGCCGCTGGAAAGGCGCCGGTGGGCGTGGCGCGTCGCGCCAAGCGATATGGCAAGCCGGTAGCCGCCATCGTGGGCGGTCGTGCCGACAACCTGGATGCGGTGCATGAGCAGGGTATTGACTTGGTTTTGCCGATCTGTCGCAAGCCCATGGACCTGGAACAGGCACTCGATCCGCAAGAAGCCACAGCCAACCTCATTTGCGCCGGCGAAGCAGCCGCTCGATCCTACGACCTCGCCCGCCTCTAAAACCCATCTCTCTATAAGTTGCGGTGAAATACGGAGTGTTTTTGCCTTTAAGGTGCCAATTCAGTCCGTATTCCACCGCAACTTCGAGAATGGCCATTCGAGGTTGGCTACCTTGGGTCTCGAGCCGGACCGCCTGCCACGAAAGGCGACCATCTACTACGTTTAACCGGGTGCCCTCGACCATCCCGGAATTTGGGAAATAAAAACAGCAGGTAGAGAGCTTGCCGCTTTTCGAAAAAGCACGCTATGGTTGACCCCTGCGACCAAAACGTAGTAGATAGGCCCTTTTCGTGGCGCAGCGTCAGACCAGTCTTTTTGGAACGGGGCTATTTTGGCTACTTGTCGATCTGATTGCCCGAGTAGTCAAAAAGCCCCGTTCCAAATTAGCTATCTTGCCCCATCGGGCGGGAGCAGGTAAGATATACCGAGCGCCTAGCGCGTTCGATGGGTTCGGATGACGACATGTTCCGAATCTGGTCAGGTCCGGAAGGAAGCAGCCATAAGGAGCCTCTGTCGGGCATCCGAATCCATCGAGCGCACGGGCGCTTTTTGGTGCCGCGACATGGCCCGGCCGGCGGCGAGGTATTTGGTGTCTCGCTGGTCCTCGGCTTTGCCTGCGGGATCGCTCGACTACCAAACACTTCGCCGCCGGCCGGCCCCCGTCGTCCAAAAATCACCCGTAAAGGCGCGTTTATCTGAACAATTCAATCCCGTGCTTAGTGGAACTCGCTGGCGTTGCCAAAACATCGGCTGCTACGTGCCTTGGGCGCTAGTGACCGTTGCCCTTACATCTGTAACGAGTTGCTTACGCATTTCCAGGGCTCTCCGTACTATCATGAATCAGATTGAAGAGAGATGATGATAGGGAGCGCCTTGTTATGATTGAGTTGCTCAGGCGTTTTGGTGGCAAGTTTCGCCGATATATGGTGATTGGCCCTGCGTGCAAGTTGATCGAAGTGATCTTTGACCTGCTTACGCCGCTGGTGATTGCCCAGATGATTGATAAGGGCGTCGGCGCGCACGATGTGAACGCCGTCGTCCGTTACGGCGTGGTGCTCGCCGCCATGGCTGTGATCGGCATCTCGTTTACGCTCGTCTGCCAAAAGATGGCGGCGCTCACCTCGCAGGGCATGGGCACCGACATCCGCGGCGCGCTCTACGAGCACATCAATAAGCTGAGCTATGCCGAGCTCGACCGCTTTGGCACGCCGTCGCTCATCACGCGTATCACCAACGATGTCAACCAGGTGCAGCTCGCTGTGGCGCTGGGCGTGCGCATGCTCATTCGCTGGCCCTTCCTGGCGGTGGGCTCCATGGTCGCGGCCCTTGCCATCGACCTTAAGCTCGGCATGATCTTTTTGATCTGCACGCCCGCCATCGGCCTGGTGTTTTGGTTTGTCATGGCGCGCTGCATTCCGTATTACAAGCAGCTGCAGGCAAAGCTCGACCGCATTGCGCTCATTTGCCGCGAGGGGCTTTCGGGCGCTCGCGTGGTTCGCGCCTTTGTACGCGAAGATCACGAGCGTGAGCGCTTTGCCCAAGCCGCCGACGATCAGGCGCATGTCGCCATCGCGGTGGGCAAGCTCTCGTCGATCCTTAACCCCGTAACGTTTTTGGTGATGAACCTGGGCGTGTGTGCCATCCTGTGGGTGGGCGGCATCCAGGTCAACGTGGGTGAGCTTACGCAGGGCCAGGTCATGGCGTTTGTGAACTACATGACGCAGACGCTCACTTCCATCGTGTACGTCGCCAACCTGGTCGTGGTCTTTACCAAGGCGAGCGCCAGTGCGTCGCGTATCAACGAGGTGCTCAATTGCGTGCCGAGCATCGCTGACGAGGGCAACGAGCCGGTCGCACTGCCCCAGGCACCGGCGACGGACGTCGACGCCCCGGTCTCCGCGCTGAGCTTTGACCATGCGAGCTTTTCGTTTGGCGTGGGCGCGGCAAATGCCGTGAGCGATGTGACGCTGGAACTCCCGCTGGGCAAAACACTCGGCATCATCGGCGGCACGGGCAGCGGCAAGTCCACGCTCGTCTCGCTTATCCCGCGCCTGTACGATGCGGGCACCGGCAGCGTGAACGTGATGGGCGCCGACGTGCGCACCTGGCCGCTCGACCAGCTGCGCCGTGTGGTCGCGACCGTTCCTCAGCGCGCGTCGCTGGTGAGCGGCACTATCCGCAGCAACCTGACCTGGCGCGACGAGGCGGCGACCGACGAGGAGCTCTGGGCGGCGCTCGATATGGCGCAGGCCAGCGAATTCGTGCGCAACAAGCCCCAAGGCCTGGACGCACCGGTCGAGGCGGGCGGCAAGAACTTCAGCGGCGGTCAGCGCCAGCGCCTGACCATTGCGCGTGCTCTGGTTGGCTCGCCGCAAATCCTGATTATGGACGACTCCGCCTCGGCGCTCGACTTTAAGACCGACGCGGCGCTTCGCCACGCCATCCGCGAGCGCAGCGTACGCGGTGCCGCCGCGGGCGGGCTCCCACTGACCACGGTGATCGTGAGCCAGCGCGTCTCGACCGTGCGCGATGCCGACATGATCTGCGTGCTCGATCACGGTTCGGTCGCGGGCCTGGGCGCGCACGATGAGCTGTACGCGACCTGCCAGCTCTACCGCGAGATCTGCCAGTCGCAGCTGCGTCGCGAGGAGCTCGAGGGTCAGCAGGGGGGCGCAGCGCCCGCGCTCGCCCCAAGCCCCGTGCCCGCCCCGGCATCCACTTGCGCAAAGGAGGGCTGCTAAATGAATCCGTATACTTCTTCCGGTTCGGTCGCCACGATGACGGCCAACGTGTCCGGCAACGATAGCCTCAACGACTTGGGTGACGGCCCGCGTCAGCCTGGCGACCCCGAGCGCTACCCCGTGGGCGCGGTAACTCGCCGCCTGCTGTGCTACGTCCGTCCGCATCGCATTTCGTTTACGGCGTCGTTTGTGAGCGCTGCCATCTCGGTGATCTTGCAGCTCTACACGCCCATCCTCATCGGCGAGGGCATCGACCTCATCGTTGCCGCCGGGCAGGTGGACTTTGACGCGCTGCTGCCGCTCGTTACCAAGCTCGCGATTGTCGTGGTGGGCGCGGCGGCCTTCCAGTGGCTGCAGGGCTACTGCGTCAACCGCCTGTCCTACGAAACGGTGCGCGACATGCGCGTGGAGGCGAGCGACAAGCTCAGCCGCATGTCGCTCAGCTTTATCGACAGCCATGCCCACGGCGACCTTATGAGCCGCGTGGTCAACGACGTCGATCAGGTGGGCGATGGTCTGCTGCAGGGCTTTACCCAGCTCTTTACCGGCGTCATCACCATCGTTGGCACGCTCGCGTTTATGCTCTCCATTAACCTGACCATGACGCTTGTGGTGGTGCTCGTCACGCCGCTTTCCATTTTTGCAGCCGGCGCCATCGCCAAGCTTTCCAACAAGAGCTTTACGGCACAGCAGCGCATCCAAGGCCAGCTTGGCGGTCATATCGAGGAGTATGTGGGTGAGCAAAAGCTCGTGGACGCCTTCGCCTACGGCCCGCACGCTCAGCAGCGCTTCGATGCCCTTAACGCCGAGCTCTATACGGCAGGTGAGCGCGCGCAGTTTATGGGCTCGCTTTCCAATCCCGGTACGCGCTTTATCAACAACATCATCTATGCCGTGGTCGCCGTGATCGGTTGCGTGGGCGTGATCACGGGCGTGCCGGCGGCGCTTACGGTGGGCGGCGTGCAGATTTTCCTGTCCTACGCCAACCAGTACACAAAGCCATTCAACGAGGTCACCAACGTCATCACACAAATCCAGACGGCGTATGCTTCGGCGCGCCGCATGTTTGCGCTGCTCGATGCGCGCGAGCAGGAGCCCGATGCGGCGGATGCCGTGGAACTTGCCGCCCCGCAGGGTGAGGTGACCTTTGAGCACGTGGACTTTAGCTACGTTCCCGACCGCAAACTGCTGCAGGATATCTGCATCGAGGCTAAGCCCGGCATGCGCTTTGCCCTGGTCGGTCCTACGGGCTGCGGCAAGACAACGCTCATCAATTTGCTGCTGCGTTTTTACGATATCGATGCCGGTCGCATTGCGGTCGATGGCCGTTCCTCGCGTGACTACACGCGCGCAAGCCTGCGCCGCGCCTTTGGCATGGTGTTGCAAGATACCTGGCTGTTCGAGGGCACCGTGGCCGAAAACATCGCCTACGGTTGTCCCGATGCTACGCGCGAACAAGTTATCGAAGCCGCCAAGCGCGCGCATGCGCACAAGTTTATCGTTCAGCTGCCAGGCGGCTACGATACGGTGATTGGCGAGGACGGCGGCACGTTTAGCCAGGGTCAAAAACAGCTGCTGTGCATCGCGCGCGTCATGCTCACCGACCCGGCGATTCTGCTGCTGGACGAGGCGACCTCGAGCATCGATACCCGCACCGAGCTGCAGGTTCAGGCGGCATTCGACGAGCTCATGGCCGGCCGCACAAGCTTTGTCGTGGCGCACCGCCTGAGCACCATCCGCAACGCCGACTGCATTCTGGTGATGCGCGACGGCGAAATTATCGAGCGCGGCACGCACGACGAGCTGCTGGCGGCAGACGGCTTCTATGCCGAGCTCTACCGCAGCCAGTTCGCCCAGTGAGCAAGCCCGTGGGGCAAATTAATCAATCGACAGACGGTGGTTTACATCTGTCACGTTAGTACTAAGATATTCATCTAATAAATTGCATTAGTGGCTTTAGTTTTGGGGGAAACGAGGCAACGTGACTATGACGTGCTCTTTGGTGGTTAACAGCAAGAGCGGTAATACCAGGATGGTTTCGGGTGCGATCAAGCGCGCTCTGCAGGCTGCGGGCGTTGAGTTTGTCCATGCCGCGGCGTTGAGCGACGATGCGGATGCAGATCAGGTTGCGCTCGAGGCGCAGGGCGCCTGCGCGGCCGACACGGTGCTCGTCGGTTTTTGGTGCGACAAGGGCGCGTGCACACCTTCTGTCGCGGCGTTGCTCTCCGCCTTGCACGGCAAGCGCGTGTTCCTGTTTGGCACCTGCGGCTTTGGCGCCGACCAGAGCTATTATCAGCAGATTATCGATCGTGTGACCTCCAATTTGGCTGAGGATGCCGAGCTTGTGGGTTGGGCAATGTGCCAGGGCAAGATGGGTCCCGCGGTCAAGCAGCGCTACGAGGCCATGCTCGAGCAAGATCCCGACAATGTCCGCTTTAAGATGCTGCTCGATAACTGGGTCGCCGCAAAGGATCACCCCACCAAGGAAGATCTGGACAACATGGCTGCAGCCGCCAAAAAGGCCGTGCTGGGGGAGTAGCTCCCATCGCTGACGGCGGTCGGTCCATCTTTCTAAATGAAACGTCCTCCCGGGCGGCCGGATACAAGGTTTCCTGCTCTACAGTCCTGCGCAAGACGAAGGCCACATTAAGTGGCCTTCTTTGCGTGCGGAACTCGCGATGAACTTCGTGCCCCGCCGTCCGGGAGGACGCCTCTTTATTGATGGGAGGCCTGATAGGTCGATGGTTCCGTGCCCGGATGCGTCCAAAGTGGGACGTGCTTTCCGGATGGGCAGGCTTTCGAAAAATGCGTCCCGGAATTTGCGCTCAAAGTGGGATGCGGTTTCCGGTTGAGGGTCTAAGGGGAAAGTGCGTCCCAGAATCGACGCTTGAAATGGGATGCAGTTTCCCGATGAGGCACTCGACGGAAAATACATCCAAGAAATGGCCTTTGAGCTGGGATAAGATTTCCGCGGCATCTCGGATTCTCAAAAATGAGACACGCCGTTGGCGAAAATGAGACACGTGATATCGGGCATCGGACGTATCATTTGCAAAAATGAGTCCACTCCACTCGAATAAAGCGAGGTCCCTCATGTACGTTCCACACCCCCGTATCCGTAGGCTGTCGAAAATCCCGCTTGTTGGGACGGCGGCGCTTGCTGCGTTGGTCGCCACGAGCGTCGCCTGCTTCACGGCCACGCCCCAGGTTGCCCAGGCGGCAGACGCGCCCGCAATCACCGATATGACCGAGCAGGATTATCAAGCCCTGGGTCTGGGCACGAGCGAGGACATTCCGGCCGATACCGTTGGCCCCTATTCCACTGATACCCCCACGACGTTTGCCACGCGCAGCGAGGTCTATATGGCAGCTAACGGTAGCCATGGCAATCGCTACACTCTGCGCGACAAGCTCGAGAACGTCGAGCGCGGTGACATTGGCGGCAGCAGCAAACTCACCGATGGCTATGGAAGTGTGTGGGGCGCCGCAAAGTTCTGGCAAAACGTCAACAACTTCGATACGAACAGCGATCTCTACAAGCATAGCGACTACGGTGGCGGCACCTGGTCGTACCTAAGCAACAATGAGTCCTCAACAGTACTCGCCAACGACAACAACGGTTTCTCGGGCATTCACGCCACGAGTGTTGAGTTCTGCAGCGACGCCAGCACGGGCAAAAAGAGCCGCGTTGCCGAGCTCCGTGCCTACGGCGACAGTTCCTCCACGACGATTGACGGCAAGTCATACGCCGGAAAGGTTGAGCTGGTCCTCTACTCGTTTAGCAACGGGCGTACGCGCACTCTCGACACACACCTGCCGGTGACGGTCAACACTAATATGATGTACGAAGGCCGTTTTAAGTACCTGGATGCCGGTTACCTGCAAGAGCACGACGCCGTCTTTGATGTCGAGGCGGGCGATGTCGATGGCGACGGCGTCGACGAGCTTTTTGTCTACGCGGGCTGCTATGTCGACGAGAACGGCGTGCGCAAGGCTGTAGTCGACATGTATGACTTGGAGGGCGGCAACTGGAAGCAAAGCGTCGTCAAGATCGATGCCGGTAACGCCGCGGACTACACCACGCACAACAAGGGCGGGAACGACTCCTGGACGCAGCTTCAGTCAGCTCCTGTCGTTTCGCTAGCGGCCGGCGACCTCGATCGCGATTTTTGCGATGACCTCGCCATCGTGGTCTCGGCACCCTACGGCAAGAAGAATATTGATAAGTCGACGCATTGCGAGCTGTTTTCGTGGGATGCATCCAAGGGTGCGCTCGTCCATGTCGATGCTCTGGGCGACGCGGGCGCAATCTCCCTCTCCGCGAACGGCAAGACCATGGTCGCTGCGAATGCGACGTTCGGCACGTTTGCCGCCTACGATGAAGAAGGAAAGAAGACGGGTGAAACCGTCACGGGCCTTATTCTTGCGGGCTATGACTGGCAACGCAGCGCTTTTGATTACGGCGCTTCTGACGGCAGCAAGGGGCTGTACGGCGCGCTGTACCGCTACGCGTATTTTGACTCGGAGTCTGGCGAGTTCAAGCTTTCCGATTGCAAGGAATACAGAGACGGGCTCCTCGCCTCCTATGGGCTGATGCATGTGCCCAACAGCGCATGGAAGGATAGCGCTCAGGATAAGCGCTATCCGTGCACCTTGGCGCCTATTGCCCTTGCCACTGCCAACCTTGACGGCCTGTCCGAGCAGCTGGCGGTCGACGAGGTGCTCGTGGGCGGCGATGTGTTCCGCGACTTTGCCTGCAACACGGCACAGAGCGGGGCTCAGGGCTTGGGGTCCATGGTCGGAACCATGAGCATGAGCGGTCAGCAATACAACAGCAGCAACAAGCATGACCACAAGGGTATAGAGCAGGTGTGGATCAGCGACGTCAAGGCGGGCAGCGTCTCGGGTTCGGACCGCTATAACGAGAGCTTTATCGCCGTGGTGGGCAAGCACCGCGACGAGGACCTGCGCAAGAACGATGACTACTATTGGATGACCGCCTCGCATTTTTCGCTCGACGAGAACGGAAAGGTGCGCCGCGGCGAGGAGCAGGTGATTAGCGAGAGCAACCGTCGCGGCACTACCTACGGCACATTTATCTCGCTCGCGCTGCCCGATGTCGACAACGACAGCGTCAAGATCACGTACAAGGACCGCTACAAGGTCTATACCAACCCGCGCGTGCTTGCCGTGCTGCAGGATGCGCCCTATGTTGAGGATCTGGAGCAGGCATACGGCTATCTGGTGTTGGGCGGCACGTCATACGGAGAGGAAAAGGGCACGGGGACATCCCAGGGCTATACCATTGGCGCCGAGTTGGGCGTTGCCGTCGAGGTGCAGACCGGTCCGCCCCTGGTCGCGATGAATGCTTCAGTCGATTTTGCCGCCGAGGGATGCTATGACTACCGGAGCGAGCGCACGGTCAGCGCAAGCGTAAGCTATGAGTCGCATGCCGGCGAGGGTGACAAGACCGTGCTCTACACGATTCCGATGGTCTATTACGAGTATGAGATCGAAAATGAGGAAACTGGTGGCAAGGGCGTGATGGCGGCGCCCGTGTCGCTCGGCGCGCAGACCTCGGTCGTTAATGTCGAGGCCTATGACCGCATTGCCAAACAGCACAATATGACGCCGCTCAGCTACTTTTTGACCAACCGGTCGGGAGAACCCGGAACCTATCAAACGACGCTCAACGGCGAGACTCCCGTTGGGGATTCCTTTGGCCTGGGCAAGCCTGGCGTAACGCGCGTCTACACGCACGATGGGTTTAACGGCGCCGCCGCGCAGTCGGGGGCGAGCATTGAGCAGACCATCGAAGTCGAGGAGGGCAAGGAGCAGGAGCTCGAGCTCGGCTTGACGCTGAACGGCAGCGTTGTCATGGGCGCGAAGCTCGCAAAGCACGAGTTGTTTGGCGGCCTGTGCTTTGGTGCCAACGCCGGCTTTACTACGGGTAACTCCTCGAGTGAATCGACCGAATACGGCGGCACCGTCGACAACCTGCCCGAGGCCGCGCAGGGCAAGTACGGTTTTGTGTGGCGTCTGGGCGTCAACGCGGTGGATGTCGACAAGTTCGAGGCAGACTCGGGCGACAAGCTCGGCACCAAGGACACCGACCAGTTCTGGATCGTGGGCTATGACGTTAAGGACGTCGAGATGCCCGACGCGCCGGCCGTGACGGGCTTTACGGCAAACGCCGTCGATTCGACCAGCGTTACGTTTAGCTGGGACGATGTACTCGCAAACAAGAGTGGCTTTAGCTACGGCGTGGGCATGCTGCAGAGCAATGCGGCGGATGCGGTCGTCAATAGCTGGAAGATTGCCGACAACACGCAGACCTCGCTCAAGTGGGATGGGCTGCAGCCCAATACGGAGTATCGATTCGCCATCGCCGCCGTTAAGAATGGATCCACGACCGAAACAGGTATTCGCTCGGCAATCATCACGGTCAAGACCATGCCCGATGGCATGACGATGACCGTGAGCGGACCTGCGGCGGATGCTGCGGAGGGGTCGGATCTTGGATACGACTCTTCGGTTGAGCGCACGGCGGGAAGCCCCTGACGCTCTCGGCGATTGGCCATGTGAAGCAACTCGGTGCCGACGATAGCGAAACAGGGCTGGCACCGACCTATATGTGGTGCCGCAAGGGCCGCGGCGAGACAGAGTTTAAGCTCGTGGGTGCCGATGGCAACCTCGCGGCTGGAACGGCCTCAAAGCTCGAGATTGACCTGACCGCAGACGATGACGGTGCGCAGTATTACTGCCACGTGGGATACAACGACGTGGGCCTCGACACCGGCACGACGCTCGTGAATATCGAGGCCGAGGAGACGGCGCCCACAACGGTGAACGCCACCCCGATCCGCACGCGTCGCCTGTTCTCACAGGCAAGTGCGGGCGCCAAGAAGTTCCTGGACCATACGCTGGTAAACACCGCCGGCCCAACCGATTCCGAAGGCTCAAAGGGCCCCGAGACTCCTGAGACCCCGACGAACCCGGACAAGCCCAAGTCCGACAACGGAGCTAAGACCGACACCAAGGTCAAGACTACGACCACAGCGAAGAACCTCGCAAACACCGGCGACCAAACATTCGCCCTAGTCGCCACCGCAGCAGCAGCGGGAGCAACGCTCGTAGTGATAGCCCCCATCATGCTGATCAAGCGCCGCAAGACCCACTAGTAGCCAGTCGAACATATCGACAACCCAAAAACCCGGGTAGCCAAAAAACAGGCCACCCGGGTTTTCTGTTGAGTGGAGACTCCGCAAGCGGAAACTGCATCCCATTCCAGACAAGAATTCCGGGACACACTTTCCGCAAACAAAGAAGGCCACATAACGTGGCCTCCGTCTTGCGCAGGACTGTCCGGGCAGGGAACCTTATATGCCTCCGCCCGGACAGACGTTTCAGTTATGAACTCGCAGCTAGTCGCTATTTGATCTTGGTTGTACCCGGCGCCAGGTTGGGGTCGGTCTCGTTGGCCTCGGTCTGGAAGTGCTCGGTATACACGTTCTTGCCGTCGCGGAACATCTCGTAGTACTGCATCTTGGCGTAATCCTCGCGCGCCTCGGTGGCGGCTGCGGCAGCGGCGTCGTCGCCGGTGACGTTGGAGGAGAGCGCCCAGCGCAGGCTGGCGTCCTCGTAGCCCACGGAGTTGATAGCGGGCAGCGATTCGCGCAGCGTCATATGCGCCTTCTGGTAGTCGGTCAGCGGTGCGCCGATCAGCTGCATGAGCTGGGTGGACAGGTAGTTGGTGGACAGGTCGTCGGTCTCACTCGTCTGGTCGCAACCGGCAACGTCGTAGTTAGCCCAGATGATGTAGTCAGTCTGCCACAGGCGTTCCTGGTGCGTGGCGTCGTCCTCGCCGGTAAACCACTTGTCGTTGAACTTGGACGGGAAGAACGGCTGGTGGTCGCCCCAGAACACCACGACAACCTTACGGTCGAGCTTGCTCAGGGCGTTGAGGAAGTAACGCAGCGCCTGGTCGGACTGCTCGATGCACGAGACGTACTCGTCGACATCGGAGAGCGTACCGTCCTCGACGGTCTTGGCGTCCAAGTCGGTCGTGTCGATGTTCAGGTGCATCTGCTTGTCGACCGGCAGCAGGCCCGTATCGTAGCCCGAGTGGTTCTGCATGGTCACATCGAAGATAAACTGCGGATCGGCGTTCTGGTCGAGCAGCTCAAGAATCTTGTCGTAGGTAGCCTGGTCGGTCACCATGCCGCGCAGGGTGTCGGCTCCCTGGAAATCGTTGATGGACAGGAACTGGTCAAAGCCAAAGTCCTTGTAGACGTTCTCGCGGTTCCAGTTGGTCGCGTGGTTGGGGTGCATGGCCGTGGTGGAATATCCGAGCGACTTGAACTGCTCTGCCAGGTTCCCAGTCGTTTCCATGTTGTAGATGGTGTAGGGGTACACGCCCGAGCCCAGGTTGGCCATGGAGTTGCCGGTCATAAACTCAAACTCGGTATTGGCGGTACCGCCGCCGTAGGCGCTCACATAGAGCTTGCCGCGGCTGAGGCAGTTGGACAGGCTCTTAAAGTACTGCGGGCCCTCGTAGCCGGCGCGCATGTTCTGGTAGATCGACAGATCCGAGAACGTCTCGTTCATGATGGCGATGACCGTGGGCTTCTCGCTGTCGAACTGCTCCTTTGCGGCGGCGCGCTCGTCGCTCTTGGCGGCGTCGGACTTGTCGTAGGCCTTGGCGTACTTTTTGAGCGTGGCCTTGGCATCGTCGACGGAGTAGTCGGCGGGTTTGGGCGGCTTGATGGACTGCGCCGCACTAATAAAGGCAGGCAGGTAGCCCTCGCGCCAGTAGCTCTCGAGCGGACGCCAGGTGTAGACGGTGATGCCGAGGGTGTTGTAGTAGTCGATGAGCGTGACATGCGCGGTCACGCCGCCCAGGCACAGCGCCGCCACGAGCAGGTTGGTGAGCAGCATGCGCTTGGCGTTGGCGGCGCCCTTCTGACGGTGCGGCGCGACCAGGCCGGCGTACTCGCACAGCAGCATGGCGATGGCGGTAAAGCCCATGGATAGCACGCAGAACAGCGAGATCGAGAAGGTGTAGCCGGTGCCGGCGACTGCGGCGGCGGTGGAGATGGCCGAAAGGTCGCCCGGCTGGATGGGCATGGATTTAAACGTGATGACGAAGAACTCGGCAATGCCCAGGACAAAGAGGGCAAAGGCCAGGACCGCGGGAGCTGCGCCGTGGCGCTGGAATAGGAAGAACAAGCCGGTCATGAGCACGGTGATAATGGCCCATTCGAGCAGGATGCACAGGGGGTAGACCCAGGTAAAGTCGTGGTTGGACGAGACCTCCATGCCCAGCAGCGCAAAGACGCCGGCGAGCAGCAGGCACAGGACGGCGGCGACGAGCGGTTTGCCCACAAAGGCTCCGCGCAGGCGGGCGAGCTTGCCGGTGGGGACGGGGGCATCGGACCCGGCGAACGCAAAGACGCGCGGGGCGATGCGGTCGCGGGCGATGCTGGCCCAGGCGCAGCCGGTAAGGATGGCATTGGTCAGGATGAGCATCACAAAGGCGAGCGGCTCGTTTTGGGCGACGAGGCCCACGGCGCCCCAGACGGTCAAAAAGAGCTGGAACAGGCCAAAGGCGACGCTCCAGGCGAAGGCGCCCTTGGTGACGGTGCCCGACTGTGCGCGAATGGCCTTGGCCTCGCGCAAGACAAGGTAGACGGTCGCCGCAAGACCGACGAGCGAGATGGCGGCAGCGAACATGCTGAGACTCCTCACAAACTAAAACCTACGAAAGCGGGGGTTTACCCGATTGTTACCAAGATATGCGCTGCATTTGGTGACTGCGCACAACAACCAGCCATAATAACGCGCGTGCGTGGCGGTGTTGCGCAATGTAGCGGCGACCTGCGCGATAATGGACGGGAATTACACGGAAACGTAAAGGCTTCTTAAAGAAATGGCGAGGGTAGGTCGATGAGCGAGCAGGTTTGCAAGGCGGACATGGGCGGCGATGGAGCGGCGGTCGATACGTGCGGCTATCCGGTCGAGACTACGGGCAATGCGGTGCTGGACACGTTGGAGCACCGTTCCTCCACGCGCGCTTTTGCGCGCGATGACGACGGCCGACCCGTGGCGGTGACCGACGAGCAGCGGGCGGCGATCCTGCATGCGGCGAGCCGTGCGCCGTCGGCGGGCGCCATGATGATGTATTCCATCGTGAGCATTCGCGAGCAGGCTACGCTGGATCGTCTGGCCGACCTGTGCGACCATCAGCCCATGATCGCCAAGGCGCCCTGGGCACTTATATTTGTGGTCGATTATGCCAAGTGGATCGATCTGTTTGAGCACGTGGGCTGCTTTGAGCCCGAGTTTGTCGAGCGCACGGGCAAGGCGCCCCGCCGCGCGCCGGGTTTGGGCGACTTTGCCATCGCGGCCCAGGATGCCGTGATCGCTGCGCAAAACGCCGTGGTTGCCGCCGAGGCCCTGGGGCTGGGGAGCTGCTACATCGGTGACATCGTCGAGAATGCCGAGGAAGTTGCCGAGCTGCTTGATCTGCCGCCCTATACCATGCCGCTGTCGATGCTCATCATCGGCACGCCCCGTAAGGAGCGTCCGGCGATTGCGCATCCCGTGGTGAACCTGGTGCACGAGGAGCGCTATCGCCGGGCCGATGCCGCGACCATGGACGCGCAGGTGGCCGAGATGGACGCGATGTTTCGCCCGCACGCCCGCGAGGTGGGCGAGCGCGTCGTGGATATCTACACCCGCAAGCACACGAGCCCCTTTATGGCCGAGATGAGCCGCTCCATGGAGTGGTGGTTCAAAAACTGGCTCGGAAAATGACGAATGTGACAAAGGGACAGCCCCTTTGTCACATTCCATATCGCTGCGGTGGCCTAAAGGCCGTATAAATGTTTATCTAGCTGGGAAAACAGTGCATTAAAACATGGGCCGATTGCCTATAATCCCTTCGAACATTAAAGTTGGGAGGAAACCGGCTTATGGAACAAAAGGCCAAGGAGGCAGCCTCGCACGCTGCGATTCCTGTGAGCATCTCGGCGATGCTCGTCACGCTGGGCGTGGTGTACGGCGATATCGGCACCAGCCCCATGTATGTAACCAAGGCGCTCGTTGCCGGCAACGGCGGCATCGGAAGCGTGACGGAGGAGTTCGTGCTTGGCGCGCTCTCCCTTGTCGTGTGGACGGTCACGCTGCTGACCACCATCAAGTATGTGCTCATTTCGCTGCGCGCCGATAACCATGGCGAGGGCGGCATCTTTGCCCTGTACAGCCTGGTCAAGCGCTGCGGCAAGTGGCTTATCATCCCCGCCATGCTGGGCGGGGCGGCGCTCCTCGCCGACGGCATCCTGACGCCGGCCGTCACCGTTACCACGGCCATCGAGGGCCTGCGCACCATCCCGGCGGTCCATGCCGTGCTGGGCGATGACCAGGGCCGCGTCGTCGCCATTACGCTCGCCATCATCATCGTGCTCTTCTTGGTACAGCGCATCGGTACGGCCAAGATCGGTCACGCCTTTGGCCCCATCATGACGCTGTGGTTCCTGTTCCTGGGCGGCACGGGTCTGTTCTTTGTCTTCCAGCACCCCGCCGTGCTGCTGTGCCTCAACCCGGTGCGCGGCATCGCCTTTTTGCTGAGCCCCAACAACCACGCGGGCATCATGATTCTGGGCAGCTGCTTCCTCGCCACCACCGGTGCCGAGGCGCTCTACTCCGACATGGGCCATGTGGGTCGCGGCAACATTTACGCCACCTGGCCGTTCGTTAAGTGCTGCTTGCTGCTGTCCTATATGGGCCAGGGCGCTTGGCTTATCAACAACGCTGCCAACCCCGAACTCATGGGCATTGCCGACCTTAACCCGTTCTACCAGATGCTCGCCCCGGGCCTGCGCCCGTTTGCCGTCGGCCTTTCCACCGTCGCGGCCATCATTGCCTCGCAGGCGCTCATTACCGGCGCGTTTTCGCTGGTGTCCGAGGCCAGTCGCCTGGACCTCATGCCGCACATGCAGGTCTTCTACCCTGCCGAGACCAAGGGCCAGCTCTACATCCCCATGGTCAACAACGTCATGCTCGTCGGCTGCGTCATCGTGGTGCTGCTGTTCCAGAACTCGGCGCATATGGAAGCCGCCTACGGCCTTGCCATTACGCTGACTATGATGTGCACCACGCTGCTGCTCTTCTTCTACCTGCACGAGGAGCGCAAGCTCAAGGTTGCTCCGTGGATCTTCGCGGCCTTCTTCCTTTTGCTCGAAGGCTTCTTCTTCGTGAGCTCGCTCACCAAGTTCTTCCACGGCGGCTACTTCACCATCCTCATGGCTGCACTCATCATGGGTATTATGGTGTGCTGGTACAACGGCACGGCGGTCGAGCAGCGCCAGTTTACGCTGCTGCCGCTGCGCAGCTACCTGCCGCAGCTCAAGCGCCTGCGCGATGACGATCGCTACGAGCGCCTGAGCGACAACATCGTGTACCTGACCAAGGACACCCATACCGATTACATCGACCGCGATATCGTCTACTCGATCTTGGACAAGCATCCCAAGCGCGCTCGCGCCTGGTGGTTCGTGAATGTCGAGACCATGGACGAGCCGCATACCTTTGCCTATTCGGTCGAGACGTTCGGCACCGACTACGTGTTCCGCGTGCATCTGTACCTGGGCTACAAGATCAACCAGCGCGTCAATGCCTACCTGCGTCAGGTCGTTCAGGACCTGGCTGCCACCGGCGAGCTGCCGTCGCAGACGCACGACTACTCGGTCTATAAGGATCCGGGCAACATTGGCACGTTCAAGTTCGTCATGATCCGCAAGCTGCTGGCGCCCGAAAGCGACGTGGAGCCGAGCGAGCGCACGGCCATCACGCTCAAGTACATCATCCGCCGCGCCGCCGGCACGCCCGCGCGCTGGTATGGCCTGGAGAACTCCAACGTGAGCTTTGAGTACGTGCCGCTGTTCACCAAGTTTAAGGCCGTGAGCAAGATGCAGCGCCTGGCTCCTAACGAGCGCCCGTAGCCGACGGAGACTACACGGAGTTGGTTATCGATGGATAAGATTGAGACCGGGGAGGCAAACATGGATGCAAAGATGCTTGATGGCCGCGAGGTGGTTGCCGAGCTGGTACGTGAGGCGCGCGTCGACGCCGCCGAAGATCGGTTCTTTACGAATCGTGCCAACATGGACATGGCCGATCGCGTTATTTCGATCGTGGCACTGGTATTTGGAGCGGTGTGCGTGTGCGCCCTGCTCGCGCACGTGCTGTTTGTCTAGCGACTGTCGGTCGTAGAAGGCTTTACACTTAGAACCACCACGAGGGAAAACCACCACAAAGGTGCCTGTCCCCTTTGTGGTGGTTTTTGTTTTTGAGAGAGGGGCGGGGCGCTGATGGACGTCCGTACGGACGGCGATATTGCCGATAGCTTTTGGTGGCGGCGTACAACGCTGACGCGCCGCACTCCTCTGTATGACGCCTGCGTATCGGTGGGGCTGCTGGTCGCGGCGACGATTGTGGGCGCGCTGCTCGACCATCCGGGTCTCGCGCCGAGCATCATGATCGTCTATGTGTTCGCCGTTCAGCTGTGCGCATTCTTTACCTGGAGTCGTCTGTATTGCTTGCTGAGCTCGGCTGCCGCCGTGGCGCTCTACAACTTCTTGTTTGTCGACCCGCGCTACTCGCTGTCGCTTATCGACCGCGTCTATCCCGGCATGTTCTTCATCATGTTCGTGGTCTCGCTTGTGTCGAGCTCGATTGCGTTGGCCCTGCGCCGCGCCTTGGCACAGGCTGCCGCCAGCGACCGCCGCACGCATATGGTGCTCGAGACCAACCGCATGTTGCAGCGCTGCGCCGACGAACAGCAGATCGTTCACGCTATGGCCACGCAGCTGGCGCGTCTTTCGGGCCGTCCGGTCGTGTGGTACGGCGCCGACGCCGAGGGCGATGACCTGCTGCCGCGTGCGACATACACGGCCGTGGGCGATGCCGCGCCGGTGCACGAGCTGGCGCCGCAGATGCCGCCGCGGCTCTCGGCGTCCGCCTATGTGGGAACGCCGCTCGATGCCACCTATGGCGGCTCGGCGTTTTATGGCATCTACCTGACGGTTCGCGCGGGCGACGGCTTCGTGCGCTCGGGCGACCCCGCCTCGGTGGTGGGCGTGCTGGCTATCGTTGCCGAGCCCGACGTGCTGACGCATGAGGAGCGGGCACTTGCCGATGCCATCGTGAGCGAAGGCGAGCTGGCACTCGATCGCGCCCGCGCCATGGAGGCCCGCGAGGAGGCGGCGGTGCTCGCCAAAAACGAACAGCTGCGCGCCAACCTGCTGCGCTCCATCTCACACGATCTGCGTACGCCGCTCACCAGTATTTCGGGCAATGCCGACGTGCTGCTCGATCAGGGCTCGACCGGCACCGCGGTGCTCGATGCCCAGACGCGCCGCGGCCTGCTTCTATCCATTCGCTCGGATGCGCTGTGGCTCAACGCCACCGTCGAGAACCTGCTTGCCATCACCAAGCTCGAGGGCGGCAGCATGCATCTGTCGACTACGCTCGAGCTCATGGACGATATCGTCGAGGAGGCGCTGCGCCACGTAAGTCCGGCCGTGCGCGAGCACGACCTTAAGGTGGTGGCGTGCGATGAACCGGCGCTCGTTAACGTCGACGCGCGTCTGATGGTACAGCTCGTGGTGAACCTGGTGAACAATGCCATCGCCTATACGCCGGCAGGCTCGCATATCGTGATTTCGATTGGCGTCGACGATGGGCACGTGACGTGCTCGGTGGCCGATGACGGCCCGGGAATTGCGCCCGAGGACCGTGAGCGCATCTTTGAGTCGTTCTATACCGCCAACCATGGCCTGGCCGACAGCCACCGCAGCGTGGGCCTGGGGCTTTCGCTCTGCCGCTCCATTGCGCTGGCACATGGCGGTAGCATAGAGGTTGCCGCGGCGGACCCGCACGGCTCGGTCTTTACGATCGAGCTTCCCGTCGCCGATGTTTCGTTTGATAAGGAGTAGCGCCGTGCCGAACTCTGCCGTAAAACCGCTCATCTTGGTTGTCGAGGACGATCCCGCCGTTCGCAACCTCATCGTTGCCGCGCTCGAGGCGCACGGCCTGCGCCATATGGCTGTGGAGACCGCCCATGCCGCTATCGCCGCTGCCTCGTCGCAGGCACCGAGCATCGTGCTGCTCGATCTGGGCCTGCCCGATATGGACGGCGTCAAGGTGGTGGAGTCGGTGCGCACATGGTCAGGCATGCCGATCATTGTGGTCTCGGCGCGCAGCGAGGACGCGGACAAGATTCGCGCACTCGATGCCGGTGCCGACGACTACCTGACCAAGCCGTTTTCGGTCGAGGAGCTGCTCGCGCGCATTCGCACGACGCTCAGACGTCTTTCGTATGCGCAAACGGGCGGCGTTGTCTCCGAGGGCTCGTTCGATACCGGTGAGCTGCATATCGACTTTGACGCCGGCATCGCCACGATGGACGGCGAGGAGCTGCACCTGACGCCGATCGAGTACAAGCTCCTGTGCCTGCTGGCACACAACGCCGACAAGGTGCTCACGCACCAGTTTATTTTGCACGAGATTTGGGGCACGGCGACCAAGAGCGACCTGGCGAGCCTGCGCGTCTTTATGGGCACGCTGCGCAAGAAGATCGAGTCCGACCCCGCGCACCCGCGCTATATCCAAACGCACGTAGGCATTGGCTACCGCCTAGTCACCCAAGGCTAGATAGCCAACCACCATCCCAATATGAGTTGCGGTGAAATACGGTCTAAATTTGCCTAATTCCAGGCAAAACAGTCCGTATTCCACCGCAACTTTGTTATTTGCCCTTGGGCTTGCTGGCGTAGAACTTCTTCTTTTTGGGCTTGCCGGCGGGGAAGGGCTTGCCGGCAAAGTTGGACTTGCCGTTGCCGGCCTGCGCGTGCGCGGGTACTGCCGCACGGGGCTTGCGGGCCTCGGGGTTGCGCAGTTCCTCGACGCGCTCGGCAATTTCCTCGGCGCTAAAGCCGACTTCGGCCATGGCGTCCTCGATGGGCAGGCGGCGCACGATGTAGCAGTGGTGCACCTTCTGGTTGCGCGCGAAGTCCTCGGGGATGGTCTGCGCCGTAATGTCCTCCAGCACCACGCCCGCGCGGGCGAGCTTGCGCGTTTCGGGGCGGAAGCCGCGCAGGTTGCAGCTAAAGATGGCATGGCCGCCCTGCGCGAGCAGGCGCGATACGCCGGCCAAAAGCTCAACATGGTCGCGCTGGACATCCCAGGTGCGGTGGCCCATCTTGGACGAATTCGAGAACGTGGGCGGGTCGACAAAGATCAGGTCCCAGCGGTTGCGCGTCTGGCGCTGGTCGCGAATCCAAGCGAGTACGTCGTCGCGCACAAAATGATGCTGAGGCCCCACAAAGCCGTTCTGGCGCATGTTGCGCTCGGCCCAGTCCAGATAGGTGTTGGAGAGGTCGACCGTCACGGTCTCCTCGACGCCGCCATCTGCCGCGTAGCAGGTGGCAGTGCCGGTGTAGGCAAACAGGTTGAGGAAGCGGCGCGCCTGCTTGGCGTGCTCGCGCACCAGGTTGCGGGTGACGCGGTGGTCCAAGAAGATGCCGACGTCCAGGTAGTCGTCAAAGTTGACGGCAAAGGTGAGGCCGCCCTCTTCGATGAGCGGCAGTCGACGGCGCGCGATGTTGGCGCGTTCGCCCGATCCGCCCTTGCCGGCGCCCTGCTTGCCGTACTGCGAGCCGCCGCGCGAGCGCATGCGGGCCTTGGCGTGCACGTGCTCGGCCGGAACATCCAAGATACGCGGCGCGATGGCCAGAATATCGAGCATACGGGCCTGGGCCAGTGCGGGGTCGATGGTCTTGGGCGCGGCGTATTCGGCAATGACGAGCCAGCGGCCCGGCGTCTGCGGGCAACCCTCGTACAGATCGATGGCGGCAGAGTAATCGGGCAGGTCGGCATCGTAGACGCGGTAGCAGCTCACGCCCTCGCGCTTTGCCCACTTGCGACGCAGGCGGGCGTTCTTGCGCAGGCGGTTGGCGAACTGCTCGGACTCGGGGATGAGCACGGGCAGCGGCTTGCCGTCACCCAGGTCGAGCGTGGCGGTAGGTTCGGGCATGAGGGCGTCGGCGGCTTCGTCGCTGATGAGGTTGTCGGCGTTCGCGGTCTCGCCCTCGACATCTGCGCTGGTCGCAGCTTCAAATGCTGCGGCGGCGTGGTCGAGCGAGGGCCAAACCTCAATAGTTGCCTCTTCATTATTGGGCATGACGGCGATGGAGCGCTCGGGCTCGGCGTGGAGCGCGCGGGCCAGCAAGCCGTCGCGGGTGAGAGCGGCGACCGGCGCCGAAGCGAGCTCGGGGGCGCGGCGCAGCTCGCCGACCAGCGTCATGGCGTCGTGCATGAGCGACAGCGGGGTCTCGGTGGTGTCTGCGACCAGGGCGGCACCGGCAACGGCACCTGCGTGGTCCAGCACGGTGGCGGACTTGGCGGCGCAAAAATCGACAAAACGCTTGTAGCCGGCACACTTAACCATGCGCTCGGCGGTCTTGCGTGCGGCGGGGTCAATGTCTACGGCCACGATGCGTGCCTGCCGCTCGCGCGCTGCCGCCTCGCGCTCGCGCGCCTCGGCAAGTAGCTGCTCCCACAGGGCGGCGTCGTGCAGCCGCCAGCCCTCAAAGCCCCAGCGCTCGCGGACGGCGCCCGGGGCGCGGTCGGTCAGAATGTTCACGGCCTCCAACAGCAGGCCGCCGCCGGCGCATGAGACGTCGATCAGCGTGGGCAGGGCTTCGTTTTCGTAGTCGTCGGCCGTCAGCTCGCGCTCGCATAGTGCGGTCCAGCCGACCTGCGCCAGCACCAGGGCGGCGTAGTCGGGGCGCAGCACGTGTGTGCCCTCGCCGGCGCGGGTCGCGGCGGGCGGCAGGCGCTTGAACAGCGGGTCGCCCGAAAGGTCCAGGCTGATGCTCGCGCGGCGCTGACGCAGCGAAAGCAGCAGGTGGACGTCGGGATCGGCGGCATCGACATCGGCGCGACGGCCCGTGGTCTCGGCCAGACGGTCGCACAGCGCGTCCTTGGCGCGCAGGGCCGAGAAGCGCGTGTTGCGCAACTGCTCGGTCACGCCGCGGGCGGTGATGGCGATGGTGGCGCTGGGGCGGACGATGCTCTCCCAGGCGATGTCGTAAACGCCGTCGTACAACTCATCGGCATCCTGCGCCTCAAAGCGCCCAAGCACTACAAACACGCGGCTGGCCAGGCGCGACCACAGACAGGCGCGGTAGCCTTCTTCGAGCTCGCCCTCAAACGTAGCGCGGCCCTTCAGGCGGCGGACATGCGAAAGCCCGAGGCGTTTAAGCTCATCGGCGAGTGCGGACTCAAAGCCCTCGGGGCAGCTTGCGTAAAAATCCATGGGTGACCTCTCTGGTTGCGTCGCTCCATTATATGATGGATGCTTCGTTTGCCCTTATCCTCGAAAGGAACCCATATGATTGATGCGTGCCCCGAATCCGCCGTGCTCTTTTTTGACGTGGACGGCACGCTGACGTCGTTCGATCCCGACGATATGACCGACAAGGACTTCAATGCAGTCCATCCGTCGAAGGCTGTTGTCGATGCATTTGGTCGACTGCGCAATGCGGGTCACCGGGCATTTATCTGCACGGGTCGCCCCTTGTGGCTGATTGCCGATGGCCTGCGTGCGCTGAACCCGGCGGGTATCGTTGCCATGGCAGGCGCTACGCTCGAGGTCGAGGGCCGCGTGGTGCACGAGGATTGCTTTGACGAAGACATTGTTGAGGAGCTCGCGCGCCGCATTGCCGCGGCGGGCGGCGAGGCTTTTTTCGAGGCCAACGCTGCGACCTTTGCGCTGGAGCCCGCGGGCGCTGAGCAGTCGTCTTTGATCGGTGCCTCTGTGGTGCATAGCGCCGAGGAGATGCACGTCGACGGTCGTCTGCGCGTGGGCAAGGTGTGCCTTAATGCGCCCAACCTGGCTCGCGTGGCCAACGACGACGGCTTTATCGATCGCGAGTTTGAGCTGTGCAACACCGGTGGCCAGAATCGCGAGCTGAGCCCCAAAGGCATCGACAAGGGCTTGGGCGTGGCGCGAGCGCTGGAGTATCTGGGCCGCACTGGCAATGCGCGCACCTTTGGCTTTGGCGATTCCGGCAACGACCTGGGCATGCTCGCCGCCGTCGAGACGGCCGTGGCCATGGGCAACGCCATGCCCGAGGTCAAGGCGCTCGCCGACTACGTGACCGACGATGTCGCACACGACGGTACCGTCACAGCGATGCAGCATTTTGGGTTGATTTAATAAATGGCCGGGTCGCCCGCAGTGGGGGCGACCCGGCCATTTGAGCTATTTTGCAATATAGAGCTTGGGATGACTGCGACTGCTCTCGATCGCCGCCGTCATGATGCCCTCGTCGTCTCCATCAACGATGATGCCGTCGAGGTCATCGATCTGCGCGGACTGATAAAAACTGGTCTTATTGAACTTTCCCTGGTCAACCATCATGTAGCCCTGGTTTGAGTTGGTAAGGTACATATGCTTGATCATGGCCGAGAAGTCGTGCTCGACGGTAAAACCGTGGTCGGGGTGGAATCCGTCGGCACTGACAAATGCCTTGTCGGCATGTAGTTTGCTCATGCAGTCGAGCGTTAGTGCGCCCGCGAGATAGAGGTGGCCCTTGCGCACGGAGCCGCCCAGCAGCACTACCGAAGCATTGGGGAGATTGAAGCTGGCGTAGTTCGCGATTGCAAGATCGCCGGTGATAATGGTGATCTCACGCTTGTCCATGAGGGCCTTAGCGAAGTAAAAGCCTGTGGTGCCGATATCAATTACCAGAACATCGCCATCATCAACAAGAGTTGCTGCGGTTGCGGCGATGGCTTCCTTGGCCTCGACTTGGACATTGATGCGCTCTTCGGGATACGAGATTGCGTTGGAGCGAGAAAGCGATACCGCTCCGCCGCGTACGCGACGCAGCTTGCCTTCGGATTCCAGCGAGATGAGGTCGTGTCGTGCGGTGACTTCCGAAACCGAAAAACGGCGAACGATGTCGGATACCGAGATATTTGGCTTTTCGGCCAGCCAATTCATGATAAATCGCTGACGCTCGGCCGGTGAAAGGTCTGAAGTAGATGCCATATGCCGCTCCTTTTGAACAAAAGGTAAAAGATGCGCCTTTCGTAATCGAAATATAACGTATCGATATGAAAAGAACAAGGCAAATTCGGATGAATCAAAAGAACGGAATGGCATGTCACAAATGCATGCGTAGCAGATAGTTCGCACGTAAACGGGCTATAAAGAGTCTCATTCTGAAGGTGCCGCCCAAAAGAAGTACGTTCACGCCCGATATTCGACCGTTCACGGAAAGTTGACAATTGAGCTTTCGATAGCTTTTGAAATGGTTTATAAAAGAAAACCGAAAAGCTTTTGAAACAAAGAAGAAGGCTTTCGATAGCAATAGTGTTAGATGAGAAAGGACCGAACATGGCGATCAAGGTGTTTGCCGACGGCGCTAACCTCGAGGGCATGCTTGACATGCATGACAATGGCAACGTTCAGGGCTTCACGACCAATCCTTCCCTTATGAAGGCCGGCGGCGTGACCGACTACCGCGCTTTTGCCAAGACGGTTCTTGAGCACATTACTGATGTGTCGGTCTCTTTTGAGGTATTCGCCGACGACGAGGCGGGTATGGAAGCCGAGGCTCGCGAGATCGCAACCTGGGCAGACAACGTCTACGTTAAGATCCCGGCGCTCAACACCAAGGGTGAGTCCACTGCCGCGCTGGTCAAGCGCCTTTCTGCCGACGGCATCAAGGTGAATGTCACCACTATCTTCACGCCCGAGCAGGTCGACGAGTTTGTCGATGCCGTCTCTGCTGAGACCCCCTCTATTCTGTCCATCTTTGCCGGTCGCATTGCCGATACCGGCGTCGATCCGCTGCCCCTCATGGCGGAGTCCGTAAAGAAGGCTGCCGTTAAGCCTGCTGCCGAGGTTCTCTGGGCGTCTACGCGCGAGGTCCTCAATATCTTCCAGGCGGAGTCCGTTGGATGCCAGATCATTACGGTCCCCAATGCCCTTCTTGCCAAACGCAAGAATTTCGGGAAAGATTTGCTTGAGTACTCGCTTGATACGGTCAAGGGCTTTGCCCGCGACATTCAGGCGCTTGGTTTTCATATCCTGCCCGAGGAGTAGGGGACGAGCATGCTGACCGATCTTCTTAAGCCCGAGCTTGTTGCCTGCCACGTCGAGGCCTCCGACTGGGAGGAAGCGATCAAGGCATGCGGTAAGTTGCTCGTAGACGCTGGCAAATGCGACCAGAGCTATGTTGACGCCATGATTTCATCGGTTCACAAATTCGGCCCCTATATGGTCTTGGAAGAGGGCATCGCCATGCCCCACGCTCAGGCAGATGGCAATGTGAGTGAAGCGGGGATCTGTATCGTCACGCTTGACCCTGCCATTGCGTTTGGACACGAGGATTTCGATCCGGTTCACGTGCTCGTGGGTATTTGCGCACCCGACCCCAAGGCTCATCTTGGCTGCTTGGCGGAGCTTTCGCAGATGTTCGAGGACGAGGACTGCGTTGCCAAGCTCAGCGCATGCGATACGCCCGAGCAGGTTTTGGAGACCATGCGTTCATTCTTTTAGGCCTTAATGGCACGGCGATGCGTCGCCGCTTTTGGATAGACGGAAAACCGTCACGTGTAGGAGAGGAAGGTTGCCATGCATATCATCACCGTATGCGGAAACGGCATCGGGTCCAGCCTGATGCTCGCTGGCAAAGTCGAGGAGCTTTGCGAGGAGGAGGGCATCAAGGCCGACGTTGAGTCTATGGACCTGAACGGTGCTTCTTCCGCAAATCCGGATCTGTTCATCACCGTTAAAGAACTCGCCCCCGAGCTCCACGGCAACGTTGTGATCGTTCGCAGCTATGTGAACAAGAAGAAGATCCGCGAAGACGCCCTCGAGGCAATCAAGGCGGCCGCCGCTAACGCCTAAAGCGGCACAAAAAAGGGCGGTTCCCTGTGGAAGAGGGAAACGCGCCCACGTTAGAGAGAAAGGAAGCGCAGATGCAAGCCATCCTTCCCATACTTGAGTTTATCCAATCGATTCTGACCAAGCCAGCGTGGATTATGGGTCTATTTGCCTTTGTGGGCCTTGTCGCGCTTAAGCGTCCTGCCCACAAGGTGATGACGGGCACCCTGAAGCCCATTCTTGGTTACATCATGCTGTCCGCCGGCGCCGCTGTTGTTCAGGAGAACCTTGCTCCGCTGGGTACCTTCATCGAGACCGGTTTCCACATCACCGGCGTCGTGCCCAACAACGAGGTCGTTGTTTCGATGGCTCAGAGCGTCCTCGGCGTTCAGACCATGATGATCCTGATTCTCGGCTATGTCGTGAACATTATCATTGCCCGCTTTACCAAGTTTAAGTACATCTTCCTGACGGGCCATCACAGCATGTTTATGGCCTGCCTGCTGTCTGCCGTTCTGCAGGCATCTGGCTTCCAGGATGTCCAGCTTGTCATCGTGGGCGGCATGTTCCTGGGCCTCGTGAGCGCTATGCTTCCCGCCGTTGGTCAGCGTTTCACCGAGAAGGTTACCGATGGCGATGAAATCGCCATGGGCCACTTCGGTTCACTCGCCTATTACATCTCCGCTGCAGTCGGTACGCTTTTTGCTAAGGACGCCGAGGAGAACAGCACCGAGAAGATCGAGGTTCCCGAGAAGTTCGCCTTCCTGCGCGACACTACCATCTCCACGGCTCTTACCATGGCCTTCTTCTACCTGGTTACCGCTTTCGCCGCTTACATCGCAGATCCTGCGGTCGTTACCAAGACCGCTGGCGGCGACAACGTGATTGTCTATGCCCTGACCTGTGCCCTGTCCTTTGCCGTTGGTGTCACCATCGTCTATAACGGCGTTCGTATGATCCTTGCCGACCTGGTCCCGGCTTTCCAGGGCATCTCCAACAAGCTGATCCCCGGTGCCATCCCCGCCGTCGACTGCGCCGTCTTCTTCCCCTATGCTCCCACCGCCGTCATCCTCGGCTTTGTCGCTTCCTTTATCGGTGGCGTGGTCGGTATGTTCATCGTGGGCGCTACCCTGGGCATCTTCATCATCCCGGGCATGGTTCCTCACTTCTTCTGCGGTGCTACCGCGGGCATCTACGGCAATGCTACCGGCGGTCGCAAGGGCGCAGCTCTTGGCGCTTTCGTCAACGGCCTGCTCATCACCTTTGCCCCGGCCCTGCTCCTGCCCGTTCTTGACGTCTTTGGCTTCAAGAACACTACGTTCGGCGACTTCGATTTCTCCGTCATTGGTATTACGCTTGGCCGCGCTGCCGAGGCCTTCGGTACCACCGGTGTCTACGCGATTCTTGCTGTCCTTCTGATCGTCGCCTTCGTCCCCAACTTCATCCACACCAAGGGTGCTGTGATCAATCACGTTGAGGAAGAGTAATCCAGGCATACGTTAAGCCCTAATCGGGCGGAGCTCCGATAACCGGCTCCTACACGGAAGCGGTGACGTCTCAAATGAGGCGTCACCGCTTTTTGTTTTGGACTGGTTGTGAAAACGCATCGGTGAAGCGCTGTCTCTGCGCCGCGAACGGAATCAACCGCGATGATCAGCAAAAACGTTTTGCCGCTGGGGTGTCGATATAAAAATGGTAAAACTGCAAAACCGTTCGCCGAGAAGATAAAAAACCGCAGCTCACGCCTTGATAAACGTAGGTAAAGTGTTTAGCAGTTTACCGGCCGTGTGCAAGCGAAAGGAATCAGGCAGATGGCAATCAAGGTGTTCGCTGACGGTGCAAACCTCGAGGGCATGCTCGACATGTACGAGAACGGCAACGTTCAGGGTTTCACGACCAACCCGTCCCTTATGAAGAAGGGCGGCGTGACGGATTACCGCGCGTTTGCCAAGGAGGTCCTGGCTCACATCACCGATGTGTCCGTGTCGTTTGAGGTCTTTGCCGACGACGTCGAGACCATGGGGGTCGAGGCCCGCGAGATCGCTACCTGGGCCGAGAACGTCTACGTCAAGATTCCGTGCGTGACCACCAAGGGTGAGTCCACCGCCGAGCTGGCGCGCAAGCTTTCTGCCGACGGTATCAAGGTCAACGTCACCACCATCTTTACGCCTACGCAGGTCGACGAGATGGTCGAGGCCGTTGATGCCGAGACGCCGTCCATCATCTCGCTCTTTGCCGGCCGTATCGCTGACACCGGCGTCGATCCCATTCCGTTTATGACGGAGTCGGTGAAGAAGGCCGCCGCCAAGCCCAACTGCGAGGTCCTGTGGGCGTCCACGCGTGAGCTTATCAATATTTACCAGGCGGAAGGATGCGGTTGCCAGATCATCACGGTGCCCAACAGCATCCTGGCCAAGCGTAAGAACATCGGCCGTGACCCGTACGAGGTCTCGCTCGATACCGTGCGCGGTTTTGCCAAGGATATCGCCTCGCTCGGTTTCCATATCCTGCCGTAACGCGAACGCTGACTACATCGCGGGTTGTTCGCCCCGGCCTTTCCTTTCCCTATCGCTCACGCGCTTCGCGAGGGTCGCGCTAGGCAAAGGAAAGGCCGGGGCTGCCGACACGAACTTGCCGGTAGGTTGGTGATAGGCTTCCATATCCTGCCGTGGACAAAGGTACCCCCGCCTGCGCCGTGCAAAATTGAGAGTATTCAGCAAGGTAAAGGCTTTTACCAGCTGGGTGAAGCATGGAACAGCCCCCGTTTTGGCTCTGATGACGCTAAAACGGGGGCTGTTTCTTGCTTTTTCGTCTCTGAGGGGCATCCGGAACGGTGGAATTTGCAGAATACTCGCGATTTTGCACGTCGCGAGAGGGGGGACCCTTGCTTTGGCGGTTTACTTCCCCTGCACCATGGTGAGGGAGATTTTCTTGCGGTCGCGATCGACCTTTTCGACCCACACCTTGACCGTGTCACCGACGCGCACCACGTCGCTCGGGTGCTTGACGAAGCGGTTGGCGAGCTTGGAGATGTGTACGAGGCCGTCCTGGTGCACGCCCACGTCGACGAACGCGCCAAAATCCACAACGTTGCGCACCGTGCCCTTGAGTTCCATGCCGGGCTCCAGATCGTCGATGGAAAGCGCCGAGCGGCTAAAGACCACCTCGGGCGCGTCGTCGCGCGGGTCGCGGCCGGGCTTCTTGAGCTCGTTGACGATGTCGATGAGCGTTAGGGTGCCGCAGTCCAGGTCGCTTGCCAGCGCCGAGATGCTGCCCAGGCGGCGCTCGATATCGGGCACGCCGCCGCGGCTGAGCTCGCTTGCCGCAACGCCGGCGCGCTCCAGGACGGCCGTGGCCACCTCGTAGCTTTCGGGGTGGACGCTTGTCGCGTCGAGCGGGTTCTTGCCGCCGCTGATGCGCAGGAAACCTGCGGCGTTGAGGTATGCCTTGGGTCCCAGTTTGGGGACCTTCTTAAGCTGGCGGCGATCGGTAAAGGCACCGTTTTCCTCGCGGAAAGCCACGATATTCTTGGCCACGCTCGGTGTGATGCCCGAAACGTATCCCAGCAGGCTCGCGCTCGCGGTGTTCACGTCGACGCCCACGCGGTTGACGACGTCCTCCACCACGTGGCCCAGGGTGCGTGAAAGCTCGGCCTGGTCAAGGTCGTGCTGGTACTGGCCCACGCCGATGGACTGGGGCGGAATCTTGACGAGCTCTGCCAACGGGTCCTGCAGGCGGCGGCCCAGGCTCATGGCGCCACGCACGGTGACGTCCAGGTCGGGATACTCCTGGCTGGCGAGCTCGGAGGCGGAGTACACCGACGCGCCGGCCTCGTTGACGATGGTGTATCGCAGCCCAGGCGCCTGCTCGGCGATGAACTCTGAGACGACTTCTTCGGTCTCGCGGCTGGCGGTGCCGTTGCCGATGACGATGGTGTTGACGCCGTCCTTCTTGACGAGGCGGGCGAGCTCGCGCTTAGTGCCGGCGACGTCGTGGCGCGGCTTGGTGGGGTAGACCACGCTGTGGTCGAGCAGCTTGCCGGTCTCGTCCATGACGGCGACCTTGCAGCCGGTGCGGTAGCCCGGATCGAGCGCGAGCACACGGGCGCCGCGGACGGGGCGTGCCGAGAGCAGGCCCTCAAGATTCTTGGCAAAGACGTTGATGGCCTCGGTTTGGGCGCGAACGGTGAGTTTGGCGCGGGCCTCGCGCTCCAGCGAGGGGGCCATGAGGCGCTTGTAACCGTCAGCGATGGCGGCATCGAAGATGGGAGCAAACACGCCCTGGCGTCGGGGCCAACGGCTGCCGAGGCGCGCCGTGGCAGCTGCGCCGTCGACGTTTACGCGCACACGTAGCTTCCCCTCGCGCTCGCCGCGGTCGATGGCCAGCACGCGGTGGTTGGGGATGCGGCGCAGCGGCTCGGCAAAGTTGTAGTAGGGCTCGTAGGGAGTCTTCTCGGCGGGGTCGGTTGCCTCGACGACGATATCGGCGGTGTTTTGCGTAAAGGCGCGCAGGTCGGCGACGTTCTCGGGGTCCTCGGCCACCGTCTCGGCCACAATGTCGGCCGCACCTGCAAGCGCTTTCTCGGCGGTGTCGAAGCCCGCCTCCTCGTTGACGTAGGCCGCGGCGGCATCGAGCGCGCTGCCCTTGGCCGATGCCTGCATGATGATCATGTTGGCGAGCGGCTCCAGGCCGGCCTCGCGAGCCTTCTGCGCGCGGGTCATGCGCTTTTTGCGGTAGGGCTTGTAGAGGTCCTCGACGCGCTGGAGCTGTGTGGCCTCGCGAATCTGCTGCTCGAGCTCGGGCGTGAGTTTGCCCTGAGCGTCGATGAGCAGGATGACATCGTCTTTACGCTGCTCAAGGTTGCGCAGGTAGGACAGGCGCTCATCGAGCGCGCGCAGGGCAACGTCGTCCATGCCGCCCGTTGCTTCCTTGCGGTAGCGCGAAATGAAGGGGATGGTGTTACCCTCGTCGATGAGCTTGACGGCCGCCTCGACGTTGGCAGCCTTAATGTTGAGCTCGCGGGCGAGTTGGGCGATAAGATTCATGGAACTCCTTGCGTTTAAGGTGCGTTTGCAGCACAGGGCTACCAAGGATACCACCCGCCATCCCACCCAAGTAGTCTTTTTGGGACGGGGCTCTTTTAGCTACCCCGGCTTATGAAGTGAACGGTTTGGCCGATTGACTGCCGGGGTAGCTAAAAGAGCCCCGTCCCAAAAAGACTACTCAAAAAGACTGTTTTTTAGGGCTGTGCCACGAAAACGGCCTATCTACTACGTTTGACCCGTATGGGTCGACCATACCTGGTTTTTCCGAAAATCGGCAAGCCGTCTACCTGCGGTTTTGATTTCGCGAAAATTGGCATGGTTGAGGGTAGTCGGCTAAACGTAGTAGATGGGCCCATTTCGTGGCGGACGATTCAAGCCGAGGCGCAAAATAGCCCCGGGCCAAGAAAATCATAACCAACGTAGTCAAAAAAGCCCCGCGGCAGGAGACTGCTCGCGGGGCGAAGAAGAGGGGCTTATTTGTGGCGGGCCGAGGGGCTCGGCTTAGGTGTTTGCCACGCCCAAGCCCTTTACAGCTCGACGAGGTTGCCGGTCTCGGCGGCCTCCTTGACGGCGTTGAGAAGCGTGAGCGTCTTGACGTTGTCGGCGGGGGTCACGACGGGCTCGACCTCGCGGCGGACAACCTTCACAAAGTGCTTGAGCTGCATCTTGTGCGGCAGCGCCGGGTCCACGGCCGGGATCTCCATCTGCAGCGGCTTGTGCCAGTTGGAGGCACCGTTGTAGGAGAACTGGTGCAGGCGGGGAAGCGAAAGGGCACCCAAGGTTCCGCCGATAAAGTAGGCGTCGGCGTCGAAGGGACGGTACTGCGGGTCCTCGCGAGCGGTCGCCTCCCAGTTCCAGGGGCTGGCGGTGGCGTCGGAGATGGTCATGCTCGCGAGCGCGCCGTCGGCAAAGCGAACGTTGACCACGGCGGAGTCCTCGGTCTCAAAACCGCGGGCGGCGCTGGACTGCATGCCCTGGACGGCAACGGGCTCGCCCAGCAGGTAGCGGAGCAGGTCGACGTCGTGCACCAGGTTGACCAGGATCGGGCCGGCACCCTTCTTGCGGCGCCACTCGACATCGAAGTACTCGTCATTCTTATAGATCATGTAGTGGAAGCTCGACACGGTGAGCTTGCCCAGTTCGCCGGACTCGATGATCTCCTTGGCCTTGTTGACGAAGGGGTTGTGGCGACGGTGCTGGCCCACGAGCACGGGCACGCCGGCGGTCTCGGCCTCGGCGGCGAAGGCCTGGGCATCCTCGAGGTCGTTGGAGATCGGCTTTTCGACCAGCGGCACGATGTTGCGCTTGACGGCCTCGCGGGCGACGCCCAGGTGCAGGTCGTTGGGCGTGGCGATGATGACGGCCTCGGGCTTGACCTCGTCCATCATCTGGGCGGGATCGGTGAAGAACGGCACGCCGACGGCCTCGGCCGTGGCGCGGGCGCCCTCAAAGGCGTCGGCGATGGCGACGAGCTCGGCCTCGGGCTCCTCGGTGACAAAGCGGATGTGGTTGCGGCCCATGGCGCCGGCGCCGATAACGGCAATGCGGACGGGGTTGAGCTCAGACATTTCGACTCCTTAATACTGGTGACCGGTGGAATGCGGCAAGAGGACGGCCCTTGCCGCGTCAAGCAAAACTAGGCGGACTTCTTCTTGCTGTCGGAGACCATCATGTAGACGGTGAGCACGACGGCGATGGCGGCGATCACAATGGCGCCGTAGAAGGACTGCTGGTAGGCGGCGCTGCCAGCCTCGGCGTGATACAGCACGGCGGTGATGGGCTGGCTGATCCAGGTGGAAGCGGCATAGCCCAAAAACATGATGCCGTAGTTGACGCCGATGTTGCTGGTGCCAAAGGCGCCACCGGTGAGCGGCGGGTAGATGACGAGCAGGGCGCCAAAGCTAAAGCCGAGCAGGGCGAGCGCCACAAAGAACATACTCTGCGTAAAGCTCATCGACATGATGACGAGCGCGACGATGGTGACGATAAGGCTGATGAGCAGCGACTTGTAGGCACCGAGCTTGTCGATGATCTGGCCAAAGGACAGGCGGCCGACCAGGTTGGCGCAGGTGTTGACGGAGACGACCACACCGCCGAGGGCGACGGCAGCGGCGCTCGTGGGGTCGGCGAAGAGCTGGACGGCGGCGATGGAGGCAACTTTGCCGACGAGCAGGGTGCCGGCGGTGGCGGCGAAGGCGAAGGTGATGATGAGGACCCAGAAGCGCGGGGTCTTGACCATCTCGCCCGGGGTGAGGTCGCCGAAGGTGCCGGCGTGGGCGCCGCCCTTGGGGGCCTCGAAGCCCTCGGGCAGCCAGCCGGCCTCGGGGGCCTTCAGGAACAGGGCGGAGGCGGCGATCGTCACAAAGAAGATGACGCCGAGGGCCTTCAACGCGCCGAAGATGCCAAGGCTCGGGATGAGCAGCGAGGCGAGCACCGGGGACAGCACGGCGGGGCCGGCGGTCGAGGCGGCCAGCGTGATGCCGGAGGCGAGGCCCTTCTTGTCGATGAACCACTTTTGGCCGGTGGTGAGCGCCGGGTTGTAGCCCAGGCCGTTGCCGACGGCGGCGACGAGCGAGAACCACAGGTAGAACTGCCACGGCTCGGTGACGGTGCCGGACATGAACCAGCCCACGCCGTAGCACACGGCGGCGGCGATCACGACGTTGCGGGGGCCGATCTTATCGGAGATGCGGCCGGCAAAGATGCCCGTCACGGCCATGATGGTCTGAAAGACCGGGAAGGCCCAGGTAAGGGCGCTGGACCACTCGGGGTAGACGGCGAGCAGGTTCTTGCTCACGACGGAATACAGCGCGATGGAGCTGATGAAGAACATGGTAACGCACGCGGCGGAAAGCACGACGGCGCGACCCTTGTTGGAGTTGGTGGAAGCCATGGGACTCTTTCTAATCGATGCGGGGGAGGGGCAGGCGTGTCCGCGCTGCCTCCCTGTCAGGATGGTTTACTGGTCGGTCGGCTTTGCGATGCCGGACTCGTCGGACCAAAGCTCGACACCCTTGTTCTTGAGGTAGTTGTCGGCAAAGGCTCGGCGACCGCCGGGCTTGGCGGTGAGGTCGCCCATCATATTGGAGAAGCCGCCATCGACCTTGATGGCGTCGCCGGTGGTAAAGTCCGAGCGCTTGGACGCCAGGAACATGACAGCGTTGGCGATATCGCTGACCTCGCCGATGCGGCGCGTGGCGATGAGGCGGCTGCGGCTCTTCTCGACCTCGGGGTCGGCGTAAAAGCTCGCCGACATGGGGGTCTTAACAAAGCAGGGCTCGACGCAGTTGGAGCGCACGCCGTAGGGACCCCACTCGGCAGCGAGCATCTTGGACATCATGTTGACGCCGGCCTTGGTGGAGCTGTACACGCCCGAGAACGTCTCGGGGGAGTGGCTGGCGACGGTCGAGATGTGCACCAGGCGGCCCTGGCCGGCCTTGATCATCTCGCGACCAAAGCGCTGCGAGGTGATGAAGTAGCCGGTGAGGTTGACGTTGATGACCTCGTTCCAGTCGGAGAGCGGCAGGTCCTCCATGGCGGCGAAGCGCAGGATGCCGGCGGTGTTGACGAGGACGTCGACGCGGCCGAAGTCGGCGATGGTGGCATCGACGGCGGCCTGAACCTCGGCCTCGTCGGTGGCGTTCATCTTGTAACCCTCGGCGTGGATGCCAAACTCGGCGGCGAGGTCGGCGGCTGCGGCCTTGACCTTTTCCTCGTCCAGATCGAGTAGGACGACGTTGGCGCCGTTGCGGGCGAACTCGCGGCAAATCTCGACGCCCATACCGCCGAGCGCGCCGGTCACGGCGCAGACATCGCCCTCGAGCTTAAGCCAATTGCTCATAGGAACTTCCCTTCTTGTGCCTCCCGGTGGGTCGCTCCCATTAACCGACCCACGTGGTTTTCGCTGGTTATCGTATGCTTTGCATTTGCGCAGGTGAATTGCATATTTGTTAGAATAGCGTTAACCATAGGTTTACACCGTGCATTGAGGTCTGTTCTCAATTGAGCGCGTGACCTGCGAAAACGACCCCCTGCGGTGCTGTGGGCCCGCGCATGCGAAAACGGGAGATTGACGTGTACGATCGACGACTTGACGCTATTTCGGCCGCCGCGGAGCTGGGAAGTTTCTCGCGTGCCGCGGCAAAGCTGCGCGTGTCGACGCCGGCACTCGTCAAGCAGGTTTCGGGCTTCGAGGCCGAGTTCGGCATCACGCTGTTCGAGCGGTCGCACTCGGGCGTTAAGGTGACACCGGCTGGTGCGCTACTGGTGGACGACGCGCGCTCGATCATGCGCCAGTCCGAGGACGCACTGCGTCGTGCCCGACGTGCGGCGGGCGATGGCGGTGCGGTGCGCTTGGGCGTGTCGATGATGTGCCCGGGGCGCCAGACGCTGTCGATGTGGTCGGGCATCCACGATCTGGAACCGTCGCTGCGATTTGAGATCGTGCCGGTAAGCGATCTCTATGACGAGCGCGAGACCGTCATGCGCAGCTTGGGCCGCGAGGTCGATGTGGTGCAGTCGAGTTTTTCTACCCCACGCTGGGGCGACGCCTGCCAAAAGCTCCGCATCGTCAATGTGCCGTTTTATATCGACGTGCCGCGCACGAGTCCGCTTGCGCGCAAGACGCGTATCACGGTTGCTGACCTGGAGGGCATGCGCCTGCGTGTGCTCCGTCACGGCAACGACGCCATGGACAGCCTGCGCATCGACCTGTTGGCCGACGGCGGCGTGGACGTGATCGATGTGGACAGTTTTGACTTTGCGCTCTTTAACGAGGCGGAGGAAAAGGGCGATGCAGTGCTCACTTGCGGGGCGTGGTCGGGCGTGCACCCGGCTTTTGTAGGCGTGCCGTTCCTATGTGGCCGCGAGGTGCCGGTCTTCTTGCACTACCCGCTCGAGCCCACCCTCCAAGTGCAAAAATTCGTCAACGCCATGGCCCAACTCCTCAAGTAGCTCATTTCGCGCGGGGCTTTTTTAGCTACTTACAAAACGAGGCCCTGGCCAAACGGCCAGGGCCTCACTAACTTTATTCCGCTCTAAATGACGGGCTGATTGTGCGCAGGAGGGTTCCCCGGGGCGGCGGGGTATTTCCTCCGCGCGCAGTTTCGCAGCGCAGCGAGAATGTTTGAGCACGGAGGAAATACCCCGCCGCCCACGGGGCACCCTCCGTCAATAACCGGTCCTACTCCAGCTCAAACGCTCCGGTGTAGAGCTGGTAGTAATATCCGCGCTTGGCGATCAGCTCGTCGTGGTTGCCGCGCTCGATGATACGGCCGTGATCCAGACAGATGATCGCGTCGGAGTTGCGCACGGTGGAAAGGCGGTGCGCGATGACAAACGTCGTGCGGCCCTCCATGAGCTTATCCATGCCCGCCTGCACGATGGCTTCGGTGCGGGTGTCGATGGAGCTCGTGGCCTCGTCCAGAATCATCGCCGGCGGATCGGCGACGGCGGCGCGCGCGATCGAGATCAGCTGGCGCTGGCCCTGCGACAGCTGCGCGCCGTTGCCGGTGAGCATCGTGTCGTAGCCGTCGGGCAGGCGGGTGATAAAGTCGTCCGCTCCCGCGAGCTTGGCCGCCTTGATGCACTCCTCGTCGGTGGCGTCGAGGTTGCCGTAGCGGATGTTGTCCATCACGGTGCCGGTGAACAGGTTCACGTCCTGCAGCACCACGCCGAGCGAGCGACGCAGATCGGACTTGCGAATCTTGTTGACGTTGATGCCGTCGTAGCGGATCTTGCCGTCGGCAATGTCGTAGAAGCGGTTGATGAGGTTGGTGATGGTCGTCTTACCGGCACCGGTGGCACCGACAAACGCGACCTTCTGGCCCGGCTTGGCGAACACGGACACGCCGTGCAGCACCTCGTGGTCGGGCGTATAGCCAAAGTCCACGTTGTCCATGACCAGGTCGCCACGCAGCGGCACGTACTCGATCTCGCCGGTCGCGCGGTGCGGATGCTTCCATGCCCACATGCCGGTGCGGTGGTCGGCCTCCTCGAGCTGCCAGGTCTCGGGGTTCACCTGGGCGTTGACGAGCGTCACGTAGCCCTCGTCGGCCTCGGGCTCCTCGTCGAGTAGCTCAAAGATACGCTCGGCGCCGGCAAGGCCCATGACCACGGCGTTGATCTGCTGCGAGATCTGGCCAATCTGGCCGCAGAACTGCTTGGTCATGTTGAGGAACGGCACCACGACGGCAATGGAGAGCGCCATGCCCGAGAGGCTCAGGTTGGGCACGCCCAGCGCCAGGAAGATGCCGCCGGTCAGCGCGACCAGCACGTAGAGCAAGTCGCCCAGGTTCCCGAGGATCGGCATGAGGATGTTGGCGTACATGTTGGCCTTCTGCGAGACCTCGAAGAGCTTCTCGTTGCGCTCGTCAAAATCGGCCTCGGCAGCGGCCTCGTGGCAGAACGCCTTGACGACCTTCTGGCCGTTCATGACCTCCTCGATATGGCCCTCGACTACGCCGAGCTCAGTCTGCTGCGCGATAAAGAAGCGCGCGGAGTTGGAGCCGAGCAGCTTGGTCATAAAGGTCATAAAGGCGACGCCGGCAATGATGACCAGGCACATCCACGCGCTGTAGTACAGCATGATGAAGAACACCGTGACGATGACGATGATCGTCATGAGCAGGTTGGGCAGCGACTGGCTGATCATCTGGCGCAGCGTGTCGATGTCGTTGGTGTAGTGGCTCATGATGTCGCCGCGCTGGTGCGTGTCGAAGTAGCGGATCGGCAGGTCCTGCATGCGGTTGAACATCTTCTCGCGCAGCTTCTCGAGCGAGCCCTGCGTGATGACGGCCATGGCGCGGTTCCAGAAGAGCGAGGAGGCGACGCCCACGGCATAGATGCAACCGAGGGTGGTCACGAGCTGCGCGATCTTGGGCTGTGCGGCTTCCCAATCGCCCGACTGCCACGATTCGCTAATAATTTGCAGGGCGCTCTGCAGGAAGGTCGCGCCGATGGAGTTGATGATGGCGCAGAGCACCACGCCGGCGACGACGAGGGGCAAAAGCACAGGATAGAAGCCAAAGAGCATCTTGATCAGGCGCGTCATGGTGCCGCCCTTGCGGTTGCGTGCGCGCTCGGCGGTAGCTGCCTTACTCATGTGCCTCGCCTCCTTCCTGGGTCTGAGCTTGCGATGCAGATGCCTCGGTGTCGGCTGCGACGGTCTCGGCCGCCTCCTCGCCCTCGGCACTCATCTTGTTTTGCGAGGTAAAGGTCTCGCGGTAGATCTCGCTCGTCTTGAGCAGCTCGTCATGGTTGCCGATGTCCTTGATGCGGCCACCCTCCATGACGATGATGCGGTCAGCATCCTGCACGGAGCTAATACGCTGGGCGATGATGAGTTTGGTCGTGTTGGGCAGGTAGCTCGCCAGCCCCTCGCGGATCTTGGCGTCGGTCTTGGTGTCGACGGCGCTCGTGGAGTCGTCCAGGATCAGAATCTTGGGGCGACGCAGCAGGGCGCGCGCGATGCACAGGCGCTGCTTCTGGCCGCCGGAGACGTTGGAGCCGCCCTGCTCAATCCAGGTGTCGTAGCCCTTGGGGAAACCGTCGACAAACTCGTCGGCGCAGGCCAGATGCGCCGCCTCGCGGACTTCCTCGTCGGTGGCGTTCGGGTCGCCCCAACGCAGGTTCTCGGCGATGGTGCCGCTAAACAGCACGTTTTTCTGCAGGACCATGGCTACCTGGTGACGCAGCGCGTCCAGGTCGTAGTCGCGCACGTCCACGCCGCCCACGCGCACAGCGCCTTCGGTGGTGTCGTACAGGCGGGCGATGAGGTTAACGAGCGTGGACTTGGCCGAGCCGGTGCCGCCGATGATGCCGATGGTCTCGCCGCTCGTAATGTGCAGGTCGATATCGTCGAGCGCCTGGCGCTTCGCATGCTTGGAATACTTAAAGCTCACGTGGTCAAAGTCGATGGAACCGTCGGCAACCTCGAGCACGGGCTCGGCGGGATTGGCGATCGTGGGCTCGGCGGCCAGCACCTCGGTAATGCGGTGTGCCGATTCGTCGGCCATGGTCACCATGACAAAGATCATCGACAGCTGCATCAGGCTCATGAGAATCTGGAAACCATAGGTAAAGGTCGAGGAGAGCTGGCCAACGTCGAACAGCGTGCCCTGGCTCGTGATGATGAGCTTGGAGCCCAGGTAGATGATGACGACAAACGCGCCGTTGACGCAGATGTTCATCATGGGGTTGTTAAAGGCGAGCAGCTTCTCGGCGCGGGTGAAGTCCATCTGGACGTCGCGCGCGGCGGTCGCGAACTTCTCCTTCTCAAAGTCTTCGCGCACATAGCTCTTGACCACGCGCATGCCGGTGACGTTTTCCTCGACGGACTCGTTAAGGGCATCGTACTTGTGGAACACGCGCGAGAAGATGGGGCGCACCTTAAAGATGATAAAGAACAGCCCAAAGCCCAGCAGCGGAATGATGACCAGGTAGACCATGGCAACGCTGCCGCCCATGATAAATGCCATGGTAAAGGCGAAGATCAATACCAGCGGCGCGCGCACGGCGATACGGATGATCATCATAAAGGCCTGCTGCACGTTGTTGATGTCGGTGGTCAGGCGCGTGACGAGCGAGGAGCTCGAGAACTCATCGATGTTGGCAAAGCTGAACGTCTGGATTTTGTAGAACAGGTCGTGACGCAGGTTCTTGGCGAAGCCGCAACTCGCATGGCTGCAGGTGACGCCTGCCGCGGCGCCAAAAGCAAGCGATGTCAGCGCGATGAGCACCAAAAGGCCCGCGGTGGGCAGCATCTCGGTAACGGCGGTGCCGTCCTTGATGGCGTCGATCATGTCGGCGGTGATAAACGGGATCATCATCTGGCAGATTACCTCGCCAAGCACCAGCAGCGGTGTGGCGATCGTGACCTTCATGTAATCGCGGATGCTGCCCATAAGGGTTTTAATCATCCAGTTCCTCCCAGGTTACGCGGATTTTATCGAGCATTTCGGCGAGGTCCTCGCGCTCGTCGTGGGTGAGCGCGCTAAAGGCCTGTTCCCTAAAGCGCAGGCGGGCAGCCTGCTCTACGTGGGCCTTTTCCCATCCCGCTTCGGTCAGGCGAATGGTGAGCTGCCGCCGGTCTTTGGGATTGCGGCTGCGCTCGATAAGGCCGGCGCATTCGATCTTGGAGAGAATTTCGGAAAGCGAACCGGGCTTAAGATCAAAGTGCAGGCCCAGTTCCTGCTGTGACATCTCGCCGTTTGGCTGCTTGGCGAGCAGGCAGACGATGGGCGCCTTTCCCGAGGCGCCGCCGCCGTGAAAATGCAGAAAGTGGCCGCAGAAGCCCAGTCCGTTCAGGATGTGCTTGGCAAGCGCGTCTGATTGGGACTGTGCCGCGGGCGCATCTGCGGGGTCATGGGGGTCGCCGCCCGGCGTGTGGGGGCAGATGTCGATGTGGTCATCGCACATGGTGTCGCTCCTTTCTTTAGTTAGGTAGTGCAATTGTTTTGTGCCTAACTAATCTAGGAGCATAAGAAATGAATGTCAAGGTACCAAACTTATTGTTGCGCGGTTTTACCAAACCGCGCAACCGGCCGACGCTGCGCGGGCCGCATTTGGACAATCTGACGTT